>NZ_JBHUEM010000054.1:1095-191166 GCF_042680805.1 Bacillus salitolerans | reverse complement strand
TGGTCCTTATTTTTATCCAAAAATAATCAAAGCCGGTGAAATTTTACTCTCGTAAAATTTCACCGGCTTTTTCTATTGAGGTGGGTTTTGTCCCAGCCTCATTTACTCTATTCCTTACCTAGCTTCTTTTTCAACGCAGCCAGTTCATCATCTACTCCACTATTACGATCTAGTGTAGAAAACTCATCATCAAGACTTCTACTCTTTGAGGACAGGTCTTCACTCGTTTCTGCCTCTGCTTCAAAACGCATAACCTTTTCTTCCATTCTTTCAAACCCTTGTCTTGATTGGTCTCCACCGATTCCTGACATGACTCGATTCATTTTTGTACGAGTTTGTGCAGACTCCGCACGAGCTTTTAATGTGTCTTTCTTAAGCTTCATTTCATGATATTCACGTTTCATTTCATCTAGTTTTTCACGAAGTGCATCTGCATCGTTCTTAGCACGATCATATGAATCCTTTAGCATTTCGGCTTGTTGACTTTGCAGCTTTTTATCCTCTAAAGCTCTTTTAGCAAGATCCTCATTTCCTGCTTCTAACGCTTTAATTGCCTGGTCTTCCCGTTTTTGTACGAGGCTAGTTGCATCCTCGTGCTTTTTCTTTAACATCTTTTCATTCGCAATTTGTTTTGCTACGGCTGCTTCTGCCTCACGAATATCGGCTTCCATTTCACGCATAAATTGATCAAGCATTTTTACTGGATCTTCTGCCTTATCAAGAAGTGCATTTAACTCTGAGCCTACAACTGTTTTTACTCGCTTAAAAAATTGAAACATATGAACTCCTCCTTATTTAGACGCAATAAATTTTAATTCGTATTCGTCAATATCGTATCCACGGCTAACTTCTACTTCACTACCCCAAATTTCTACAGATAAATAAGATTCCTCTTCTTCATCACAAAAGTCAAAATACTTACATGTAGCACCATTAACATTTTGTCCTCTTCCTATACCTGTTACACTTGCTGTTCCCTTTTCATCTAGGTAATAGGTTGTACCCTCAAACGTAATCTCTTTCGGAATCGGTTCAGATAGTTTTAATTTAATTTTTTCATAAACACCTAAGATTAGCTCGTCATCCATCTCCACACTGAGCCAAATGACTTTGTCGGTTGATTGGAGCTGATAAGCATGCCAGGTGAATCCATGATCATTATAGGAGAGCTTTCCAACGACCTGATAATCCTCAAGATCATACGTTACAAAATCGTTCATTTCAAGATTGAAAATGGTTCGATCCTCAACTTGTGGTGCTTCTTCTTGTTTAGAGAAGAGTCTTTTAAAAAAGCTCACATCCTCACCTCTTCATTCTTCTTTTCACAATATGTAATACGAGTTACAAGAAAAAGAGTTTCATGTTTTTTAATGTTTTTTTAATTTTCTCCTATTTTATCTTAAAGTTTACACATATATAAATCATTGTTACAGTTAGGCTAAACAAAATGTTGATTTAAGGTATTTTCTTGAGTTAGTTTATTTCCTTTATCTTCAAAAAAAATTATACTTTTTTTGAGATCAAAAATTCTGTAATGGGGTGTGATTGTTAATGAGCCAAAAAAGATTACATGCTCTAGTTGATTGGATGAAAACCGAACATATTTCTGCAAGCTTTATCACTTCAAAAGCAAATGTTTTTTATTTGAGCCAGTTTTATACGGATCCACATGAACGGATTGTAGGTTTACTCATTTTTCAAAATGAGGCACCTTTGCTAGTTTGCCCAAATATGGAGAAAGAACAAGTGCGTTCTGCTGGCTGGGAGCACGAAATTATCGGCTATTCCGATACAGACAATCCCTGGGAATTCATAAAGAAGGCCACTGTTGAACGTAATATTCAGATTGATAGCCTAGCTATCGAAAAAGAGCATATGATTTATACTCGTGTAGAAAAGATAAATGAGATATTTAGCTCTCCTATACTTGTATCCGCAGAGGAAATATTACAAGAGCTCCGAAATATTAAAGAACCTGGCGAGATTCATATTCTTAGGGAGGCAGCAAAGCTGGCTGATTTTGGTGTAGAAGTTGGAGTATCTGCAATAAAGGAAGGACGAACTGAATCTGAAATTCTGGCAACCATCGAATATGAACTAAAGAAGAAGGGTATTCGTGAAATGTCCTTCTCAACCATGGTACTAACAGGTGAGAAAACAGCAGCACCTCATGGAAAGCCTGGTTTAACAACAGTGAAGCATGGTGATTTTGTTTTGTTTGATTTAGGAGTTGTATTTAATGGATACTGCTCTGATATAACAAGAACCGTAGCACTTGGAGAAGTGAATGATAAACAACGTGAGGTTTATGAGACAGTTCTTGAAGCTCAGCTGGCTGCACTTGCTGTCAGTAAGCCGGGCGAAGAGATTGGACTAATCGATCGGACGGCAAGATCGATTATTACGGAAAAAGGATATGGCGATTATTTTACACACCGAATTGGACATGGTCTTGGTATCGATGTTCATGAATATCCTTCGATGACTGCCACAAACACACTTCAATTAAGGCAAGGGATGACCTTTACCATCGAGCCTGGAATTTATATACCAGGTGTCGGCGGAGTTCGCATTGAAGATGATGTACTAATTACGGAAACTGGCTTTGAGACGTTAACGAAGTTTCCGAAGGAACTACAGATTATATAATAATATACTGAATTAAAGCCTAGGCTGCTTAAACTGTACCATCTTGTAAAGGACATTTAAGTTAGCCTAGGCTTTTATAATTAAATTAACTAATCAAATGCATTAATTGTTCACGTGCTTCCGCATAATCAAGACCGTGTGCTTCTGACACTGCTTGATACGTTACAAAGCCGTTTAATGTGTTAATTCCTTTAAGTAATGCTTCATTTTCAAGACATGCTTGCTTGTACCCTTTATTCGCAATTTGGACTGCGAAAGGAACTGTTACGTTTGTTAACGCAATTGTAGACGTACGTGGAACCGCCCCAGGCATATTTGCTACAGCATAGTGTACGACTCCATGCTTTTCGTATGTTGGATCATCATGAGTTGTAATCCGATCTGTTGTTTCAAAAATTCCACCTTGGTCGATTGCAATATCCACAACAACAGAACCAGGAGACATTTCCTTAATCATCTCTTCTGTTACAAGCTTTGGAGCTTTCGCACCTGGGATTAATACAGCACCAATTACAAGGTCTGATTCCTTTACTTCTTGAGCAATATTAAATGGATTTGACATTAATGTAGTAATATCATTTCCAAAAATGTCATCTAGTTGACGAAGGCGATCAGGATTTACATCAAGGATAGATACTTGTGCTCCAAGACCGATGGCAATTTTTGCAGCGTTTGTTCCGGCAACTCCACCGCCAATAATTGATACTTTCCCACGTCTTACTCCCGGAACTCCACTTAAAAGAATTCCTTTACCACCTTTTGGCTTTTCAAGGAATTGAGCTCCTAATTGTGAAGACATACGTCCAGCCACTTCACTCATTGGTGTTAATAATGGCAGTGAACCATTTGGAAGTTGTACAGTTTCATAAGCAATACCGACCACTTTGTTATTAATTAAAGCTTTTGTTAATTCTGGCTCTGGAGCAAGGTGTAAATAGGTAAATAAGATAAGGCCATTTCTAAAATAGCCGTATTCACTTGGTAGAGGTTCTTTTACCTTCATTACCATATCCATTGACCAAGCATCTTCTGCCGTATCAACAATTTTTGCTCCTGCTTCTATGTATTGTTCATCTGTAAACCCTGATCCCATGCCAGCATTTTTTTCAATAAATACCTCATGTCCAAATCTCACTAGGTTGATTACTCCTGCCGGTGTCATTGCTACACGATTTTCATTATTCTTAATTTCCATAGGTACACCAATACGCACTTTTCATTCCTCCTACTTATCAATGCCTAAATTTACCGTATTAAATATAACACCAAAAGACAAATTGTTAAACAAATTTCTCTAATTTTTTCATGCTTTTGTAAGCACTTTCAATATTGTGAATACTTAGTTTTTTATCTAGTTTTAGCATGTCCTGTTCGCTTTAAACTTAATGGGAACAAAAGGCTCAGGGCGCCCGGTAGGCCTAAGGCAGAGCAAATATTCCTAAATGAGAAAAAGGGTGCTTTTACTCATTTAGGGTTAATTGACCAAGGAAAAAGTGATTTTTCTTATTCCCCTCGAGTAGCTGGGTGATGGAGCTGAATTCCAAGTCACTAGCCGGTTCTCTTGCAGAAAACTTTTATACTTTCTTCATAATTGAACAAAAGGCTCAGGGCGCCCCGGTTAGCCTCAGGCGGGCTAGAGGCTAGAGCCAGATTACTACGCTCATCACTCAGTTATCCACAAATGATGAGCTTTTATAGTTTCCTAAACAATAAATAGTTGACGGTTTATAGCAAGTGCCCGTCACTTTACTTTATTCCGACTTTTGGTTCTCTTTCCGATTCCAATGCCACGTATATAAATTATTGTTAGGATCTATCCACCGAACTACAAATCCGTCCAAATTCGGAAACTCATGCTGAAGGGAAACAAGTAGGTGCTCTTTTTCTACTTTATTTGATATTTCAAGTCGGTTATATAATTCTTTAACCTTTTCCTTTGCTTTCTCCCCTTTAATGACGGTCGATCCATTTTCCCATTCATAATGTGAGGGATTTTCAAACTCAAATTCCGTTTCGACCCCATCTTGCCATATCGTCACCTTAAAAAGCAGACTATTGGTATAATCAGCTGCATAAACATTTGAGCTTGGAAGTTGAAATAAAAGGAACAATGTTACGAATACAAATCCCGTTCTCATGTAATCACCTCAATTCTATCATGAGGAAAATCAAGGGAATTTATACCACACTCTTTATTTTCTGTAAAAAACGTAAATATTTCATGTTCCGATATATAATAGAACATAGCATTCTTTAAAGGGGACTATACTATGAGCAAGCATAATAGGATTGAAAAGTTTGGTCTTGATCCTGTTCCAAACGAACTAAAGAATACTAGATGGTTTGATTATTTATATATTCAGTTAGCATTTTCAGTAAATGCTGGAAATTTTTTAGTACCTGCTTTGGCAGTAATAGAAGGTGGTTTGTCGTTTATTTATGCTGTGTTAAGCACAGTAATAGGGGCGGCCATTGCCTTTTCATTCGTATCATGGCTAAGTCTTCCAGGTGCTTCTTATGGTATTCCTTCACAGTATGCAATCCGATCTATTTTAGGAATTAAAGGTGCAAAATATATCGGCTCTCCAATACGAACCTTGACATCGTTATATTGGTTTGCCGTTCAAACAATAGGTGGTACTTTCGTCATAAAAGAATTGATAAATAGATTGTTTCAAATCCATGTACCATTTACTATCATCGCCTTACTGCTGTCAAGTTTAATGGCCATTCTCGCCTTAATTGGATTTAATATGATTAAAAGTGTAACGAAGTATTTTATTCCAATTCTCATTTTAGGCCAAGGTGTCATCATTTATATATTTATCATTAACAGCCCAGCAATCATCAATGTCATTGCACCTCATACAAATTTTTCTTTTCATTCATTTTTCTTTTATACAGGATTAGCTTTTGTTCAATATGTTTCAGGTGTAAGCTCCTCAGCAGATATTGCTCGTTACTCTAAATCAGAAAAGCACTCAGTTTTTGGATTGTTTTTTGGGAACGTGATTGGATTTGTCATGACTGCTATTTTAGGTGCTTTTTCAGCAGCACAATTCCAACATCTTAACCCATTTGTTTCGGCCACACAACTGACGAGTTCATTTTCTCTTGTCACCTTGATTTCATTATGTGCGATTGTTTCGATGATTTCTATTAACATGAGCAATGCCTATACTGGAGGTTTCAGCTTATTAAACAGCTTTCCTAAGCTTGGACGGTTAAAGAGTGCTATGATTTTTGGTATTCTCGGTGTTATCCTAAGTTGTTTTCCAACATTAGTCACACAAGCCAAGGATTATATATCTTTACTAGGTGCATTCATCATTCCGTTATCTGCTGTAATTGTCACAGATTTTATTTTTATTAAAAGAAATAAAATTGACATCAATGACCTAGAACGAATATTCGACAAGCAATATCAGCTTAATCACGTAGCTTTTTTAACGATTTCATTTGGTATTATCATCTATTTTATGTTATACGCTTATACTTCACCCGGCATATATACTTTCATGGGATCATCAAGCATTTATATAGTGATAAAGAAGCTAGCTACTCGTAAACAAATAAAAAAGAAGTCATCAATATCCGTCTAGGTCTTGATGACTTTTTTATTCCTCATTGGCTGGTACTATTACATTCTCCATTTAAATTGTACATGGCACCATCTTTCAAAAATGAGTAATATAATCCCTTTATCTTTCCTCGTATTGTGGATCATTTTCTTGATTGACAGTATAGTCAAAGCCACTCTGATAAGCATCTGTTAACTGCTGGGTCAATTCTTTTTCTCCGACCTCATCGTAATAAAGTTCAAATGAATCTCTATTATCGTTTTTCATTTTCATTCACTCCTTTCCTTCTAGTTTCATGCTTGTGGTGTCTAATTATGAACGGAAATACATGGGATTAGAAAGAACAGACAAATTTGTGTACAATAAAGATATTGGAATGATGGGGGAATTATAATGAATCTATTTTTTGTTTTAGATAAAAGGCTTGGTATTCAGTTGCCTGATTTAAAAAAAGAATGGGAAGAATATACAGATGAAGAGCAACAATCCATACTAGTGACATGGGAAAAAATAAGGGGACGAATCCCAGATCGTATAGCCGAAATCGAAACGAAAATTAACCAAAAACAGTCTGAACTAGGAGAGGAAAATGATTTCAATCGTTCATGTGAATTAAACTCTGAAATTTCCGAACTTGCCTCAATGATTAATGACTTGTGGCTTTGGTACAGACTTAACCAAACTGTAACAGATAAAGTACATTTTTAGTGAAACGAAGCAATGAAAAAATCCTTAGGATTCCGTCATTGCTTTGTTTTTTTTAACAGAGTTTTTATTATTAAATGTCCATACTTTGAAGACTTCATGCTAATGAATTTTTATCATAAGGTATAGAATAAGATAGAATACCTTCCCTCATATTAAGACTATCTATACATTAAAAGGGGAGAATGCCCATGAAGACATGTAAACTGGTATTACTTTCTATTTTCATCCTTTTTGCGCTTCCAACCGATATTGTCCAAGGTAAAACGACTGAGTTGAAATCCGCCATCATTATTGATGATTTTGGTGGTGGTGCTGGTGGAGTCATGGATTTTCTTGATGGCGAAATTCCAATAACGGCAGCAGTTATGCCCTTTACAAAGAAATCCAAAGAACATGCTGAGCTAGCTCATAAAAGGGGGCTTGAAGTAATCGTCCACTTGCCAATGCAACCAAAGAAAGGAAAACGATCATGGTTAGGCCCTAACCCCATTACCGTTGACTTGACCCCAAACGAAGTAAAAAAACGTGTAGAGGAAGCTTTGGAAAGTGTTCCATATGCCGTGGGACTAAATAACCATATGGGATCATTAGCTGTTGAGGATGAAGAACTTGTGAGAGCAATTGTTGAGGTTGCAAAAGAAAGAAACTTATATATTGTGGATAGTGGGACTAGTCCCAAATCGAAATTCCCTAAACTTGCAAAGGAGCTCGGAGTACCTGTACTCATAAGAGACGTATTTCTAGATGATGTATCTACAGTGACTCACGTATCCAGACAAATGAGGAAGTTAGCAAAAATCACAGAACAGAATGGAGAAGGAATTGCGATTGGACATGTTGGAGTTAATGGGAAAATTTGTTATACCGGAATTGTCCTATCTATGAATGAATTTGAAGAAAAACATATTGAAATTGTTCCAGTTTCTGAGCTGTTTTTAGATGATACAAAACATTTTAATATTCAATAAAGTAAGAGGGTTTATTTACCTCTTACTTTTTTAATTCATGAACTACATGATGTAATTCAGGAAGGATTAGTTTTTCCATTGCCAGCCTTACTGCACCACTTGAGCCAGGCATTGAAAAAATTGCTGTATCACGATATACTCCTGCAATTGCTCTAGATAAAATAGCGGCTGAGCCAATATCTTCAGTATAACTAAGCATTCGGAACAATTCGCCAAATCCAACTATTTCCTTTTCAATTATTCGCAGAACGGTTTCAATCGTTACGTCTCTTTTTGCTATTCCTGTCCCACCATTTATTAGGACTACATCAATGTCAGGATTTTCACAGGCTTTCGCAATTTCTATATGAATGAATTCCATTTCATCCTTCACGATTACATAATCTAAGATGGTATGACCATGCTTCTCCATCAACTGATAGATTAACCTTCCACTTTTATCTGTATCTATTGAACGTGTGTCACTTACAGTAATGATTTTACATATCACTGATTTTGGTGCTACTTTTTTATGTTCACTTACACTCATTCCCAATCTTCCCTCTCTGATAAATATCGTAGCTGATAATAATGGTGAGCAAACTGAGTAACTTGCCTTGTTAAACTATAATTCATTCCAGCGCCAATACCTACACCAATTAACGGAATTCCTTGATATAGTTTTCTCCGGAACATAAGGATAAAGGTAGCCTTTAGCATCTGCTTTAGGGGTAAATCAATCCATGTTTCATCCGTCAGTTGATCATTACCTCCATACCAAAAAGACGACTCCACATCCTCCTCCAGTTCTTGTATTAAATTATTCCATCCCACTCTTTGAAGTCTTTTAGGAAGAGTTGACGCATGAAAAACCTTTAAAGAAGTCATCATTTCATAAGGTGCGTTCACTTCATAGCCGTATATAAGGGACAAAAGCTGGACAATACGCAAGTTAATGATTGTCATTAAAGGTATATCTGCAGAAAGCAGTAGAATACCACCCGTCCCTGTTAGTCCTCCTTGAGCGAATGAGTAGAGTCGATGTTTTGCTATTTCTTGTTCGGCAATATAAACGAGCTGCTCAATCGGTAACGATCTTAAATCCGTAATATCATGTATATGAGGATATTGTAATCTAGCTGTATTTATTATTCGTTGTCTTGCCTCAATTTGAAATTGAGATCCTTGAAGAAGGGCATGCAAATGAAACAACCAATTATCTAACAATGAATAAAACTTCTCCTGAGCTGTTGGAGAGAGTCTGTTAAATGATCGTTCAATTAACTTATCATATGTTTTTTCAAAGTCTGATGCATCATATTCATGCAATTGACGTTCCCAGTCCTTTATCTTTTTGTAAACGTCTTGCTCTCTCTCTGATAATGCCATAAAGAGCCTCCTTAGGATAAATGAAGTTGACATCATTATATCATATACTTTATAGAAAAACTTGGCAGGCCCATTATAGACAAGTAAAGGCGAACAAAAGGCTCAGGGCGCCCCGTTTTGCCTAAGGAAAGCAAATGTTCTGGCATGAAAAAAAGGGTGGTTTTCCCTTTTATTCATGACAGGTTATTTTTCCTCGAGTAGGATGAAATGGCAAAAATCGTCGCCTTTTTCATCTTGGCTGGACGCTGGTGCTGGATTTAGCCGTAATATTGGATAAACTAAACATTAGAAACTTTCTTAACTTATAAAGAAAAGGGTCCATGATATGGACCCTTTATGAGATTTCTGATAGCCTTATGACATCGCGGGCTATCATTACCTCTTCATTGGTCGGAATGACCAATACTTTAACTGGAGAGTGTGGATAATTAATAAAAGCCTCTTCTCCCCTTACCTTATTTAACATTGGATCCCAATACACACCCATAAACTCTAAACCATTTAGCACCCGTGCTCTAATAACATCACTATTTTCTCCTATACCTGCAGTAAAGATTATTGCATCTACCCCAGACATTCTAGTTGCATAAGATCCTATATACTTATGAATTCTACTTGCAAACACTTCTAACGCTAGCTCAGCTCTTTCATTTCCAGTTTCAGCTGCTTGTTCAATATCTCGAAGATCACTCGAGAAACCGGAAACACCTAATATACCACTTTTCTTATTCAAAATATCTAATACTTCATCCGCATTTTTTCCGGTCTTTTCCATAATAAACGGGATTAATGCAGGATCGATGTTCCCCGAACGTGTTCCCATTGCTACACCTGCTAAAGGGGTGAATCCCATAGAAGTATCAATAGATTTGCCTCCTTCAATGGCGGCAATACTAGCTCCATTACCAAGGTGGCAAGAAATTAATCGAAGCTGTTCAACTGGACGCCCAAGCATCTCAGCTGCTCTTTGTGAAACATATTTATGACTAGTACCATGGAATCCATATTTTCGAATTCCGAACTTTTCATAGTACTCGTACGGCAAACTGTATAAAAATGACTTTTCCGGCATTGTTTGATGAAAAGCAGTATCAAAAACAGCAACTGCAGATACATGAGGAAGAACCTTTTGAAACGCCTTAATACCGGTTACATTGGCAGGATTATGAAGGGGAGCTAGTTCAGAAAGCTCTTCAATTTCTGCAAGTATTTGATCGGTTATTTTCACACTATCACTAAATGCCTCGCCGCCATGGACAACGCGATGACCAATTCCGTCAATTTCATCAAGACTTGCAATTATTTTTAGTCCTGTAAGCTTTGTAAGAAGAAGTTCGACCGCAACAGCATGATTAGGGATATCAGTTATTTCCTTATGTTTTTCACCTTTTACCGATATAGTAAATATACTTTCGGATAATCCAATTCTTTCTACTAATCCTTTTGTTACGACTGATTCACTTGGCATATCAAACAACTGAAACTTAAGGGATGAACTTCCTGCGTTTATAGCCATAATTTTCGACATGAAAGACAGCTCCTTTTTACTCAATACGGCAAACACCTTTTTAACCAGTTACTATGTATAAACAGTGCTCGCTACCCTATTATGATTTTCTTAATAATAGACATTTAAACACAGGTAAGCCATATTACTCTGAACTAACATGGTATTGAGTATTAAACCATTGCTCAATTCTTCCAATCATTCCCTGCATGGCATTCTTATTTGAAAATGAAGGTAGGTTTGCTAAAAGAGCTTGTTTAGGTGGAGTCACATCAAAACCTTTCTTTCGAAGCATAAAAATGCTCTTTGCATGATCCTCACTTTTAAACATCGAAAGTGGCAATTGAAGTAATCCAAGAATAACGCCATGTTCCTTAATAAACCCATGTAACTGACTAGCATGCTCTCCTTCGAAAAGCTTATTTGGTACAACAAATAAGAGCGTTCCACCTTCTTTTGTATATCGAAAGCTCTGCTCAATAAATAAGTGGTGAGCAAGTGAGTGTCCATTTGTATTTCTCAATTCGAATTTTTCAGCCCCTAAGTCATTTGGATAATACCCAACAGGTAAGTCACAAATTGTGATGTCAACAGGGTCAATAAATAAATCCTGCAGGGCATCTTGGTTGAAGAATTCTGTTGGATGCTCTTGTAGATTTGCATTGATAAATCCGAGCTTTACTAGAAGATCATCAATCTCAATTCCTAAACTTTTAACATCCTTTTGCGTTAATTGATTTAAAACTGCAGTTAACAGGTTTCCTGTTCCAGCTGCTGGGTCTAAAATTGTAAGCTCTTCTAAATTTTTCGTTAATTTGTTAACTAAAAAACTAACAAATAAGGCAACCGCATCAGGGGTCATTTGGTGATGAGATTGTGTTGAATCTTTCATCCCCTTTAGGATTGCCAATTGGTAGCCTTTTCGTATTTCTTCCTTTGAAAAACGCTCGATATGTAGACTGTTATATTCTTTTTGTAGTTTCTTCGTAATGATCTCATTTGGTGTTAATTCTTCCTGCAAAATAGCACCTTCAAATACATTATCACCTGTTAGAGCCACAGCCTCTAAATAACTTACGTGCAGCTCTTGTTGCAGTATTATAGATGTATGATCTATGATATTAAACCATTTTTCAATATTGTTCTGTTCCATTTCAAAAACTCTCCCTTCGATCGGACTTTATTCTAGTGAGTTATGTATCTAGTTTCTGGGCTAGAGAAAATAGGTATTGCTTTTTATCTAGCCTATATAGCTAAAAAACGCCTCATTGGCTCGAGGCGTTTTCTTTACTTATCATTACTTTGCAGCTTTTACCGCTTCTAGTGCTGCTTCATAGTTTGGATGATCAGTACCTTCACTTACATATTCTACATAAGTTACTTTATCATCACTATCTACGATAAATACAGCACGTGCTAATAAACGCAATTCTTTCATATGTACCCCGTATGCTTCTCCAAATGAAAGGTCTCGGTGGTCTGATACTGTTTGAACATTTTCAATTCCGTTAGCTCCGCACCAACGTTTTTGGGCAAATGGAAGGTCAACACTAACAGTCAAAGCCTTTACATTATCTAATTTTGCTGCTTCTTCGTTAAAGCGACGAGTTTGTGCATCACAAACACCTGTATCTAGAGAAGGAGTTGAAACAAGTAAACGTACTGAGCCTTTTGAGTCCGCAAGTGTAACCGGCGTTAAATCATTTGCTAGTACTGTAAAGTTAGGGGCATTGTCACCAACTTTCACTTCGTTTCCTAACAATGTGATTGGATTACCCTTAAATGTAATAGATGCCATTACCGATTCCTCCCAATTAAAAATATTCACTCCAATCATACTCATAATGAGTATGAATTGCAATTCAAATAACTTTTGAAACTTGTAAACATTAGGTTTTTATCTTTGTTGTCAGTTTGTTAATAACTGTTGTTTTTCAACATCATTTATCATGTCTTTTGGGAGAAATGATTCCTATTGATCAAAATAAATAAGTTAACCAAGTGGCTAACTTATCGTTTAGAAGTCTAAGTTTTGCTTTTTCTCGTAGTATCCTTGTCCACCATTGCCATTTTGATTATTTTGAGTTTGATTATTTTGGTTTTGTTTATTTTGATTGTTATCGTTTTTACTAAACATTTGCTGGATTTTCTCAACTGCTTGTGGTGCAACCTCTAAGATTTTTTCGTAAAGGTGTGTGCTTTCGTCTAAATGAAGCATTTTAACTCCATTCGCATTTACAATAAGAAAAGCAATTGGTGTAATCGATACTCCGCCCCCACTACCTCCACCGAATGGGAGTTTTTGCTGCGACTTATCTTGTCCTTGTCCATCACCGCTACTTTGTTTCCCACCTGATTCGACTGAAAACTCACTACCACCTGCTGCAAATCCAAATCCAACCTTAGAAACTGTTAAAATAACACTTCCATCAGGTGTCTCCACTGGATCACCTATGATCGTATTTACGTCAATCATTTGCTTTAAGCTTTCCATTGCAGTTGTCATTAATCCTTGAATTGGATGATCAGACATATGATTATTCCTCCTTAAACGATTGATTTCTCATTATCCTCTGACTTGATGAAAGAAGGAGTGTTTGACTTAAACGAAGGGAATCCTCCTTTCCAAAATTTGACGACTCTTAAACCTGCTAGAATAGCATTCCCGATTCGAAATGAAAAAATACATGTTAGCTTTGTATGAGAAAACATTTGTTGAAAAAACGGAGTAATCGTTATATTTGGCACTGCTTTTAATTTCATGTACTGACTTAAAATCCCTATAATACAACCTTTAATTGACCAGCCAGCTCCAACAAGTGTACCTGTTAAAGCGGCATCACCAGCTCCAATATTTGAATGCCATTCTAGCTTTTGAATGGTAATCTTGTTTAAAAACTTTTTAACTATTGAATGAAACTCTACAACATGTTGAAGGAGTTCCTGTGTATTTTTCATAAGGTTTATAAACTCAGTTGGTGTTACCTTTTGCTCTGTTTCTTGCTTCTTTTCTTTGACTGTACCAGCATATGAATCTCGCTTTAGGACTAAACTGTTTGATTCCTTATCTATTTTTACAAGGGGGATATTAAAGGTATATCGAATAAACCATAGCCGTACCATAATAGACATATTGTCATTATCCTGGGTATGAAAATAATCAATTTTTATATGAAGTTTAGATAGAAAAAGTAGTGTAAAAAATAAAAAAAAGCCGAACACAATCCATATCCATACCATATACCTCACCTCTTCACCGTATCAGTATCACCCTTTTTATAATAAATAAACCTATCCGGCGTCTGCAGGATAGGTTTATTTATTATAAAGTGAAACTAACAACCAGTGGGGGGGTTCCTCATCCCCCACTGATTGTTAGCCCCGGCCCACACTGTGGGTCACACAGACGTTGCCACAGGATGTGGCGATCTTAGTCTGTTTTCATATTATCGGGTTCTTACTGGCGCTTATCCCCCACTTAAACTTCTCGATTCATCTAAAGTTTTGAAGTGGGGGTTTTAGCGCCAGTTGGAACGGGATAACGACTATATCTTTCGAGAATAACGCTCGTATCTGAGAACATGTCGTGAATTCCTTGATTTCTTGGTGAAAATGCTACTACAATATACCCTATGAAAAACAAGGTTTTCGAAATAAATTTCCCAATTACCTCTCTAAAAATAGTAGTGGACCAGCTAAGAGAATCGTGATTTCTCAAATCAATCACTCTTAACCCGAATACCATCTTTCCTAGGGTTTGACGGTATAATTTAGTCATCAATACAAAATAGAGATACAGTGTGATGGTGGTCGTGATAGCAATTGGCGCAAACATAGATTCTTTCGTTAAAGGTAAGTCAAAGATTTTAAATAGTGGATAGACGATGATTTGGTTTATGCTTGATACAACGAGAGCATCAATCAAAAACGCCCAAAATCGAATCCAAAACCCTGCATAGTAAATCACGGGTTCCTTAGTTGGATGTGTTACTTCAAGATGCTCATTTGAATGGTCCGTTCCTGTTATTGTTTGATCCATATCCATGACTACACCTCCTATTCCTGATACATATACATCGGCCTTGGAGCATTAGGCTGACTAAGTAATTTCGTTAGACCGATTAGTTCTTGGTCACCAGAAAAAAGCTTTTGAGCTCCCATCGAGAGAAAAGACGGAAGTCCATACCCAGCCTCGTACTGAACAACGGATACATCACCAAGTTTATATTCATTCTTCATTCCCGCAACTGCATCATCCCAATATCCGAATTCGTCCACAAGGTTTAAATCTTTTGCTTGTCTTCCATCATAAATACGTCCATCTGCAATTTGACGAACAGTTTGTTCAGGGATATTTCTCCCCTCAGATATGACCTTAACAAAACCATCATAAGCATTATTGATCATTTTCTGTAATATTTGTCTTTCCTCTTCCGTCATTTCCCTAGAGGGACTCATAATATCTTTATACTGCCCGCTTTTCACAGTTTCCCACTTAACACCATACTTTTCTGCAAGCCCACTATAGTTGATACTTTGAAAAATGACTCCTAGTGAACCTGTTAAGGTTTCTGGACTTGCATATATTTTGGTAGCGGGAGCTGCAATATAATAGCCACCAGATGCAGCCATACTCCCCATAGAAATATAGATAGGCTTATTTGTTTGTTCTTTTATTTCAATAATCCGATCATGAATTTCCGCGCTTTCAACCACTCCACCGCCTGGTGAATTAACACGGATCACAATTCCTTCCACCATTTCATCCTCGGCAGCTTGATCTAACATCCTTAAAAATGCACGGTGGTTATAAGTTGCACTTGCAAAGAGCGAAGTGACATCGCCCGAATCCATAATCGTTCCATTTACGTCAAGGACGACAATTTTTTCGAAATCGGTTCCTTCTTCTAAAACAGTCTCAACAAATTCTTGGTCCGTCGCAAGCCAGTTTTCCGAAAAACCACCAAAGTCACCAAATGCTAACGAAGTTACTAAGTTAAAAACGGCAGAAAATATAAATAACCC
Source organism: Bacillus salitolerans (assembly GCF_042680805.1). Classification (NCBI taxonomy): domain Bacteria; kingdom Bacillati; phylum Bacillota; class Bacilli; order Caryophanales; family Bacillaceae; genus Bacillus; species Bacillus salitolerans. The sequence goes on along the minus strand of NZ_JBHUEM010000054.1, from coordinate 175,360 downwards.
TAGTGCAACCCCAAGGGCTATCCAACGTTTACTATTCATAAAAATTCCTCCTTAAGCCAAACATATGACTAGTTTTATACCCGCTACAATTTTGATACACTATAAACAATATAATATTCTAGAAAAATTTTCTATTATTTTGTTACATATTTAACATGTTTAGGAAGTTACTCTATAATTCGGGAGGAATACGCATGCCAAACAGGCGCAATATTTATTTTTTTTATAAAAAGGACCCAAACCTACAATCACATATTGATGAGCTTTACGAACTAGCAGGAAAAAATGGTTTTAATGTTATCTCAGACCAGAAGGAGGCCAATATAATAATAAGTATTGGAGGCGATGGTTCCTTCCTTCAAGCAGTTCGAAAGACCGGTTTTAGAGAGGATTGCTTATATGCTGGTATTTCAACACTTTCTTCCCCAAGTCTATACTGTGATTTTCACATAGAAGATAAACATCATATGATTGAAGCAATGACTCTTGAGAAAATAGAGGTAAGAAGATATCCTGTGTTATCTGCAATGATTGATAATACTACATCCTTCTACTGCCTAAATGAACTGTCAGTCAGGTCCGCTATTATTAAAACCTTTGTAATGGATGTGTATATTGATGATCTGCATTTCGAAACTTTTAGAGGAGATGGTATGATTGTCGCTACACCGACAGGAAGTACTGCCTACAATAAATCAGTAAACGGATCGGTAGTGGACCCGATGCTTCCTTGTATGCAGGTCAGTGAGCTTGCATCGTTAAATAACAATAAGTATCGAACTTTAGGCTCTTCGTTCATCTTAAGCTCGTCTCGAACATTGACACTTAAAGTTGTACAGGACGGAAATGATTATCCGATTATAGGAATGGATAATGAGGCTGTTAGTATTCAACACGTTGAACAAATTGTCATTCAGTTAACCGATAAACGAATCAAAACCGTAAAACTAAAGGACAACTCCTTTTGGGAAAAGGTCAAAAGGACATTTTTATAAAAGAAAAAGTAGCCAAAACGGCTACTTTTTTACATTCTATTAAACTTCTCGCAAAAAAATACGTAGAATATTATGAAATTCAATATAACGATTACATTGTCCACCATTTCAAGTCTTTACTGCTTTACATTTAGTTTATCCTCTAATTGTCTTAGCTCGATTCTTCTAATTTTCCCAGATGTTGTTTTTGGTAGCTCTGAAACAAATTCTACTTTCCTCGGATATTTGTACGGAGCCGTAAGTTCTTTAACGTGTTCTTGTAGCTCTTTCACTAAGACTTCTCCTTCTTCAGTCACATTATCACGTAATACAACAAACGCCTTTACAACATGCCCTCTTGTTTCATCTGGACTCGCAACAACCGCACATTCCTTAACATATGGATGCTTTACTAATGCATCTTCCACTTCAAATGGTCCTATTGTATAGCCTGAGCTGATGATAATATCATCTCCTCTTCCCTCAAACCAGAAATATCCATCTTCGTCGAGCCTTGCTTTATCACCGGTCAAATAATACTCTCCTCTATATTGCCTTGCTGTACGTTCAGGGTCTTTATAATAGTGCTTAAAGAGAGCAGGGGTCTCTATATGAACAGCTATATCACCTGTCTCACCAGGTTTGACAGGCTCACCATCTTCGTTAATGATGGTGACTCTATTTCCTGGTGTTGGTTTACCCATTGAGCCTGGTTTAATTTCCATCCCTTTAAGGACACCAACTAACAATGTATTTTCCGTTTGTCCATATCCATCTCGAACGTCTATCCCGAAGTATTTTCGAAATGTGTCGATTACTTCTCGGTTAAGTGGCTCACCAGCAGAAACGGCACTATGTAACCTCGGTAGATCATATTGACTGAGATCGTTTACCTTGGCCATTAACCGATATTCAGTTGGGGTACAACAAAGTACATTCACATGATAAGACTGAAGTAGTGATAAATATTTATTTGGATCAAATTTGCCGTAATATATAAATCCTGTTGCACCTGATCCAAGTGTCGCTAAGAAAGGACTCCATATCCACTTTTGCCATCCAGGTCCTGCTGTCGCCCATACAGTATCATCCTCATGTATATCTAACCAATTGGTAGCTGACGTTCGAAGATGTGCATATCCCCACCCATGAGTATGAACAACTCCTTTTGGATTTCCAGTTGTACCAGATGTATAGGAAAGAAACGCCATATCACCACTTGTTGTAGTGGCGGTTTTCAGTTGTTCAGCTTCACTATCAGCCATCAGATCCAAGTTATTCCAACCATTCGCATCTCCTCCTACTGAAAAAAGCTGCAGGTAATCCGTGTTTATATCCTTAAATTGATTGGTAAAGGTTTTATAGCAAATCACTGCCTTTACTTCGCCGTGCTGCAGCCGATATTCAATATCTTTTTTACGGAGCATTTCAGAACTAGGTATTACGACTATGCCACATTTTAAGGCTGCTAAATATACTTGATACGCTTCAATTATCCTTGGAATGATCACTAAAACCTTATCTTCCTTTTGAAGACCGGAATGAAGTAAAGCATTACCGTACTGGTTCACGCGTTTCATCAATTGCAAGTATGTAATTTCTTTCATATAGCCTTCTTCATTCTCCCATTTAAGGGCAATCTTTCTTTCATTAGAGGCGTATCGCTCAACTTCCTGTACAATATTATAAATTTCAGGTGCTAGTAGCTCTTCTCTATTCATCATGTCCCCCCCTTTGCTTGTATATCTAAATTATAGCAAATAGAATGACAATTATGAATATTTAATCCATTATGATGCACAGAAAATACAGAAAAATGATAGATACAGAAAAGGGTGAGGATATCCTCACCCTTGTAGCCATAATATGGAATTGTTATTGAATTCTACCACCAAGTTGTTGTTCAGCCATTTGAACTAAGCGCTTAGTGATTTCTCCTCCTACTGAACCGTTAGCACGAGAAGTTGTGTCTGCACCAAGGTTTACACCAAATTCGTTAGCAATTTCATACTTCATTTGGTCAAGTGCTTGTTGAGCTCCTTGAACAAGAAGTTGGTTTGAGTTATTGCTGTTGTTGTTTGCCATGTGTATCACCTCCTTGTGATAATAGAGTGTGATAAAACACACGGCTTCATTCATTAAATCATTGGTAATTGTTAGTAGTATAAGGGAATTCTAACATACTAAAATAAATCACTCATTGCTTCTCCAGCCTTCTTTCTAGCTGGAATTCTAATAACCTCCGTCTTTTCAACGGCTTCATCAATCAACCTAGAAAAGTCAAACGACTCTTCGAAACGATTAGCCTTATCTCGTTTTGGTCTTGTTGCTGGAGCCGCTGGGGTAAAAATGGTACAACAATCTTCATAAGGTCTAATCGAAATTTCATACGTATCAATTTTATGAGCGATATCTACAATCTCTAATTTATCCATTGTAATAACAGGTCTTATAATAGGCATATTCGTCACTTCATTGATGGTATTCATACTATAAAGGGTTTGGCTTGCAACCTGGCCTAGGCTTTCACCAGTTGCTAAAGCTAAGATTTCATGCTTTTCAGCAATTTTTTCTGCAATTCGAAGCATCATTCTTCTCATAATTGTCATGGAATAATTACTTGGAATTTCTTTATGAATCGTCGTTTGAATCTCTGTAAATGGAACAATATGAACATGGATTTTTTTACAATAGTTGGTTAACTTTTCAGCTAAATCCAGAACCTTTTGCTTGGCACGTTCACTCGTGTAAGGCGGACTATGAAAATGGATGGCTTCTACGGCTAAACCTCTTTTCATCGTTAAATACCCGGCAACCGGACTATCGATTCCTCCAGATAATAATAGTAGTGCTTTTCCACTAGAACCTACAGGCATTCCTCCCGCACCTAAACGATTATAGCAAGAGATAAACACTCCATTATTCCTAACTTCCACTCTTACTTCAAGATCGGGGTTATGCACATCAACTGTTATTCCTTCACTGTTCGTTAATATATGACTTCCTATTTCATAATTTAATTGATACGTATCTAACGGAAATTGTTTATACGACCTTTTTACATTTACCTTAAACGTTTGAATTTGATCTTTTGCTTCGTTAAAAGCATAAAGTGCTCCTTTTTTAATTTCTTCAAGATCTAACTCGGTTCGAAGTGCTAGACTATATGAATAGATACCAAACACTGTTTCAAGTCTATTCATAATTTCTTGATGATCTTCTCCATTTAATTTAATATACATTCGGTCTCGTGTTCGTTCTATCTTGATGTTTGGAAAGTCCTTAAGCTTGTGCTGAATATTCTCTTTTAGAACATCAACAAACTTCAAACGATTTTTTCCTTTTGTTGTAATCTCACCATAGCGAATTAATATTTGATCATACTGCATACAATTACCTCATTATCACTTTATTTTGTTGGAGTATATCTTCTATAACAGCCATACATTTTTTTACTTCTTCTATTGTAGTCTCAGCAGAAAAACTGATTCGTATTGCACTTTCTGCTACTCTCTCGTCTTTACCCATTTCCAATAAAATACGACTTGCACTTGTTTGCTTTGACGAGCATGCCGATTTTGTCGAAACATAAATTTGGTGTTCTTCAAGGGCATGTACAATCACTTCTGGTTTTGCACCAGGAATTGAAAAATTAATAATATGAGGTGCGGACCATTCTTTTGGGGTATTCAACACTGTTTGTTCTGTTTTTTCAACAAATTGAAAAAGCAGATTCTTTAAATGTGTTAAATGAGCTATTTTATTTTGCTGATGATCCATCGTCATTCGTAATGCTTTCGTCATTGCAACGATACCAGATACATTTTCGGTACCCGCTCTAAGCGAGTTTTCCTGTGATCCTCCTGTAAACAATGGCTCAAGCTTGATACCCTTTCTAACGTATAAAAACCCTGTCCCTTTAACAGAATGAAATTTATGACCTGATACCGTACATAAATCAACATTTGAACGTTTAAAATCTAACGGAACTTTCCCAATTCCTTGTACGTGGTCCACGTGAAATAGGACGTGAGGATACTTCTTTAGCATTTCACCGATTTCAGTGATCGGTTGTATGCTTCCTACTTCATTATTTACATGAATGACTGAAACTAATATTGTGTCTTTTCTTATTGCTCGTTGTACTTGATCAATAGAAATACGGCCCCTCTCATTTACAGGTAAAAAGGTAATCTCGAACCCAAGCTGCTCAAGCTGTTTATACCCTTCATAAATAGATGCATGTTCAACTGTAGTTGTAATAATGTGCTTTCCTCTTGATCTATATTTAAGTGCTGTTCCTTTTACAGCAATATTGTTCCCTTCTGTTCCTCCTGATGTAAAAACAATTTCACTTGGATGTATGTTTAATAATTTACTAATTACTTCTCTTGATTGATTCAACAACTTTTCAGCTTCACTACCAAGTGCATTTACTGACGATGGATTTCCAAAATAATGGCTTGCCACTTTCGTAAAAACATCCAGCACTTCTTTGTAGGGCTTAGTCGTTGCACTATTGTCTAAGTAAATCACAGACACGGTTCCCCCCTATGACTTCAGGTTTGCAACTAACAATGTTAACACAATTTTCTCTAATTCGAAAGAACTGTATTTACGCCATTTTACAATAGTTTGCTCAAGTATTTACGATTAAGTCCCATCGAGAACGATTCAAATCTCGACTAAAAAGCAAAAAATACCCATAGGGTATTTTTAAGAGTTAGTTGAATCTAACCTATATTGAATTTTTTTAAGTGCTCCTGGCTCAATTTTTTCAAGGGCAGTAGCTGCTTGCTCTAAAGCAAGCGAATATTCATAATTACGGAAAGAAGATTCTGCTTCATCTAACTGCTCCGCCAATTGATAATACTTTCCTCGGTATCGATTTCCATACTGAATGACTTGCTCCACTAAGTAAGCCTGCTCAACCATTTCTTCTGTTTGAACGGTAAGCTTTTTCACTACATGAAAGGCTTGTTCAAGCATTTCATTTAAACCAGGTATATGAAGGGGCTTTTCTTCTAACTTTTCCGCTACCATCTTTACATTCTGATTACACTCTTGAATTTTAGATAAGTATGTTTGAGGTAAACCCGGTAAGTTACTTTTTTGAACAAGACGCTTTGCCTCTAGAATCATCTTTCTCATTTCTTCTAATTGTTCCTTAGCATGAACTTCATCTTTTCTTAAGGTTTGAAGCATATTAGAGAACTCTTGATGAGAATACTTTAATGATTCAATCTGATATTTAATATCCTCAAGCTCAATCCTAATTAATGAGTAGGCCATATCCTTTTCTTCAACAGAGGATTGAACCGCAGAAAGTCTTTTTATTAACTCATTAATTTGTTTTTCAATGTCAGTTTGAGTTTCAAGGTCAGTCTTTGATATTTGATAGCTTAACTGAACTTGTTCAGTTTCTTCTTTTGTCTTTTTTGTTTCTTCAAATAGTACATCCAAGTCTTCATGAACAATATTTCTCTCTTTAAGAACAAAGTGTTTAGAAAGAGCTTCTTTCTCAAGGCTTTCATATATGGACTCTATTTTTTCCTTAATATCAGCAATTCCCTGTTTTACTGGGTCGATATTAGCATTCTCTATCAGAGTTAAAAAGTCTAGCAATTGATCCCGAATGATTGTAGTTTCCTTATCTAGAAGTAGATGCGATAGGATAAACCCTTCATCCTTCATTTCTTTAATGCCAACGACAAGCTCATCAAGTTGGTTTGGAATATGTACTTGACATTCCTTTAAAAGCTGTGGGACTTCCTCAATTAGCTGTTGCACGAGTTTTAGTTGGCCAGAAATTGCGAGTACCATTTCTCTAGCAGACATAATATTTCCTAAACTCATTGCTTCATCAAACTCTTTGAAAATAATCATTGTTTCGTCCAAAAGCTTTTCCATTTTACCTTCAGCTCTGCCAAACGAATTGCTATGTGCTAATAAAGCACGCTTTACTTCCCGATACTCTTGCTTTAATTCTTCTATTTCTGTTCGATTTTTTTCTTCACTTCCAACAAGATCTTTTAATTCTTGAAGAATCGTTTGGATCGTATCCTCAATACCTTGTAAACGATCATGTAATTGTTTCACTAGTGCTCTTGATTTTCTAAATTGGAATTTATCCGCGCACTCCTCTATATCAAAAAGGGCTTCTTCTACATTCGGAAGTTCTGTCGTGACGATTTCGTCCCATTGCTTTCGCCACCTTTCAAATAGTTCCTCTGTTTGACCAGTCATGTTTAAGCTTTTAACCATTGCCATTTCATCTGTTACGGGCCTATTCATGATTTCAATTTTCCACGATTCTAGCCGATCAACCTCTTTATATATTTTTTTCCTAGAAAGCATCCCATATATAATAACCGCAACTATTACAAGTATAATCCCGATGATGAATTCCATAAAAAGCCCCTTTCTTTACCACGTTCACCATCTTTATTTATTTTAAAAAGATAGTATTATTTATTTGTACGTCATTAAATGAAAATTCAATGACTTTATGATACCATGTAAACGACAATTTTTGACCTAATTTTTAAAATTTTTTACAGTTATGATTGAAAGGGGTTCATTATGATAGCCGACGGACATATTCATACACCTTTCTGTCCTCATGGGACTAAGGATTCGTTTGAGGATTATATCGAAAGAGCGATAGATTTAGGTTATAAGGAAATGACATTCACAGAACATGCACCTTTACCTAGAGGGTTTATTGATCCTACTCCAACAAAGGATAGTGCAATGGACCTAGAAGACATTGAAAAGTATTTTACAATACTTTCTGATCTACAAAAACGCTACCAAAAGGAGATTAAAATAAACAAAGGGCTTGAAATTGATTATATTGAAGGTTACGAGGAAAAAATAACGGATTTTCTTAATACGTATGGGCCATTTATGGATGATAGTATCCTTTCTGTTCATTTTCTCAAAAAGGATACGAACTATTACTGTATCGATTATAGTGCTGAAAGCTTTGGTAAGATGATTGCAACGTTTGAAACAGTAGATGCCATTTACCAAAAATATTTTCATACCCTACAAATGTCGATTCAGGCTGATTTAGGAAATTATAAACCAAACAGGATTGGCCACATAACACTTGCGTATAAATTCCAACAAAAATATCCCGCCCATAAGAACTTCGAGCAGGAAATAAGAGCAATTATAAAAGAAATGTCCATTCAGAAGTTACAATTAGATTATAATGGTGCTGGTGTAAACAAACCACATTATCAGCAGCCTTATCCCCCACAACATGTAATGGACTTTATAAAAGCAGAAGGGATAGCCTTTGTTTATGGATCTGATGCGCATCAGGCAAGTGATTTAGGGCAAGGACTTGAGCAGCTAGATTCTACTGTTCTTCTCCAATCACCTACCTTTTTATAGGTGTAATGCAAGCTTTTGAGAATGAGGTGGCAAGCAAATAGCAAACTCCATCCAACGTTCCATCTCTTTCTCAAATTGTTTATAGAAAAAATCATCATAAGGTACCACATGCAAAACCTCTGTTAAGTATTGGGGCTGTAAAAAAGGCATGGTAATCATCCCTTTTAATTGAGCAATAACTGTTGGAACAGAAACTCTTCTAAACTCTCCATTTCGTATCCCTTTCTCAAATATTTGTTTGAAATAATATTTTTCCTTTGCCAAATACGTTGTCATTACTTCACGAATTAACACATTATCAAGTGTCATTTCACGATATACAAATCGTGCCAAATGCCGGTTCTCTGACTGAAAGCAAAAAATTCTATGAATCATCTGCCGAAGTACCTCTTTAGAAGTAGTAAGGTGTTCGTTGGAAATGACAGATTCCATCTCAATAATATATTGATCTAAAAAAGTGGCAATTAAATATTCTAATAATCCCTTTTTATTCTTAAAATAATATGAAATCACCGCAACATTTACATTTGCTTTGTCTGAAATATCCCGTACCGATGTTCCACTAAAGCCCTTTGTATTAAAGAGGGAGATTGCTGCGTGTATAACCTTTTCCTTTGAAGAGATCGATGAACTCATTAAGTATCACTCCATTCTTACCTACTCATTCTGTTTTATTCGGTGTAATCCTCTATATTTTCATCGACAAAGTCGTGCCTAATCCAACGAATTCTGATATGATTAGAATAATTTACGCAAGAAAAAAGGGGGATTTTTGTGTTTAAGGTCGAACAATATCAACAATCAAAAGAAAAAAACTATGACTTATTGTTAAAACAGCTATCAGCTTTAATAGAGGACGAACCAAACAACATTGCTAATTTAGCTAACGCTTCTGCATTATTGAATCAATTTCTAGATAATATCAATTGGGTAGGTTTTTATCTTACAGAGGGAAGTAATGAGTTAGTATTAGGCCCATTCCAAGGGTTACCAGCATGTGTAAGAATTCCATTCGGGAAAGGTGTTTGCGGTACTGCAGCGGAAACTAGGATTACTCAGCGTATTGCAGATGTTCACGCATTCCCAGGTCACATTGCTTGCGATGCAGCATCACAATCCGAAATCGTTGTTCCAATAATTAAAAATAACGAGGTTGTAGGAGTTCTTGATATAGACAGCCCAATAAAAGATCGGTTCGATGAGATTGACGAAAAGTACTTAGAAAAGTTTGTTGAGATTTTAGAAGAGCATATTTAATCATTAAAAATTTACGGCATTAGACTTTTGAGTATAAAGTAGTAGCAATCCTTGATCAATACTACAACTTACGGTGAATAACCCTAATTCCATAGAAACTAAACGAAAACAACCAAATCCACTTTAAGGATTGGTTGTTTTTAGTTTTCCCTACACTCTATCAGTTGAAATAACATTAAGTGCCTGTTCTAAATCCTCCCAAATATCCTCCCAAGACTCCAGTCCAACCGATAGACGAATTAAGTTATCTGTAATACCCATGTTTTGTCTCTCATTTTCTGGAACTACCGCATGAGTCATAGTAGCGGGGTGTTGAATAAGGGATTCAGTATCTCCTAAACTTACGGCTACTTTTATTAATTGCAAATGATCCAACAAGGTTTGTGCTTCTTGTTTATCTCCTTTAATAGTAAACGAGATAATACCACCTGGCTTTTTCATTTGCGAATCTATGATTCTCTTCTTGTCCCCAGTCAGTAAGCTAGGATAAATAACTGTTTCGATATTTTTATGCTGTTGTAACTTTTGAGCAATGAACTCTGCATTTTCACAATGTCTATCCATTCTTACATGTAAGGTCTTTAATCCTCTTAATAGTAGCCAAGCATCAAAAGGAGACATAATTCCTCCAATGTCTTTTCTTTCATTTCCAGCAATGGCGACGATATCTTCTTCATTTTGACCGACTAGGATTCCGGCTACAACATCTCCATGACCTCCAATATATTTTGTTGCACTATGAACAACGAAATCACACCCCATAGTGAGTGGACTTTGAAGATAAGGTGAGCAAAAAGTATTATCAACAATAACTGGAATTCCTCGTTCCTTAGCCACTTCAACAACCATTGTTAAATCAATAACTTCCATTGTTGGGTTAATCGGTGTTTCAATAAAAATACAAGAAGTCTTGTCATTTATTGATTCATGTAGTTCTTCCTTTGTCTGCATATTTGATAAGTTAAATGATATATTAAATTTTTCTTTTAGCCACGTTAGAAGTCCATACGTACAACCATAGATTCCCTTTGAGCATAAAATATGACTATCTTTTTTGACATGATGCATTAACACGGCAGATACAGCTGCCATTCCTGAACCAAACGCAAGTCCTTTTGCTCCACCTTCTAAAAGAGCCATTCGGTCCTCAAGAAGCCGGACGGTCGGATTACCTAATCTAGAGTAAATCATTCCATCCTCTTCTCCACTAAATCTACGTTCTCCTTCAAGAGCAGAATTAAAGACATACGTGGAAGTCTGAAATAATGGAGGTGTTAAGCTACCTTCAAATTGCTGACAATCATATCCTCCATGAATAGCATTCGTCTGAAACTTTTTCTCCTTCTTCATTGTCTTCCCCTCCTATTACTAGAATATGATATTTCCGCCAGAATGAAAACGCTTTCTTTTCAAAAAAAAACAAAAAGCATTCACATTAGAATGCTTTTTTAGCTATTTATATTTTAAGAAAAGAATACAAATGCATGAACACAGTATATCAATGAATTGGCTGTACACTAACTTGATCCTTGCCATTCTCTTTTGCATCATAGAGGGCTTCATCAGCACGTTTAAACAAGGTAATCGGTGTATCTGATTGTCCTTTTCGCCAATAGCCAACCCCACATGAAATCGTGATACTTGGACACGTTTCTTCTTTCACCTTTAAAACTAAACGTTTTGCAATAGCTATTCCAGCTTCAATATCCACTCGAGGTAAATAAACAGCTAGTTCTTCTCCCCCCCAGCGTGAACCTACATCAAATTCCCGAATATTTTCAATAATTACCTTTGCAACTTGCTTTAAAATTTCATCTCCAACCTGATGCCCATGCTTATCATTTACTTGTTTAAAATTATCAATATCAATTAATATAAACGTCCCGTAAGCATCAGTTTCCATAGATTTACTAATTTTTTCATTTAAGTATTTTCTTGAATGTAGTTTCGTCAAGTGATCGGTTATAACTAATTTCTCAAGTTCTTCGCGAAGCATAGCATTTGTAAAAGCAAGTGTTGAATGATGAATTAATGATTGTAACAATTTAAAGGTCTCAAATGAAAAATAGTATGGTTCCTTATGAAGAACAACTGCAATTCCTCTTAAAATCCCACTTTGAATCATTGGAACAGCCATTACAGACTTAAATTCATGCTGAAATGAACGAGGATCTAATGATACATCACCGACAAATATAGGTTCGTTTTCGATATTTATTTTACTATATAGATAGTTTACGAATTCCTTTGAATTATCATCTAGAAAGAAGCCTGTACTTCCAGGAAGCAACTTATTTTCAGATTTTTCATCAAATAATATAAATCCTACCTCATCAGCAAAAAACGAATTAACGATTTGTTTTGACATAAATGTCATTGCTTCTGTAAGTCGAAGGTTTGAATTTAACTGATGTGATGTTTCATTTATCAACTGCAAGTCTACAATAACACGCTTTGATTGCTCATATAGTTGAGCATTTTCAAGAGCACTCCCTGCAGTATTAGCTAGTAGCATGATAAAGTTAATTTCTTGTTTTGGGAATAGAAGTGTATTAGGTGCCATTACCTGTAAGACCCCATATACACCTTGTTTTCCTTTTAAAGGAGCATATAGAATTGAACGCCGATCTTTAAGTGCATCCTCTAATTGCAGGTCCCCTGTTACATAAGCTTGTGCGGCAGCTAAATTCGAATCATCATATTGCAATTCTTTTATCGGTAGGTTATTTAAATTTTTGTTGTCATGGGATAATAATAAATAATAAGTAAAGTCAGGGTATACCTCTCTCAATGTTTGAATGACTTCATTTAGGACATCATCCATTTTCATTGAAGAGTGAAATTTAGAAGTAACTCTATATAGTTGCTCATATCTACGCTCATCTTCATAAAGATTTACCAACTTGTGAGACTTTTCCAAAAATTTACCACACACTTCGGCAACAAATTCCCAAGAGGAATCCTCAATCGTTAACTCGTCTAATGAAGAGAACTGAAGAGACACGATATAACTGATTTCCTTCTCTTGTATGATTGGGAGGTAGACCGCGTGTTGAGTAATACATGTATCCTTATATGGTTTACCATTCACTAAATAATTGTATAATGGTGATGATTGCTCAATCACAAACATCCCTGGATTAGTCATAATATGCATATTTGTTGAAGATTCAGGTATAAACTGATTTTTTAGATCAACATGGGTGAAGAGGGTAACAATATCGGCAGAGAAGAATCGTTGAAGTAGTTTAACAAAAGAAGTAATAAGCTTAGGTCGTGTTGTTGTATCGTCATTTATTAGAAGATCAAATAAAATACCTTTTATGGATTGATGTTCCATTTGATTACGTTCCATTTTTATCACCTACAATTCTTCCTTAGCTTCTCTTCACATACCTAATAATTATATCATATGAATCTTCTCTTATTATATATAGAAATTATGTTTTTTATTTTTTCTTGACATCAATGCTATAAAATAATATAATTTCCTTTGTGTAAAATATTGCAGCCTATGTAGTCGCTGTTTTGTTTCATTTTATTCCCGTTTAAATGGTTTTAAAGGACATCCCTACCATTCATAACGTGGTGTATCGAGTAACTCCCTGCTGCTGGAGCGAGGATACATAGAAAATAAAATGAGCATTACTGATATGCTACATCTGTTTTTATTTTATGCTAATAAAAAGCATAAGGAGGAGTCATTCATGGCTCGTTATACAGGTCCAAGTTGGAAATTATCTCGTCGATTAGGTATCTCTTTAAGTGGTACTGGTAAAGAATTAGAAAAGCGCCCTTACGCTCCTGGACAACATGGTCCAAACCAACGTAAGAAAATTTCTGAATACGGTTTACAGCTTCAAGAAAAGCAAAAGCTTCGTCACATGTACGGAGTAAATGAGCGTCAATTCCGTCGTACTTTTGATGCTGCTGGTAAAATGACTGGTATCTACGGTGAAAACTTCATGATTCTATTAGAATCTCGTTTAGATAACCTAGTTTACCGTTTAGGTTTAGCTCGTACACGTCGTGGAGCTCGTCAATTAGTTAACCATGGTCACATCGTAGTTGACGGTGGTCGCGTTGATATTCCATCATATCGCGTGAAGCCTGGTCAAACAATTTCAGTACGTGAGAAGTCACGTAATCTATCTGCTGTTAAAGAATCTGTTGAAGTAAATAACTTCGTACCAGACTACTTAACATTTGATGCTGATAAGTTAGAAGGAACTTACACTCGTTTACCTGAGCGTTCTGAGCTCCCAGCTGAGATTAACGAATCATTAATCGTAGAATTCTATTCTCGTTAATAATGTTAAAACCCTCTGCATATGCAGAGGGTTTTATTTTACTTTCAAATAGATTGGACCAACATTTTCGTTCGAATTATAATTTCTTTCATCATAAAGATAGCGAAGAAACACAAATGGAATTTCACTTCATTTTATAAGTGATTATACAAATTTAATTAAGAAGTACTTCTTCTTCCCGCGACGAATTACGGTGAATTGATTTTCGATTCTTGCCTGCTCTGTCAATGTAAAATCAAGGTCTTGAATTCGTTCCCCGTTAATGTAAATTGCCCCGTTAGTAATATCTTCCCTGGCCTGTCGCTTAGATGACACCAACTTGCTCTCAACTAACAAATCAACAAGATTTGGTTGATCGCTCTTCTCTACTTCGTGTGATGGTACATCTTTAAAGCCTTGTTTAATTTCTTCTACTGATAAATCGGAAATGTTTCCACTAAACAGTGCTTCCGATATTTTAATCGCTTGGGATAAAGCCTCTGCTCCGTGAACAAATTTCGTTACTTCCTCTGCTAGGGTTTTTTGGGCAGTTCTTTTCTCTGGAGCTTCTTGCATATCTTTTTCAATATCTTCAATCTGCTCCTTTGATAAAAACGTAAAGTATTTTATGAACTTAATTACGTCTCTATCATCAGTGTTTATCCAGAACTGATAAAATTCGTAAGGAGATACCTTCTCACGATCTAACCAAATGGTTCCAGATTCAGTTTTTCCAAATTTTGTTCCATCTGCTTTTGTAACTAGAGGGGTTGTTAACCCAAACGCTTTAGAATCTTCAATTGACTTACGGATGAGTTCAAGTCCCGCTGTAATGTTTCCCCATTGGTCACTGCCCCCAATTTGCAAGCGGCACCCTTTGTCTTTGTATAATTGGAGGAAGTCATAGGATTGAAGAATCATATAACTGAATTCAGTAAACGAAATTCCAGCATCTAGTCTAGACTGAACAGAGTCCTTCGCCAGCATATAGTTTAGCCCGAAGCTTTTACCCACATCACGTAAGAATGAAATAACATCAAGTTTTCCAATCCAATCAAAGTTATTCGAAATGGATGCCGGATTAATATCGTGTTCAAAATCAAGAAATCTCGATAATTGCTGTCTTATTTTTTGAGTGAATTCTTCTACTACTTCTTTTGAGTTAAGTGTGCGTTCGTTCGCCTTGCCGCTTGGGTCTCCGATTAGTCCGGTTGCCCCTCCAACAAGACCAATCGGGGAATGACCTGCGAGTTGGAAACGACGAAGCGTAACAATTGCCAATAAATTTCCAATATGAAGACTATCAGCCGTTGGGTCAAACCCACAATATAATTTAATGCTCTCCTCTGATAATAGCTTTTCTAATCCATCTAAATCAGTTGCTTGATGAATTAACCCTCTAAACTCAAGATCCTTTAGTAATTCCATAAATTCCATCCCTTCTTTCTATAAAAGTAGTTTTTCCTTTTTATCAAGTTATAACTAGAAAAAGAACAAAAGGCTAAGGGCTCCCCGGTTAGCTTCAGGCAGAGCAATTGTTCTGTAATGAAGAAAACGGAGATCTTTCCCTTTTCTTCATTACAGGTTATTTGACCTCATGCGGGCTTGCCGCTGAAGCCGGATTACTAAGCACATTACTCAGTTATCTTACAAATGATGAGCTTTTATAGTTTCCTAAAAAACAAAAAAACTCCTCCCTAAAAAAGGGACGAGTTTATCATTCGCGGTACCACCCTTGTTGAAAGCTTATCACTTTCCACTCAGATCATTTAACGGTTATCCCGTCTTTTGCTACTAAAACACGTTCACAAAAGAAGCTCCTGGATGTATTTCATGTGTTTATTTGTACTGATTTCCACCACCCATCAGCTCTCTATAACAGGGATACCCACACTACTAAGTTCCAATCAAAGCTTATTTCCTATTTGATATAAAAAGAACACTTATAAAATTTAATACCATATTTATATTGTAAATGTCAAACCGAAGAAAATACATTTTTAGTAGGAAAAGGTCGAATTTCCCAATATTATCACTGCAGATGTATATAAAAGTCGAATTATTATGTGATATAATATTATCAGATTTTTAGGGGGAATAGTACATGAAAATAAATAAGTCGAATTTATTAGAAAGGCTACAAACCTTTCGAGATATTATTCTACATAGAAATACCGTAAAAAGTGCCCGCGTAACCTATAATGTGGTTTGGAATTTATTATTAGTATTTCTTGTCATTGGGTTAATGGGTCTCTCTTTTGCAGGTGGAGCTGGAGCCGGATATTTTGCCTCACTCGTTAAGGATGAACCGATTCGAAGCTACGACAGCATGAAAAAAGACATCTACAACTATGAAGAAACAACTGAATTATATTTTGCCAATAACGTCTATTTAGGGAAGCTTAGGTCTGACTTAGACCGTGAAGAAATTATGTTAGCTGATATATCACCCTATTTGATAGATGCACTTATTTCAACTGAAGATCAATACTTTTATGAACATGAAGGGGTCGTTCCAAAGGCGATTATGCGTGCTCTTTTACAAGAAGTAACGAACTCTGCTACACAGACTGGTGGTAGCACGCTCACTCAACAATTAATAAAAAACCAAATCTTAACGAATGAAGTTTCATTCGAAAGAAAAGCAAAGGAAATTTTACTTGCTTTACGACTTGAACAATTCTTTAAGAAGGAAGAAATTCTAGAAGCTTATTTAAACGTCGCTACCTTTGGACGAAATAGCTCTGGTAGAAATATAGCAGGTGTAAAAACTGCTGCTAAAGGTATATTCGGAATAGAAGTTAAAGACCTAAACTTGGCACAAGCTGCGTTTATAGCTGGTTTACCACAGAGTCCATCTCGTTATACGCCTTTTACAAATAGAGGGGAATTAAAAGAGGATATTACACCAGGTTTAGATCGAATGAAAACGGTATTGTCAAGAATGCTAGAAAATAAAAAGATTACAAAAGCGCAATACGATCAAGCTCTTGCCTTTGATTTGGTTGGCAGCTTCGCAAAACCGAAACTATCACCTCAAGAAAATTATCCTTGGCTAACTTCTGAGATTGAAATGAGAGCAAAAGAAATCTTAGCCTTTCAACTAGCAGAAAAGGATGGATACGAAGATCAGGATTTACTTAATAATGATGATTTGTTTGCTAGCTATATGAGTACAGCTGATAAAAATCTTCGTCAAAATGGATATAGAATCTATTCGACCATTGATAAAGATATCTATGATAAAATGCAACAAATCAAGAATGAATATGCATATTATGGTAGTGATCGTCCTGAAAAAGTAAAGGACAAGGAGACTGGTGAAACGGTTAAAGTGATGGAACCCGTTCAAGTCGGTGCCGTTATGATAGAAAATCAAACAGGTAGAATCATTAGCTTTGTTGGTGGGCGTGATCACTCAATTGAACAGTTGAACCATGCAACAAGAGCTAAAAGACCGAATGGCTCTACAATGAAACCACTACTTGTTTATGCACCAGCAATGGAGCTAGGAGCTTCTCACCCTGGATCGATTTTAGCAGATGTAGAGATCGAGATTCCTGCGGGTTCAGATATTTGGAGTCCAAAAAACTACGGAGAAGGCTATCATGGCTTTGTATCGGCTAGGCATTCATTAGCTAAGTCCTATAATGTCCCTGCTGCCATCACTTACATGAAGATTATCGATCAACGTCCTGTTTCCTACCTTGAAAAAATGGGCTTCTCCTCATTAGCAAAGGTAGATGCTCATATCCCAGCCATGGCTCTAGGAGGTATGACAGAAGGTGTAACTGTAGAAGAAAACACGAATGCTTATGCAACATTTGCAAATGGTGGAAAGTTTGTTGATGCCTATTTAATTGAACGTATCGAGACAAAAGATGGAGAGCTTATTTATGAACATAAGAGTGAAGAAGTAGAGGTGTTCTCTCCACAAACTGCATATTTAACGATTGATATGATGAAGGATGTTATCAAAAAAGGGACCGCTGCTGGTGTACCTGGAATGCTTAATTTTTCTTCAGAATGGGCAGGTAAGACCGGAACATCTCAAGATTACAAAGATGCTTGGTTCGTCGCATCAAATCCGAACATAACTTTTGGCTTATGGCTCGGGTACGATACTCCTAAATCTCTTGAAAAAAGCTATAAAGGATACTCTTATTCTAGACGTAACCAAATGCTATGGGCTCAGTTAATGAATGCAGCCTATGAAATTCGACCAGAGTTAATTGAAACAGAAGAGTCATTTAATATGCCAGGCGGAATTGTTAGAAGAACGTATTGTACCGTATCAGGACTCCTTCCTTCAGACCTATGTAAAGAAGCAGGACTTATTGATACGGACATATTTAATGCAGAATTTGTTCCTAAAGAAGAAGATGATAGTTTAGAATTAGGTAAGTATATCATGGTGGGAGAAAAAATTTACCGGGCGCTTGAAAACTCACCAGAGGAGTTTACAAAAGAAGGAATTATGCTAAAGCAAAGTTTCCTTGAGGCAAATGGATTAGACAAATTAGAGGATCTTTCACAGCTCATTCCAAAAGATGATCCAAGATGGAATTCTATTATCATTCCAGAAACGAAGGATACGGTAGAAGACGACGGACAAATGCCATCGCAAGTGACTCAAGTAGTAATTAAGGGAAATAAATTGACTTGGGCTGCACATCCGCATAAAGACATTATTGGCTACCGAATCTATAGAGCAAGTAATTTCACTGAACTATACGAAAAAGTAGCTAGTATTACACTAAATGACTATAATAAAGAAAATGGCTTTACCATTGATTCGTCAGTATCATCCTACTATGTAACAGCTGTAGATATTGCGGGAAATGAATCGCCTAATTCTGAAACAGTAGCTTATGGTGATTGGACTACAGAAGAGCCAATTGAAGAATTACCTGAACTTCCTAAGCTTCCAGAATTACCTGGAGACGAGGATGAAAACGAAGATGATGAATCTGGAAATGATGATGGCTCCTCAGATGATCCTATTGATGAAATCATTGATCCAATTGATGATGGAGGAACTAACAATACCTCACCTGATCCAAGTAAATCAGTAGAAGCCATTCGCCAAAGTGGAGTTCCTTCCATAAAAAAGAACAAGCCAAATCTTGGCTAGCTTGAAGCTCTTGAACACCTAATAAAATGAAACTTCAATCAGTGGAGGTTTTCCTCATCCTCTACTGATTGTTAAATGAGTCCGGCACGATGTGGCATCATCTTTGTTCCTATTATCGTGTTCTTACTTTGAATCTTCTAACGTTTTGAAGTGGGGGTCTTAATGCAGTTAGATCGGGAAAAATTCAAGCATAGGATTGGAAAAAGTACCTCTCTATTATTCGTAAGTACTACAGTAAAGGTCAACAAAAACAGCCATTAGAAATAAATCAATGGCTGTTTTTGTTGACCTTTATCAAAAGACAAACCCTAGTCATATATTGTGGTCAGTCTATCAATCTTCCATAGTTGATAAGTCACCTGTTGGCAAATTAAGCTCCCACGCTTTTAGTACACGTCTCATTATCTTCCCGCTTCGTGTCTTTGGAAGCTTATCCTTAAACTCAATTTCTCGTGGAGCGGCATGCGCTGCAAGGCCTTTCTTAACAAAATTGCGAATCTCCTCTTTCAACTCATCAGAGGCTTCAAACCCTTGTCTTAAAGCAACAAACGCTTTAATCACTTCACCACGGACTGGATCCGGTTTTCCGATGACACCTGCTTCTGCAATAGCTGGATGTTCAACTAGTTTACTCTCAACCTCAAAAGGTCCCACCCGTTCACCAGAGGTCATAATAACGTCATCTACCCGACCTTGGAACCAGAAATACCCTTCTTCATCCATATAGGCAGAATCTCCAGAAACATACCAGTCACCTGGCATAAAATAAGAATCGAATTTTTCTTGATTATTCCAGATGGTATACATCATAGAAGGCCATCCTTTTTTTATCGCTAAGTTCCCCATACGATTAGGTGGTAATTCATTTCCACTGTCGTCCACTATGGCTGCCTTTACTCCAGGAATTGGTTTCCCCATAGAGCCAGGTTTGATTTCCATACATGGGTAGTTACAAATTAATTGGGCACCTGTTTCAGTCATCCACCAAGTGTCATGGATTCGCAAATTAAATACCTTCATACCCCAGCGAATTACTTCGGGGTTTAAAGGCTCTCCTACACTTAAAATATGGCGTAATGAACGGAGGTCATATTTCTTTACAATTTCGTCCCCAGCACCCATAAGCATACGAAATGCTGTTGGTGCACTGTACCAAACCGTGACGCCGTATTCTGCAATCGTGTCATACCAAGCATCTGGACTAAAGCGTCCTCCGACAATTACATTTGATGCTCCTACTAACCATGGTCCAAAAATCCCATATGCAGTACCTGTTACCCAACCGGGATCAGCGGTACACCAATAAACATCCTCTTCCTTCAAATCTAATACCCATTTGGCTGTCTGATAATGCTGAATCATAGCATTATGAACATGTAAGACACCTTTTGGTTTCCCTGTTGATCCAGAAGTGTAATGTAATATTAGTCCATCCGTTCTAGATACCCACTCAATTTCTAGGTTTTTACTTGCATTTCTCATATGAGAATTGAAGTCTACAATTGTATCATTTTCTTGAACATCTTCTCCCACAAGGACAACATGTTTCAAAGCAGGTAAATCTTTTAATGGAACACGTTCAAGCAGCTGGGGTGTTGTAACGAGTACCTTTGCCTCACTATCTAATAATCGATCTCTTACCGCACCTTCCATAAAAGCTTCAAACAAAGGACCAACAATAGCTCCTAGTTTAATCGCTCCTAATACTGTGAAATATAATTCTGGGGAACGTGGCATAAAAACAAAGACTCTGTCCCCTTTTTCCACATCTGCAACTTGCTTAAGGACATTTCCTGCCTTATTGGATTGCTCCATCATTTCTTTAAATGTATATTTTTCATCTCTTGAGGAGTCTTTGTAGTATAGGGCAACCTTATTTTTTCTAGCCGTTAATACATGCTTGTCAATTGCCTCGTACGCAATGTTTACACGTCCATTTGAGTGCCAGCTAAAGTTTTTTTCCACTTCAGTCCAATCAAACTGCTTTGACATTTCGTCATAGTTCTTCAAGTTAAAATCACCCGTAATAACAGGAAGCGCCTCCAATTGCATTACATTATCCCCCTTTTATGTATGATTCTACAATTCTATTATAGTATAGATAGTTATTTTTCTCAATTTTTAAAAAACTAAATGTTTTAATCGTTTTGACAATTGAAAACGCTTTATTTCCTAAAAATTCATGTATAATAGAGTTGTAAACTATATTTGGCGGTGATGTAATGCTTCATAACAAAACTTACAATGCGATGGAATTAAAGACACAACATGGTAGCTTAATTATAGAAGGACCAATCCCGTCTGAAAAATTAGCAACATACGAATTTCATAAGGATTTAGTGTCATTCAGAGCACCAGAACAACAGCATAAAGCACTTGTTGAAATAGCCAAATTACCTGAAGGTCGAATCATTATTGCAAGAGATCGTCATACGATCGTTGGCTATGTTACATATTTATACCCGGATCCACTTGAAAGATGGTCTGAAGGAAGTATGGAGGATCTAATTGAACTTGGGGCCATTGAAGTCATTCCAAAGTATCGCGGAATGGCAGTAGGAAAGAATCTATTAAAGGTTTCCATGATGGATGATGCTATGGAGGATTATATCATCATTACAACTGAATATTATTGGCACTGGGATTTGAAAGGTACTGGCTTGAATGTGTGGGAATATAGAAAAGTCATGGAGAAAATGATGAATGCCGGCGGTCTTGTTTGGTTTGCGACCGATGAACCAGAAATAAGTTCTCATCCTGCTAATTGTTTAATGGCGAAAATCGGAAAACGAGTGAGTACAGATTCAATACAACAGTTCGATCGATTGCGTTTTAAACATAGATTCATGTACTAGCAGAGGAGTTGATGAGTTCATGATTATTGAAGAAATTATGAAAAAAAAGGTTATCACACTTAATCAAGAAGATACCGTTATAATCGCAAAAAGTCTCATGTTTGAGAAAGGAATACGTCATCTTCCCGTAATCGACGACGAGATGAATGTAATTGGTCTTGTGACAAGAACGGATTTACTGAAGCATCAACACCTCATTCCAAAAGAAATGGAAACAAAAGTAAGCGAAGTGATGAATCGAGATGTCATCACTGGACATCCTCTTGATTTTGTTGAAGAAGTTTCTGCCATTTTTTATGAACATAAAATTGGCTGTCTTCCAATTGTAGAAGGTGGAAAGTTAATAGGAATTATCACTGAAACAGACATGCTTCATACCTTCGTACAGCTTACTGGTGCGCATCAACCAGGATCTCAAATCGAGATATGTGTTCAAAACAAAGCAGGCATGCTATCTGAAGTAGCTTCTATAATCAAGGAACGTAAGGTAAATATTTTAAGTGTCCTAGTCTATCCTGATAAAAATGAAGCTAACAAGGTTCTAGTGTTTCGTGTACAAACCATGAATCCGCTTCTATTAATACAAGATTTAAAAACTAAAGGGTACAATGTTTTGTGGCCAAGAATTCCAGGAGTCACCTATGAGTGATCAGTCCGTGTTCATTTACTCAGATAAAATTGAAAATTATAGATTTAATGAGCATCATCCATTTAATCAGGTACGAGTTACGCTTACGAAAGACCTTCTATTACAAAGTAACCTTTTGCAGCATACATCCATTATTAAGCCTAGGATGGCGACAGATGAAGAACTAGCATTATTTCATGATAGAGACTATATTCAGGCTGTAAAAGATGCTAGTAAAGGCAAATTGTCAGAAGACCAAGCAGCAAGTTATGGAATTGGAACAGAGGACACACCCATCTTCCCCAATATGCACGAAGCTAGCAGCCTGTTAGTAGGTGGAACCTTAACGGCTGTTGATTATGTATTAGAAGGAAAAACAACTCATGCACTTCATTTAGGTGGTGGACTTCATCATGGGTTTAGAGGGAAAGCATCAGGATTTTGTATTTACAATGATACTGCAGTGGCAATAAAATACATTCAACATAAATATAATTTGAAAATACTCTATGTGGATACCGATGCTCACCACGGAGATGGTGTTCAATTCGCCTTTTACGATGACCCTAAAGTATGCACGTTCTCTATACACGAAACAGGTAGATACTTATTTCCGGGAACAGGAAATGTTTATGAAAGAGGATATGGTGAGGGATATGGCTATTCTTTTAATATCCCATTAGATGCGTTTACCGAGGATGAATCGTTCATAGAAGCCTATGAAACTG
Organism: Bacillus salitolerans; assembly: GCF_042680805.1. NCBI lineage: Bacteria > Bacillati > Bacillota > Bacilli > Caryophanales > Bacillaceae > Bacillus > Bacillus salitolerans. The sequence goes on along the minus strand of NZ_JBHUEM010000054.1, from coordinate 152,091 downwards.
CATTAAATGAAATTGCTGATTTTTTCAAACCAGATATCATTATTACACAGAACGGTGCCGATGCCCACCATCTTGACCCGCTTACACACCTTTCCTGTAGTATGAAAATCTATGAGGCAATTCCCCGTCTTGCTCACAAAATTGCACATAAATATTGTATGGGAAAATGGATTGCAGTTGGTGGTGGAGGATATGATATTTGGAGGGTTGTTCCCCGAGCATGGGGAATGGTATGGACTGAAATGACTGAAAAATCAGCCATTTATCAAAATCCCCTTCCACTCGAATGGATTCAAAACTGGCAAAAGAAAACGAAAACCCCTTTGCCAACAACGTGGTTTGATGATTCTCAATTAATGGAGCCGATTCCTCGAAGAAAAGAGATTAATGAAAAAAACTCTATTACCGTTCAAAAGGCATTAATACCAATTCGATCTAGTAATGCTTGTTAACATTGATTCTATGAATCCCACCTTGCTGTCGTAAGGTGGGATTCGTAGCTTATAGACTATTTCTAATCAATGTAATAATGATTCCCATTCACTCTTTCAGTTATAGGTCGATCTGACATGTTATCAAATTGCAGAACGTCCCCATGGCTACTATCAACCCTCATCCAAAAACCACAAAATCCATGTATGTCTTGGGCTTTCAAGAAACGGGATACCTTAATTCTTTCTCCTCCATATTTACCAGCTATTATATCTTGCATCATCGTACCAAATCCAATTTGCCCTTCTACAAGTAGTGGGAGTCTTAGCGCCCGTTAGAGTGGGATAAACTAAAAAGCGATTCTATAAAAGAATCGCTCTAAAGGAAGCTCAGGAATGTAAGTATTTCTAGGTATAGTCATACACAACTATATTAATTAGCTAAACTAGGATCCTGATAGGTTGGGTCTGAAATGATAATTTCTACTCGCCGATTTTGCTGTAGGTTTTCTTCACTAGTGTTTGGAACTAATGGTCTCGTATCACTATACCCGATAGCCATAAACCTGGTGGAAGGCAGACCTGATTTATCAATGAAATGCCTAATAACCACGCTAGCTCTAGCACTTGAAAGCTCCCAATTTGACGGATACCGGTACGTTCCAATTGGCCTGTTATCTGTATGTCCTTCTACTTTTACTAGATTTGGAATGCTGTTAAGGAGCTCTCCAACCTTATCTAATATTGGAATAGCAGTTCTTAATATATCCGCTTCACCACTATTGAACAAGACTTGTTCTGGCAGTACAAGGACAACCCCTCGATCATTACGATTGGCGGTTAATTCATTTTCTAATCCATTTTCACTAATATAGTGTGAAATTTCTTCCATGAGCTGATCTAATTTATTTTGATTATCTTGGATGTCCTCAGCTGAAGCTGCTTCAATATCCTCTGTGCCTTCAACAGGAAAATCATTTTGTTTTATAGAAGGCTGCGAGTCGAAAATAGTCCGATCCTGAAAGGATTTAATAATTGTTTGGAATTTTACTACGTCCACCTGTGATATTGAAAAGAGTAAGATAAAAAATACTAATAAGAGCGTAACCATATCAGAGTAGGTAACCATCCATTTAGGTGCACCTTTATCTTTCATTATTGGCGTTCTTCTTCGATTTATCATGATACCTTTTCCCATTCGTCTTCGGTTTCTTCTTCTGATTCAACCTGTGCATCTCTAGTTAGATACGAAGCTAGTTTTTCTCTTAGTAATCTAGGATTCTCTCCTGATTGAATACCCATGATTCCTTGAATAATCACCTGTCTTACAAACACTTCTTGTTCAGTTTTCATAGCAAGTTTTGCAGCCATTGGCAAAAAGACTAAATTTGCTAATAGTGTTCCATATAAGGTGGTCATGAGGGCAATCGCCATGTTTGGCCCAAGTGTAGATGGGTCATTTAGTCCATTTAACATAAGAACTAAACCGATTAAAGTCCCAATCATTCCCCAAGATGGAGCATATTCGCCCGCTTTTTCAAGCAACACTCTTCCTTTGCGATGACGTTCCTCCATAGCTTGTATTTCACTACTTAGAATCTCTTCTATTTGCTCTCCATCCATACCATCGACTGCTAATAATACACCTTTTCGGACAAATGGATCCTCTATATCGATAATTTCATCCTCTAATGAGAGCAGCCCCTCCTTACGAGCTCGTTCAGAAAACCTTACAATCATTTTGACTAGTTTAGGTAAATCATAGTTATCCTTCCGAAATGACTCTCGCATTACAATAAAAATTTTCTTCACTTCTTGATTGTTGAATGAAATTAAGATTCCAGCAGTTACACCTCCTAATACGATGAACAACGAAGGTATATCAAAAAATGATGTAACTCCTTCGAAACCTTTGTTTGAAAAAATACCAAGACCAATCATTATAATACCTAAAATCATTCCAAATGGTGTAAGAGCATCAAACTTTTTCATTACTTTTTTCCCTTCTTTATAATATCTTTCATAGGTGTAAAGAACTAGGAAGTTTGTAAATGAAAATCCACCCTTTATTTGGTGGATTTTCGATATTCAATTCTATGCGGTAATACTACAATATGGTCATCTACCTTTTCTTTATTCATATATTTTGTTAATAATCTCATCGCCACAGCACCAATATCATACATCGGCTGCACGACTGTTGTTAACTGAGGTCTAACCATTGTAGCCAGCCTTGTATTGTCAAAGCCGATTACCTCAATGTCGTTAGGGATCACTTTTCCTAAATCCTGAATACTATGAATAACACCTAACGCCATTTCATCTGTAGCGACAAATATAGCTGTTGGAGGAGCGGATAACTCATTAAGCTTTTCAAAAGCCTCAATTCCAGAATCATAGGAATAATCACCTTCAACAACCAATTCTTCAGAAAATGGAATGCCTGCATCGGCAAGTGCTTTTTTATAACCTTCAAACTTTCTACCCTTGTTAATTAACTCATGAAACGGCCCTGAAAGAAATGCAACATTCTTATGGCCCTTTTCAATTAAACTATTTACCGCATCATAGGCTGCTTGTTCGTAGTCAATGTTCACTGATGGAATTTGCTTGCTTTCTTCAATCGTAGCCGCTAAAACAACCGGAACCGGTGACTTTTTAAACTCTTCTACGTGTTCAGACGTAATATTACCACCCATAAATACAATTCCATCAACCTGTTTTCCTAACATTGTATTTAACAGATGGAGCTCTTTCTCTTTATTTTGATCAGAGTTACTTAAGATGATATTGTATTTGTACATCGTCGCAATGTCTTCGATTCCCCTCGCTAACTCTGCAAAAAAGATACTTGCTATATCTGGAATAATAACACCAACCGTTGTTGTCTTTTTACTCGCTAATCCTCTAGCAACGGCATTAGGTCGATAACCTAATCTCTCAATCGCTTCTAAAACTTTTTTCCTTGTCGTAGGCTTTACATTTGGGTTTCCATTGACAACACGTGAAACAGTTGCCATTGAAACATTCGCCTCTCTTGCTACATCGTAAATGGTGATGTTCATTTCGTTCACTCCTTAACTTTTAACAAGACCGAATCGTTAACAAAATTTATGTCAAAATATGCTTATTATGTAGAGTTTTGTATGTTACTAATAATACGATACAAAATGAGCAACCGCAATGTCTTTCATAGGTTCTTTACATATTTTTCATGTCATCTAGAACAAAAGGCTCATAGCGCCCCGTTTAGCCTCAGGCATAGCAAATGTTCCTAAATGAGACAAAGAGCGCTCTTTCCCTTTTACTCAGGTTTAAGGTTATCACACTCCAACTGGCGGTAAATAAACAAAACCGCCAGTTGGAGTCCGATTGGTTCAACAAACCATCTGTAAAAAATCACTGATGGAAGTTTCACTGTATCTGACCTCGAGTAGGATGAAATGGCAAAGATCGCCGCTATTTTCATCCTTGGCTGCGCGCTGGAGCCGGATTACTAAAGCACATTGTATGATGATACAACCAAAACTTATAATTTCTTTTTCATACATAAAAACCCTTCCATTAAGAGGAATGGAAGGGTTAAGTTTAAGCCTTTACTGGTAAAGCTCTTAATTCATTAATAAAATGATTAAATTGATCAATATTCATCTGCTGCGCTGCATCTGAAAGAGCTACGGCTGGATCTGGATGTACTTCAGCCATAATTCCATCTGCACCAATAGCTAAAGCAGCTTTGGCGGCAGGTAATAGTAAATCTCTTCTACCAGTAGAGTGAGTAACATCCACTAACACTGGTAAGTGTGTTTCTTGCTTTAAAATTGGAACTGCTGAGATGTCTAACGTGTTGCGTGTTGCTTTTTCATACGTACGAATGCCACGTTCACATAAGATAATTTGTCCATTTCCGCGAGAAATAATGTATTCTGCAGCATTAATGAATTCCTCTATTGTTGCAGCAATCCCTCTCTTTAATAGAACTGGCTTGTTCACAGAACCAGCAGCCTTTAATAACTCGAAGTTTTGCATATTTCGTGCTCCAATTTGAATCACATCGATATAATCTAGAGCCTCTTCAATATCGGCTGGATTTACAATCTCACTTACTACAGCTAGATTGTATTCATCCGCTACACGCTTTAAAATTTTTAAACCTTCTAGGCCTAGTCCTTGGAAATCGTAAGGAGATGTTCTAGGCTTAAATGCTCCACCTCTAAGTAATTTTAATCCCTGATTTTTTACAGCATCCGCCACTTTTGCTGTTTGGTCATAACTTTCAACTGCGCATGGACCAAAGATAAAATGAGGTTTACCATCTCCAATTAATTCACCCTTTACGTTTACAATGGTATCCTCTGGTTTTTTCTTTCTAGAAACTAATAGCGCTTTCCGATGGTCATCTTCTTGAATTTCCAAGCCGGCCTTGAAAATTTCTTTAAATATATGTTGCAACGTTGAAGTCTCAAAAGGTCCTTCATTGTTAGTAGCTATCATATCTAGCATATATCTTTCACGAACAGGGTCAAAACGGTTTACCCCTTGTGTTTCTTTAACCTTTCCAATCTCTTGCACAATCTTTGCTCTCTCATTTAAAAGCGATAACAACTTCATATTCACATCATCTAGTTGCAATCTAAGTTGATCTAACTCAGCTTTGCTCATCTCTTTCATTCCTTTCTTTGTTTAACTCAAATTGAAAATATGGTACATTTCTATTAATTAGAGTTTATTATAAACGAAAAAAAATATGATGTCACCATTTTATGCTTTATTAATTAAACGCTTTTAAGCGATAAAGCATTATATGTATTTATAATGAAGAAGGTGAAGCTTTATGCAGGATAACGGAACGATTTTCGCACTTGATATTGGGACAAGGTCAGTTGTTGGGCTTATTGTCCAACAACAAAACGAAAAATATGAAATCAAGGATTTACTAGCAATAGAGCATTCTGAACGCGCAATGGTGGATGGACAAATACACGATGTATTATCTGTTGCAAAAGTTATTTCTACCATTAAGGAACAGCTTGAAGAAAAGCACGGGCCACTTGAAAAAGTGTGTGTCGCTGCAGCAGGACGGGCACTTAAAACAGAAAGAGCTAAAGTTTCAGTAGATATTAAAAGAAAGCCCATTATGCAAAAGCAGGATATTATTCATTTAGAATTAAGTGCTGTTCAGCAGGCACAAATCAATCTCGCTACAAAGTATGCTGAAGAAAAAAGCCATCATTACTATTGTGTAGGTTATTCAGTTATGCACTATCATTTAGATGGTGAGGATATCGGTAATTTAATTGACCAACAAGGTGATGAAGCCTCCGTTGAAATTATTGCAACCTTTCTTCCAAAAATTGTAGTAGAGTCACTATTATCTGCACTTCACCGTTCAGGATTAGAAATGGAAGCATTAACATTAGAGCCCATCGCTGCCATCAATGTATTAATCCCAACCTCCATGAGACGATTAAACGTAGCCCTAGTAGACATTGGTGCTGGAACTTCAGACATTGCCATTACAGATGAAGGAACGGTGGTTGCATATGGAATGGTTCCTGTTGCTGGTGATGAAATTACAGAAGCAATAAGTGATGAATATTTATTAGATTTCCCATTAGCGGAAAAAGCTAAACGAGAATTATATACGCAGGATTTTATAACAGTTTCTGATATTTTAGGCTTTGACACAGATGTATCAAAAGAGGATGTTATCAAACAAATTGATACTGCCATTGATCGTTTAGCATCAAGTATATGTGACGAAATCCTTCGATTGAACAAAAAACCACCAAAAGCTGTAATGCTTGTGGGAGGAGGAAGTCTAACTCCTGATTTGCCAAAAAGAGTGGCACAAAAGCTAGAGTTACCTGAAAACAGAGTCGCAATACGTGGAATTGACGCCATTCAAAACCTTGAATTAGCTGACCATGTTCATAAAGGACCAGAATTAGTAACACCAATCGGAATCGCAATTGCGGCTAATCAAAGTCCAGTTCAATACGTTACCGCTTATGTAAATGATAAACCTGTTAGATTATTTGATATAAAGCAATTAACAGTTGGAGATTGTTTGCTAGCTGCAGGGATAAAAATGAATAAGCTATATGGTAAGCCGGGTATGGCTATTATGGTGAAACTGAACAACCGTGACTATACGTTACCAGGTAATCATGGGGAGCCTCCAACCTTACTAAAGAATGGAGAGGTATGCACCCTTGACTCCGTTGTTAAAAACGGAGATCAGCTTTTCGTTGAAAAAGGCAGGGACGGAAGTTCAGCTCAAGTTCAGATACGTGAGCTTTTAGATGAACAACCAATTAAAACCGTACAAATCAACGAGTCTAAATATGATATAAAAGGCACGATTTGGCGAAATGGAGAAAAAACCACCACAGAGACTGTCCTACAAGACCATGACAAAATAACTTATCAATTTCCCGAGACAATTGATGAATTATTACGTTCACTTAAACTAGAAAAGCTTTTACAGTCTATTAAACCATTTACGATAGAAATCAATAGTAAAGCTCATAAACTAATAAAGTTCAATGGACAAATTATCAAGAATGGTCTGGTCGTCAATTTACAAGCATCGTTTTCTAATGGAGACAAAATCGTTATTAATGCACCGGATAATATCACCTTACAAGAGCTTGCAGATGATCAAAACTTAAACTTAGAGATGAATGTTCCCGTCTTTTTCAAAGGAGAAAAAGTAGAGTTATCTAAAAAACAAATCGAAATTGTAAGAAATGGGATTATTTTAGAAAGTAACGATCTCGTCTATAATGGAGATTCTCTTCAATTGATAGAAAAAAATGCTGATTCGTTTATCTTTCAGGACCTGTTTCGTTTTATTGATTTTTCCATACCAACAACGGGAATTCGAGGCTTTAAGCTGATAAAAAATGGAGAAGAGGTTACCTTCCATGAGCAAATTGCCGCTGGTGATCAATTAGACATTGTTTTTTAAATTGCTGCAAACGGCGGATAGTAAATGTATACAAACAGAGTCCCATTAATAACAAAAGGCTCATGGCGCCCCGTTTAGCCTAAGGCAGAGCATATAACTCTAAATGAGAAAAAAGGGTGCTTTTCCCCTTTTACTCATTTAGGGTTATTTGACCAAGGAAAAAGTGATTTTTTCCCCTCTAGTGGCTGGGTGCTGGAGCTGGATTCCAAGTCACTAGCCCATTCTCTTGCTGAAAACCTTTATACTTTCTTAATAATTGAGAAAAAGTAGCCACTCGGCTACTTTTTTAATTGATTATGTAATGAGTCATATGTAATCTTCCAATGCGATGCATTCCATATGACTTCGTTATTTTTAAAATGTAAGGCTTGAGGTGATTCATGTTTAATCGAATATGTCTCTGCAATATAATTAGACAGTGGACGATCATCTTGTACAAATAGATGAAAGGTAGGTATTTCAGGGAATTCTTCAGAGAATTTTTCATATTCTTCATAAGCAGCTAAGCTAATAGGGCAAGTCAAGCTGTGCTTTACTATCAAACATTCTTCATACTCATTTACAGTCTTTTGAAATTCTTCGATGGAAGAAAGCTTTGTTTTCATGAATTTTAAAACCTCCCTAACAATTAGACTCTTACTCAACAAAAGGTGAGGTAATCATATCACCCCACCTTTCCTCTTCTCAAATTTTACGCTTCAACCTTTTCTTGTTTAGGATCTTCCTCCTCAGTCTCTTTCAAATCTTGCGGATTCTCTGAACTTCCGAGCAGCTCCTCGACTTCATCCTTTAGTTCATCAAGCTTACTCTCACCAGTTTCCTTAAGCTCTTGTACCGTATCATTTTCTTGATCAGAACCTGAATTTAGCTTGTCCCTTAACTGATTAGTTTGTTCGGATAACGCCTTAGTCAAGACCATCGATTGTTCCTTTGCGTAATCCGCAAGCTCTGTTCCTTTTTTATAAACATCTTTACCGATTTGGTTCGTTCTATTTTTAACTACTACTGCCTGTTTATTCAATTCCTTTCTGAGGTCTTGTCCCGCTTTCGGGGCTAAAAATAAAGCGGTTGCTGCTCCGATTACACCACCTACAATAGCTCCGATTAGAATGTCTTTTCCATTACCATTTTCTTGATTTGCCATTGAGATTTCCTCCTATTCTCCCTTACTTGTTACATTTATTTTTTTGTGCTTTTTTTCTTTCCACTTCTCCCATAGCTCAATTGCTGCACTTCCCCATTGGATTGCCTGGGAAACTTTTTCACTATTAAAATGAGCCTTTTCTGTGACGGAAGTAGAAATATCCTTAAAAGCGTGGTTCACTCGTTGGACAGAATCTCCAATGTCTTTTACAGCATATACAACACCATTTAAAGCTTCAGACTTTTTCTGAATATCGTCAGCTAACTGATTTGTTTTCGACAGTAATTCAGTCGTTTCTTTTGTCACTCCTCGCATCTGACCTTCTAAGTCTGATACTGTACCAGATAATCGATCTAAAGTTCGTTGAAGTGACGATAAGGTTCTAGATACAAAGATAACTAAAATAAGAAATGCAATTGCCATAATTGCAGCACTAACATAAAGCAAATTAATCCACACGTGATGAAACCTCCTAAAATGACTTATCCATTTTTTGCGCCTATAATATCATTACCCAATTCTATCTTGGACGAAACATTATTTGACTAAATAGACCTTCTATATAAATAAAGAATTTCCTGCTCATAATAATGATTGAATTAAGCTTTTTTTTGACGAATCGGTTACAATATGTTTAGAGGCACTAAATATTAGACTCTGCACTTGTGCCATAATTTTTTTTTAGAGAATACATAATAGAGGAGCGATAGAATGAAGGATCCAAGAATTCAAACACTTGCAAGAAACTTAATTAATTATTCTGTCAGACTACAAAAAGGTGAAAAGGTGTTAATCGAGAATTTTGGCTTACAACGTGAGCTTGTAACAGCACTTGTAAAAGAAGCATATGCTGCTGGTGGGTATCCTTTTGTTTCATTAAAGGATCAAAGCGTGGACCGTTCACTTCTAATGGGTGCTCAGGAAGAACAGTACGAAATGATGGCAAAATTCGAAGCCAATGTCATGAGTGAAATGGATGCTTATATTGGGCTTCGTTCCGGAGATAATATTAACGAACAGTCTGATGTACCTAGTGACAAGATTTCCATTCATGGCCGTACAATTGGTCAAAAAGTACATCGTGAAATCCGTGTGCCTAAAACGAAGTGGGTTGTGCTTCGCTATCCAAATGCATCAATGGCACAATTAGCTAAAATGAGTACAGAAGCATTCGAAGACTTTTACTTTGATGTTTGTACCTTAGATTATGGGAAAATGAATGATGCGATGGACAGTTTAGTGAATCTTATGAACCGTACAGACAAAGTTCGCATTTCAGGTCCAGGAACTGACCTTTCATTCTCTATTAAAGATATCCCTGCTGTAAAATGTGCCGGTCAGCTTAATATTCCAGATGGTGAAGTATATACAGCACCAATTCGAGATTCAGTAAATGGTACCATTACATATAACACTCCATCCCCTTACCATGGATTTACGTTTGAAAATGTAAAGTTAACGTTTAAAGATGGAAAGATTGTAGAAGCAACAGCTAATGATACAGAGCGTATCAATAAAATCTTCGATACAGACGAAGGAGCACGTTACATCGGAGAATTTGCAATTGGGGTTAACCCGTATATCTTACACCCAATGCAAGACATTTTATTTGATGAAAAAATTGACGGTAGCTTCCACTTTACACCAGGTCAAGCTTATGAAGAAGCATGGAATGGAAACAAGTCAAACATTCACTGGGATATGGTAAACATCCAACGACCGGATTACGGCGGAGGCGAGATCTATTTTGATGATGTATTAATTCGTAAAGACGGCCGCTTCGTCATTCCAGAATTAGAATCGTTAAACCCTGAGAACATAAAATAACTCGAAAGGCACTGTTAAGGTGCCTTTCTTTTTTTAAAATTTTAGGTTTCCCTATGGATATAGCTAGGTTGAAATGGTTAGGTTAAGGCACATAGTGGTGGATGAAAATCCAAGTAGCTGGTGACAGGATGCCTAACATCAAAACTTTTATTGAAATATTGACTAAATTACGCTTGTCTGTAGAGTCATTTTTTCATCTCGGTTTTGATAGATTGTCGTACGTTTTTTTAGGTTCGTGAATACTCAATAAGAATTATCAGCTACCTTTTCTTTTTTATCCGTAACTTTCTTGAATTTTTCAGCAAGTCCTTTCATTTATCATCAACTTTTGGATTTGGATTTAATCAGAAACTCCTATTCCATTATCATCAACTGTATAGGTGTTAACAGCAACACTATTTCCCATATGCTCAAGTTCAATTTTATACAGCAAAAGGCACTCCAACGAGTGCCTTTCAGACTGTAGACAAACTCCAAGTACAGTTTTTTTATTTTAAACAAGGTGATTTTCGCTCCATGGCACTCGCTTTCCGCGGGGTGGGCGGTGAGCCTCCTCGGCGTGAACGCCTGTGGGGTCTCACCTGTCCCACTACTCCCGCAGGAGTCGAGTGCCACTCCGCTACAATCGAATTATAAAAATCTGTCTGTTCTTTAACTATTCAATGTCTAAAAATATATATAGAAATAATCCTGAGGTGAGATTATGCTTTCAAAACATAACTCTATACAGAGAAACCAACCGAAGGTAGAGAAGTGCGGAATTTTATCATAGTATTCGTATCCTAAAAACCAGCATATGACATGTTCAAAATTACGAAAGACGCTTTAAGGATACGAACTTATTTGAACAGATTTTTTATCGAATATTAAAAAGAAGCAGCTGATAAAAAACTTATTAGTCCCGAACACGTCTTTGTTGATTCTACACACGTAAAGGCAAGTGCTAATAAAAGAAAGTTTGAAAAGAAAGTTGTGCGGAAAGAAACTCGTGCTTATCAAGAGTGTCTACATAATGACATTAATTAGAGTCGTGAAGAGAATGGTAAAGATCCGATTCCACCAGATAAATTTAATCAAGAAGAAACAAAAGAAGTCAAAGAGATATATGCAAAACGAAAGGAAACTATTGAGCGAGTTTTCGCAGATGCAAAAGAAAAGCATGGTATGCGTTGGACAACTTTAAGGGGACTTAAAAAATTGTCGATGCAGGCGATGCTTACTTTTGCTGCCATGAATCTTAAAAAGATGGCAAACTGGACATGGAAAAGTCCAGAAATGGTTTAAAAAAGAACTACTAGAGGTCTGAAAAATATACGCGAAAACATCTATTATACAAAAAGGCATCCGATATGGTCTCATTCGGATGCCTTTTGTCAACAATCTGAAGGCACTCCAACGAGTGCCTTTTTTTATCATCTATCCTAGTGTCTTTTCATATGCTTGTTGAAACTTCTGTATGTCTCCTGCTCCCATAAAGATGAGGACGCCATTTGTGTGCTGTTTCAACATGTCTACACTTTCTTCTGTGAGTAATGCTGAATGTTCAATCTTATTTTGTAAATCTTGAATGGTCAGTTCACCTTGATTTTCTCGTGCTGATCCGAAAATATCACAAAGATACACTTTATCTGCAAGTCCAAGGCTGTCCGCGAATTCTTGTAAAAATGTTTGTGTACGAGTAAAGGTATGTGGCTGAAATATAGCGACAACCTCTCGGTCAGGATACTTTTGATTTGCAGCCTCAAGCGTTGCCTTAATTTCAGTTGGGTGGTGTGCATAGTCATCTATTAATATCTGATGACCCATTTGCTTTTCAGTAAAGCGCCGTTTCACACCTTTATGTGTTTTCAGTTGTTCCGCGATATTTTCTGCTGGGATATTCTCATAATGGCATAGAGCAATTACTGCTAGTGAGTTTAAGATATTATGATTTCCAAAGGCAGGAATTTCAAACGATGCATAATAATCATTTCTTACGAATACATCAAATGATGTGCCAGATGTAGATTTTTGAATATTACGTGCTTGAAAATCATTATCTTCCCCAAATCCGTAGAATATTACAGGTACTTTCGCTTGGATTTTTTGTAGGTGTTCATCATCCCCACACGCTATAATTCCTTTTTGTACTTGTAGGGCCAATTGTTGGAAGGCATCAAATACATCTTCTATATCGCGAAAATAATCGGGATGATCAAAATCAATATTCGTCATAATACAATAATCAGGATGATATGCTAGGAAATGTCGACGATATTCACATGCCTCCACGATAAAATATTTACTATCAGGTGTACCTTTTCCAGTTCCATCCCCAATTAAGAAGGAAGTTGGTTCAGATCCAGATACAACATGTGCCATTAATCCTGTTGTTGAGGTTTTTCCGTGTGCACCAGTTATGGCAACGCTCGTGAATTTCTGCATAAATTCCCCAAGAAATTTATGATAACGAATAACAGGTATATTTTGTTTATATGCTTCATCTATTTCTTCATGACTGTCAGGATATGCGTTTCCAGCTATTACAGTCAATCCGGAATGAATATTCTCACGATTAAAAGGGAGAATCGAGATTCCTCGTTCTTCTAAGGCTGCTTGCGTAAAAAAGTACTTTTCCACATCTGAACCTTGTACTTCATAGTTCATGTCGTGAAGTACTTGTGCTAAAGGACTCATACCAGATCCTTTAATTCCTACAAAGTGGTAAACTGTCATTTAATGAACCTCCAATACCTAAATCAATTCGAGCGGCCTATCTGTAAGACAGTATATGACGTTCATCTAGATTTGCGATTGTCCTAAATCTAGGGATATTCGTATGTAAAAAACACAACATTATTATAGCATTGTTCCATTGATAATACACCCATCTAAAAATGGGCCACTACCTATAAATAAATTAAGCTTTTTCATCAAGGTTTCAACAAGCGATTTTAAAATAGAGAAACTGATAGTGATTTCTATCAGTTTTTTACAACTTAAGCTATTTTATTTTTCTATTCAACTTTTTCAAGCCTTGGATTTGGTCTTAATCGTCTGCCGGCCTTTGCACAAGGCTCTCCGTTTAATTCAACATTGTCACCAGTAAAACCAATATTAATTTTTAATAGGCTACTTCCTACCCCGTACATATCTACCGGAACTTGTTGCTCCTCAAACTCATGGATTCTCTTTTCATTAAATCCACCACTGACGACAATCTTAACATGCTCGAAACCTTCTTGATCCAAAGCATTTCTCAAGGCAAATACTAAAGGGGCATTCACTCCTCGCGGATCAAATGTTCCTAATACTTCTGGGTGTCTAACAAAATATTGGTCAATCATTGTTCGAGATGTATCAATGCGAACAGCCTTTAACTTTTCACCGAATTCATGTGCTACCTTTAGTGCGTCTATCACGACATCATTGTTATAATCAACAAGAACAATTAACTCATCCTCGGGAAACATTTCATGGTAAGCCTTAGCTGCTGCCACTACATCACCATCAAATAATTGAATGAGTGCATGTGGCATTGTACCCATTCCCTTTTTTCCCCACCATTCATTCATTGCATGAGTGGCTTGTGCTTTAGAGCCACCAATATAGGCTGCATACCCATCCCCAGCTTGCTGGGTGAAGTGATCATCACGGTCCCCCATGAAAATTACGGGCTTTTGGACTCCGCTAATACTCGCAGCTTTCATCACATTATAAACATTAGTTGCTACAGAAGTACGTCTAGCTAGAATCCCATCTATAATTCCCTCTAGGTAACCGAAATATTGATAAGGTCCTTTTATTGTTAAAACCGTTTCAAAAGGAGTAATCTTATCCCCATCCTTGAGTGAATGAATTTCTAATTCTTCAGGATGCTCGGCGAATGTTTTAACAAGTGCGATTACTTCATCTGTTCCACACAAAACACCATGTTGCTTTTGAAAGAATTGCATTGTAACGGTGTTATTAGGCTTATATTTTTTGATAATTTCTTTTGTTTTTAGAAAATATACAGCTGAAAACCAGCCATCTTTTATTCGCTCATCAAACTTAAAGGTTTTGTTCGTGAGACGTTTGATTTTCCCTTGAAGTTTTAATTCAATTTCTTTCATAGTTTGACCCCTATCTATCTGTACTATGTCAAGTATCGTTACTAATTATCATAGCCTACTTGTATTTTATACAACTAGGTTCCATTTCACAAATTAGACTATGTCAAACTAGCTTTACTTTGTTCATTTAGCTCTTGTAGTTGATTTTCTGTTATTAGTACATCACGTGGCTTACTCCCTTTTTGCTCGGAAACAATACCTTGCTCCTCCATCATTTCCATTAAACGAGCAGCTCGATTGTAGCCAATTCTAAATCTTCTTTGAAGACTAGAAGAGGATGCTCCGCCTTGATCGATGACAAATTCACAAGCCTCATAAAACAACTCATCTTCCTCTTGGGTAATGCTTGATTTTGCAATAAGCTCTTGCTGTTCAAATAAGTACTGTGGTTTTACTTGGTGTTTAACATGCGATACAATCTTTTCAATTTCGTCATCGGATACGAAATTCCCTTGTAGTCGAACAGGTTTTGAGGCACCGTTTTCAAGAAATAACATATCACCTTTCCCTAGTAACTTCTCAGCACCACTTGCATCAACGATGGTCCTCGAATCAACTTGTGATGAGACCGAAAAAGCAATACGGGTCGGGATATTTGCCTTAATCAAACCCGTAATAACATCAACAGACGGCCTTTGAGTAGCAAGTAACAAATGAATTCCACACGCACGAGCTTTTTGAGCAATACGGCAGATAGATTCCTCTACCTCACCTGGAGCAACCATCATAAGATCTGCTAGCTCATCAATGACGATAACAAGATACGGCATTTCACCTGAAGGATCATTGTGCTCTTTAACCAACTCATTATACCTAGTAATATCACGAACACCGGAATGGACAAATCGCTCATATCGTCTTTCCATTTCCTCCACTGCCCATTTTAACGCCGCGGTTGCAGCTTTCACATCTGTTATAACAGGACTCACTAAGTGAGGTATATCATTATATGGTGCTAGCTCTACCATTTTGGGATCAATAAGTAACAGCTTTACCTCATGAGGAGAGGCCTTGTATAACAAACTAACTAACATAGCATTAATACATACACTCTTACCAGACCCTGTTGCTCCGGCGATAAGTCCATGTGGCATCTTCTTCAAATCGGTCACAATTGGAGCACCAGAAATATCTAAACCTAAAGCAACCGTCAGAGGAGACGGATTGTTTCGAAACGTCGGGCTATTAATAATTTCACTTATAAACACTGGCTTGCTGTTTTTATTTGGGACTTCAATTCCGATTGTGTTTTTCCCTGGAATTGGAGCTTCCATCCTTATATCCTTAGCCGAAAGGGCTAACTTCAAGTCATCAGTTAAATTTGTAATTTTATTCACTTTCACGCCAGGCTCTGGATGAACTTCATACCTTGTGACAGATGGGCCTTGAGTAACATTCACTACCTTGGCCTTTACACTAAAATTCTCCAATGTTGAATCTAGTAATTCCTGTTGCTCTCTTAACCACCCCTCATCCTTTCCTATATCGATACGTGGTACTGTTAAAAAGTGTAGAGGGGGAAAATGATAGCCTGAACTCGTTTCTTCAAGCTTCTTTTTCTCTTCAAGCTTTTGACGGTCCTGTTTAAGCATCACAACGTTAAAAGGGACGTAATGCCGTGACGCCTGTGTCGTATCAGCTGCTTGGGGTTCTTGACTCACACTTTCGTTCATTAAAGGCTCTTCAATTGATGAGGCTGTCTCTTCTACTTCTGGTTGATATTGCTCTTTTGCTACTTCAGACACATAAGCTGATTTTTTATCTTTGTTTTGATCATCATATAAATCTATGTTTTCTCTAACTACTGCACTATCCTCACTCATGATTTCTACTTTTATTTCGTCTGATGGTAATTCGACTTGCTCAATATCAATAATTGCTTCTTGCATGACAACATTCTCTTCAAAATCTTTAGCAAATGCAGGAGTGTCAAAGCTAGTCCTAAATTCAGGAATGAGCTCAAACTCAACTACATCTTTAGAGGTGTCTCTTTCTCGAAAACCATATATAGGTGAAGGAACCTCAGTTGATTTGAATTGAGCTTTCGGTTGTATTTTCCGTTGAGTTTTTTCAGTTTTCTTTACGTTCATTGGAACAGGTTTCGATTGATTGGGTTTGCTTTTGGCCTTCCTAGCTTCAACCCTCTGATTGTCAGGGATTAATGGAAATCTAAAATTCCCTTTCGGATATTGAAAGACAACTCGTGCTTTAACCTCCGCGTTGTAATTCGAATTAGGTGACTCCTCGACCTTCGGTTGTTCTTTTGTTTCATCTCCAGTTAAAAAGTTAACCATTCTTTTAATATATTTAAACATGTTACCACTCTTTCAAAATACTAGTATCCTTCTATTTTATCAGTATTTCATCATTTTGGGGATTTAAAATTAAAAGAACCACTAGATCTAGTGGTTCCTGAACAAAAGGCTCGGAGCACCCTGCTAATTTGGATATCAATCTATAATCGCAACGTCCAGTTGCAACGCCTGGCTGACCTCATCCTAGATCCACAGGTGAAAAAAAGGTAGTTTTCTCATATTTTCGGCGCGTGTAATTGGACCTCGATAAGGTTGAAATTGTAAGTAAGGAATCATTGCAATTCATCTTGGCTGGATTACTAAAGTAAACGAAATACGTTATTAAACTTCAAAAAAAGCTTGACCAGCTTCATATTCATCAGATAAAACTAGAATTCCTTTTTCCTGAGGGGCATTAGGTAAGTCTAGCTCTCGTGCAGAGCAAATCATTCCCGAAGAAGCGACTCCTCTTAACTCTGCATCTTTGATTACCAACCCGCTTGGCATTACGGCTCCTACTTTTGCTACGACTACCTTCTGGCCAGAGCCAACATTTGGGGCACCACAAACAATTTGTAAGATCTCATTCCCAATGTCAACTGTACAAACACTTAATTTATCAGCATTTGGATGCTTGACTTTTTCCTTTATATATCCGACTACAAATTTCGGAGAGAGGTCTACATTTAGTTTTTCGTCGTAGCCATTTTGATTCAATATTGTTTGAATATTTTCGATTAATTCTTTTGAAAGAGTAACTGAACCTGACTCTTCCACATTCAAATAGTCCGATACACTAAAAATATTATAGCCTACTGTTTCATTTGTATCTTGGTTATAAATCCTTGCAACGTTTCCTTTTCGGTCGAATCGTTTCTTTTCCCTAGGTAAATCTTTCAGTGATAGTAAAAGTATGTCGCCAATCCCTTGTTTATTATAGAAAATATTCATCATTTCTCATCCCCTTTCATGACTTTCGCTTATTTTTTCCGAGAATAAATATTGGCTCTAATTCACCGTCTTCATATAAGAATGATAGAGCTGTAATAGGAACTAGACCGTTTGTAAAAAAGCTCATCGTCATCTGGGCGAGTATATCATAACCTGTTTCATTTCGAATGTCCGCAATAATTAAAACATCTTGATGAGGGACAGCTACTGCTAAATCTCCCATTTTCTCTTTGTGATATTTTTCAAGTAATGGCTCATGTAAGATTCGACTAGCGTCATATCCATCATTCGTATTGAAAAAGTAAAACACATTGTCAGCAACCACATCCTGTTTCACTTGAATTGGCAAGGAACGTACATTAAATTTAGCGATTTCCTTAACCCGCTCAGGACTCCAGGCTTGGGCTACTAATAGTTCCTCATCAATAAGCTTATAGGTTGTTCCAAGGTCAACTGCATAGTAGATTCTTGTTTCGGCTGTATGTTCATCTGTAAGTAGCTTCTTTCCATCCTTTGTTTCCATTGGGAAGGAAGTAGATCTTATAACTGGATATATTTTATTTTCCTTACCTTCTAGTTGGTGATTTTTCTTCGTTGCTTTTAATGATTCTTCTATGTAATATACAACCTCGTCTACCGCTTGATCTTTTTGTTCTTCCCATTTATTAATGATACCTGGTAATGACACTGTCACTCCTGTCTTTGATTCAGTATCAAAGACACGCAAAGTATCTTTTTTGGTATCATATTGAAGCGACCAGGCTGGATGTTGAAGTCGAGCTTGAAGAATATCTCTCATCTTTTTACTAGTCATTTTCACATCCATCACTCCTTTAGGCTATACCCTTACATTCCGATTTTATAAAGAATGTAAGAACTGCTCTATTTCTTCTTTTGTTTTCCGATCCTTACTTACAAATCGACCTATTTCTTTGCCTTTTTCATATGCAAGAAAACTTGGAATGCCATACACTTCTAATTCCGCACAAAGATCAATAAATTGATCCCGATCTACATAATAAAACGTATAGTCCGAAAATGCTTCTTCAACTTCAGGTAGAATAGGCTCAATGACTCTACAATCAGGACACCAATCAGCTGAAAACATTAGGACTGTTTTTCCATTTTGTACAACCTCTTGATATTGCTGCATGCTTTCAAGTTTTAACATAAATGACATCCTCCCATATAGTTATGTACTTTTTTCATTATAAAGCTCCAAAAGATAGAACACAAAAATAACAGATTCTTGCTCCTCTCAACATACATTACATTTCCAATTAAAATAAAACCCTATTTCTAGGGTTTATATCGAACAGAGTTTGCAATCCGCATCATCGATTCTGTACTCTTGATAATATCTCTTTGTTTTGTCTCCGTGGTGATCTTGACACCACCAATTCCTACTGTTACTTCATAAAGCTTTTTATCAATTTGAAGCACTTGAACAAATCCAAATCGTTCTTCCCCTTCAAATGTTTGATTCAAAAGATATCCCTCTTCAGTTGAAAGGGTTGTCTCATAAATAACCCGGCTATTCTGTTTTTCCAATGTGTTTACAAACAAAATATAAGTTTGTTTTCCTTCTTTAAGTATAATATTATGATTAATTTCATTATTGACCTTCATTGATCCTGGGATATAGTAAGAAAAGCTGCTTGTCTCCGCGTTAACTCCTTTTGGACTTTCAGCAAATTCCTTTTCTGCAATGTTCTCTACTTCCTTCAATACTTCTTCTGTCGTTGAACAACCAGCTAATAGCATAGCAAATGTTATTACAAGTAATATTTTCTTTATTGTCTTCACAAAATGAACCTCCTTATTACTACCACTATTATATATTACCTCTACAAAAATTCACGTGACAAGCTCTATTTTTTTTAGTAAATGATGGAATCCACTTCATAATCTAGTAGACTAGACCGTTATGAGAGAATTTCTATATATTTTATGATATATTCTCACTAAAGCTTATGTTAGGAGGAATTGGAAATGGAATTAGTTGTATACCTAGCTGGTGAAATTCATACAAACTGGAGAGATGAGCTAAGAGAGAAGGCAAAGATAAGTGATCTACCATTAACCTTTGTTGGTCCCATGACAGATCATGAACGCTCTGATAACATTGGTGAAGAAGTACTCGGTAAGCAGCCGACTTCTGTACTAAAGGATGAAGCAGCCTCAAACATTAACAATTTACGAACGAAGCTATTAATGGAAAAATCAGATGTAGTAATTGCTTTATTCGGAGAGAAATATAAACAGTGGAATACAGCGATGGATGCTTCTACAGCTGTTACTCTCGGTAAACCTCTCATTCTTATACGTCCAGAGACACTACACCACCCTCTTAAGGAGCTATCGAACAAAGCAAGCGTCACTGTTGAAACAGTAGATCAAGCAATTAAGGTATTGAACTATATTTTTGAATAGTGGAAATCGGCATTTATATGCCGATTTCTATTTTTTTTGATGGAATGCATATTGTCCTGCCAAGAGACGAACGACATGCTCAAACATTTCTTTTCTATTCACAAACCCTTCCGTTAAGATTCCTATGGCACCTTCTAGCTGTCTAACATTTCGTTTTTGTGCATATTCGTCCATTACAGGTCCTAATTCTCTCCCAGAGCGAAGCTCCTCTGCAATTTCATCTGGTAATAGGATTCTTGCTCCTCCTGCTGTAATGATACTTCCACTCCCATCAACCAATGCCCCCCAATTACAAAGATACATCCCTCCGTTCGTTTCCATAACACCGCCTTCAAGGCCAATTCCAATATGGGACCTGCCTGCTTCAAGAGCATTTTTGGCACGGTTTAGAGCCCCCATTAAAGTTTCTTCATCTGTAATGGGTTGATCGGAGACATGAGATGGAACTGAAATGCCTTTTACTTCATCTTTTTCAAAAATGAATTTAACTGCCTCAACTTTTGCATAGTTTTTTGATCCAATTGTGATTGTCCTCATTAGTCCTTCACTCCTTTACTAAGGTAACTCTAACTAGATACTTAGTACTTCACCAAGCAATTTTGTAATTTTTTTATTATTAGTAAGAAGGAAGCATAGGCTTTAGTGAATACAATTTCAACTCTCGCTGCTGAACAAAAGGCTCAGAGCGCCCCGTTTAGCCTAAGACAGAGCAAATATTCTGTCATGAAAAAAAGGGTGGTTTTCCCTTTTATCCATGACAGGTTATCTGACCAAGGAAATAGTGATTTTTCTATTTCCCTCGAGTAGGATGAAATGGCAAAGATCGTCGCCATTTCATCTTGGCTGGGCGCTGGAGCTAGATTTAGCCGTAACATTGTATAAACTAAACACCATAAACTTATACTCTCTTAACTTATAAAAAAAGAGAAGCCCTTAATGCTTCTCTTTTCATCGATACTTCTTAACCCTTTTGAATGATTGAATCAATCGTAGATTGATCAGCTGACTTTACTAATTTTACAATTAGTTCTTTTGCAGCTGCGTAATCATCAATGTGAACAATAGATGCATGTGTATGAATATAACGTGAACATATTCCAACTACTGCTGAAGGTACACCCTCATTTGATGTATGAACGCTACCAGCATCGGTTCCACCTTGTGAAATAAAATATTGATAAGGAATATTGTGTGTTTCCGCTGTATCTAAAATATACTCTCTCATCCCGCGATGTGTGATCATCGATCGGTCGAAAATACGAAGAAGTGCACCTTTTCCAAGTTGACCAAACGCCTGCTTATCACCAGACATGTCATTTGCCGGACTTGCATCAAGTGCAAAGAAAATATCTGGTTTAATCATGGTGGCAGCTACTTTTGCCCCGCGAGTTCCCACTTCTTCTTGAACAGTAGCGCCAGAGTATAAAATATTAGGGGTCTTTTCATCTTTTAGCTCTTTTAGAAGTTCAATTGATAGACCACATCCATAGCGATTATCCCATGCTTTTGCTAAAAGCTTCTTTTCGTTAGCCATTGGAGTAAATGGACAAATCGGAACGATTTGTTGTCCTGGCCTAATACCGATGTTCTTTGCATCTTCTTTATCGTCCGCTCCAATATCGATAAGCATGTTACCAATATCCATCGGTTTTGAACGCTGTGATTCGTCAAGTAAATGTGGGGGAATCGAACCAATGACACCGACTACTGGACCATTATCAGTAATAATTTGTACACGTTGTGCTAATAGTACCTGACTCCACCAGCCACCTAGTGTTTGGAACCTAATCATACCATTTTCAGTTACACTCGTAACCATAAATCCAACTTCATCCATATGACCAGCAACCATTATAGTTGGACCATTTTCAAGTCCTCTTTTTTTACCAAATATTCCTCCAAGTCGATCTTGTACAACCTCGTCAGAATACTTTTCAAGCTCCGTACGCATAAATTGCCTTACAGCATGCTCATTACCTGGTGCTCCTGGTAACTCGGTTAGTGTTTTAAATAATTGAAGTGTTTCTTGATTCATCTTATTCGTTCCCCTCCTATGGTATTTCGGAATACTAAATAAATGATAGCCTTATTGTACAGAACTTTCTATCGTGTTTCCAGTTTAAAGTTAGAACCTCGAATGGAAGCATAAGTTCATGTATACTGTAAATAGTATAAAATAGATGCTTACACGCAGAGGAGGTAATAGACCTTGAGTTTACGAAGATTTGTTTTAGGTATTGCTGTTGGAGTTCTCGGTACATATGTTGTCCAAAAAATCGCACCTTCACCATCTATTTCATCTGAACACGCATTAAAAATTGTAAAACAAGAATTAAAAAAACATGGACCCATCGATGGATCTTGGATCCACATGGAACCAGAATCATTTGTTAGAAATAATATTACTTACAAAGTGTACAGAGGCGGTATTTCAAGAACGAAACACGAGCAGCCTGAACAAATGGAATTTCTAGTTGATGCACAAAATGGTACGATACTAGATGTCCAAAAAGTCGAGATGTAAGTACTTATCATTCATTGGTATTTCTTAGCTTTTCTTATACAGTTTCATATAAAAAGATAGTTTTAGGGGAAAGGATATTATTCTTCCTATTCGAAAACAAAATGCGCAAGCGCCCCGTTTAGCAAAGGCTGAGCAAGTGTCCTAGAAAAGAAAAAGGGTGCCCTTTCCGTTTACTCTCCAATGGTTATTTGACCAAGGAAAAAGTGGTTTTTCTTTTTTCCCTCGAGTAGGATGAAATGGCAAAAATCGTTGCCATTTCATCTTGGCTGGGTGCTGGAGCCAGATTTCGCAGGGAACATTGTAAAAGGTAAACGCCAGAGCGTTATACTTCCTATATTACAAAATAACCCACTTAAAACCTTTTAAGTGGGTTTTGTATTAACTCCTCTTTACTGAATCTGTAATTTCTCCATTTTCATTCCATTTTAATGCTCGATACTCGGCATCATGATAAAAAATGAACCAGGAATGATCCTGTACCCCTTTTTCTATCCACCTTTGCTTTTCTTTGATTGATTGCATTGGATAATCATCATAGGCCATTACCCATAAAGGATTTTGATGTGCATGAGTTGGCATTAAATCCGCCATATGAAGGATTCGTTCATTCTCGCTCGTTAACACAATGATTGAATGTCCATCACTATGTCCGCCTGTATGAATCATTTCTATTTCGTCCGTTATGCTTATATGGTCGTTGAAAGGATTAACCATTTCAGAAATCGCTTCCCAATTTTCTTTCCAATACGTGTTTCGAGACCTAATATTGGGATTCCTCATTTCATCCCACTCCACTTTCGAGGTAATAATGGTAGCGTTTTCAAATGTAGGAACCAATTTACCATTCTTCCATTTTGTTAACCCGCAAGCATGATCAAAGTGCATATGTGTCATCAGTACGATATGTATATCCTTTGTGGTTAAGCCTAATTTATCAAGATCCTTTTCAATTGAAGATTCCTCTATAACCCCGAAGTTTCTCTTTAATTTATCCGACATTTTTCCATTACCAATTCCTGATTCAATCAAAATATTCCTGTTGCCATCTTGAATCAGAATAGGATCAGTTCGAAGCTGAATTTGGTTGAGTTCATTAACCTCGTATTTTTTTGACCAAAGAGGTCTCGGTACAACACCAAACATCGCACCACCGTCTAGGTGAGTTACTCCCCCATTTAGCCAAGTTAATGTGATCTTTCCTACTTTTAACGTTTCCATTGTATCCCTCCTTACCTTCATTTTAGCATGAACGAGGGCCGTTCGTAATATAGATGATAGGAAAATAACTTATCCGATAAATTGGGCATTAGACTCTATCACCTTGCCATGTGTGTTTTTTTGTCATTTTCTGAAAAGGTAAATAATTACTATATATGAGCCTACTCGTTGGAAGTGGAATTTAGCTTGATTTTGTGGTGCGAGTAGCACAGAGAAAATGTTTTTGCTACGCAGCTATGGACACCTCGTATCATACCAAGTGGGCTTTTTTTTGTTCAAACCTCATCATAATTAAAAAATCCTGCAAGTTGCAGGACTTTTAAGAACGATACTGTACCTCTGATCGATAGATACGTTGACCCTTTGCAGAAAATTTCTCTTCATACTCTGTCATGATATTTCCTTCAAAGTCGCTGTTGTGAAGGTCAAGGCTGACAAATTTTAGCAGGAGTCCATATTCTGAGAAGCTCTTTAATGAATATTCAAATAAACCTTGGTTATCCGTTTTAAAGTGAATTTCCCCATTTTTTATGAGAAGTTCCTTATATCTGTCCAAATATGTCTTGTAAGTTAACCGTCTCTTTTCATGACGATTTTTAGGCCAAGGGTCGGAGAAATTTAAATAAACTCGGCTAATTTCGCCTTGTTCAAAAAATGTAGTTAGCTCTTCTGCATTTTGATTAAGCAACTTCACATTTGGGCTAGGATCTTCGAGAATTCTCTCTAATGCTCCAACAATCACACTGTCTTGAAGCTCAACTCCAATATAATTAATAGATGGGTTTGCCTTCGCCATCCCAGTAATAAATTTTCCCTTACCTGTTCCTACTTCAATATGAATGGGGTTGTTATTACCAAATACTTCATTCCACTTTCCTTTTTGTAATTCTGGGTCTTGAATCACATATTGGTCATTTTCTCTTAGCATGTCTTTTGCCCAAGGCTTATTACGTAAACGCATATTTTAAACACTTCCTTATTACAAGTTGAAACAGTCAAGAGTAAGACTTGACTGTTTTTTTTCAGTATAAATTTACTTGATAAACAAAATATAATGAAAGAATGAATTTTAAAGGATGTGAAGGAAATGCCAATCAATCTTCACCATCAACTCAGTGTTTTATTAGATATATTAGCAAACCATCAAACAGATTGCTGCGGTACAGTAGCAGAATGTGAACAGCTTGAAAGGCTTGTGCAATCATTACTAGCCAATGACAACTTAAGTCTAGAAGCCAAAAATGTACTGATTGATGTATATCAATATAGTCAGACTGGAAAGTACACTCAGCATTTAGATGAACATATTACAAATCATCAGGAAAATCTTTCTCACTGGGTACATGATATTCATCACTTTTCCTAGGTTATACAATTAATGTCTTCAAAAATCGCTCAGCATAATTTTTTTGTTCATGTAGTTGTTTCTCCTCAAACCATTTAATGGAAAGCAAGGTTTGATAAATCACATACCACCTCATTCGATTATGAAGGTGGTCATTTAACGTTAATCCATAATGAGAAAGCCATTCATCCCAATCCTCTTTTGGAATATATGAATATAAAAGCATTCCGATATCAATAGCTGGATCTGCAATCATGGCACCGTCCCAGTCTATTAAGAACAGTTGATTTGTGTGTGATAGTAGCCAATTATTATGATTTATATCACAGTGACAAACCACATAATCCTCGTAGATTATTTGGGGTAGGTTCCTCTCTAATACTTGTATTGCAGTTTGAAGTAATGGGATTTCCCTACGTTCCGAATAAAATGTAGAATTTTTAAAATCTCTTAGCATTTCATCAGGCTTCAATGGAAACTTCCCCATTCTAAGCATCATATCAAGAAGCTCTTTAGAAGAGTGTATTTTACAAAGAAGCTTAGCTACGTGAGCCTCTTTCATATCGGTTGCTTTCAGCTCTCTACCATCAAGCCAATGCTGAGCAGTTATAACATCACCATCTGCTAGTCTTTTGGTCCAGACAAGCTTAGGTACGATGCCTTCTGCTGACAGCACTGCTAAGAAGGGAGATGAATTTCTTTTCAAAAAAAGCTTTTTATTTTTAAACTGTGCAAAGTAAGCTTCTCCAGTAGCACCACCTGCTGGGGAGACTTCCCACTCTTCACCTAGAATATATTTCAAAAGGTTCACCTTCAATGCAGTATCTAAATTATACTTATAAAATAAAAAAGACAGCGTATCGCTATCTTTTAAATTTTATCTTGTACAACGAAATAACGTCAAGTGTATGAAAAAATTTCTATCGTGCCAAAATAAGTATACTTACTTGCTTTATAATAACTTTTTTCGTCTGTAGCCTATATAAAGGCTTTGGAGAAGCTGATAATTCATCTGCTAACACATTCCAGCTCTGTTTTTCTCCAAGGTCCACCTGCTTATCTTGTAAGCCATTATAAAGGATAACAATAATCTTTTCCCACTCACCATAATCTATTACATTCTTTAATTCAAAGCTAATCACACCTTCTGGAACATTTTGAAAAAAGGAAAGATGCTTTCTTACTAGTTCCCCTTGTGGCAAACGAAACGCTTGATGTGATTTTCTGATTTGTATTATTCCTTTAATATACTCAACATCTAGATGGTATTCTTTTCGTCTATCCCAATCTAATTGATTAATCATGTCAGAGGATCGATAGCTGTTTCCGTCCCCTTGCTTTGTTCGGTAAAACTCCTGTCCACTATGAAGAAATGGGATCCCTTGTGATAGTAGCACGATGCTCGTTGCTAGTTTTTGCCTCTTACGTAGAATGTCTATTGTCTCATAGGAGTTACTCTGCACCATTTTATCCCAATACGTATGGTTATCGTGAGATTCTACATAATTAATCGAGGACGTCGGATGTAAAAACATACCCTTATTTGTCACATCCTGAAATGAGATACTGCCTGAAATGACTTGTTTTGCCTCTTCAACTAAATGATTATTTCCGAGCGAATAACCACGATCGTATAGATTAAATGTACTTCCTTTTATTACATCTCTAAATCGGTCATTGAAAAAAGCAATCCCAGGAAGCAAGTGTGCGTTTCGAGTGGTTGCTTTTCGTTCAACTGCTAATGGAGTGTTTAATTCCCATCCTTCTCCCAACAAGACGATTGAAGGATTTAGTTTTTGAACTTGATCCCGAACAAGGTTCATCGTTTCAATGTCTAAAATCCCCATTAAATCAAACCGAAACCCATCAACCTTGTAGGTCTGTATCCAATACAACACACAATCCACAATAAACTTTCTAACCATCCTTCGCTCTGAAGCAATATCATTTCCAACACCCGTACCATTGGATGGCAAGCCATTTTGGTCATATCTGAAATAATAGCCAGGAACAATTTTTTCAAAGGACGATTCCTCTTTTATATAAACATGGTTATAAACAACATCTAAAATTACACGTATTCCCTTTTCATGAAGGCTGTAAACTAGCTCTTGAAGCTCCAAAATCCGAGCATACGGATCTTTTGGATTTGATGAATAGCTGCCTTCAGGTGCAAAATAATGTAGTGGGTTGTATCCCCAATTATAGGATTTGTCAGGGTTCTCCTCATCGATGCCATCAAAATCATTGACCGGAAGAAGCTCGATATGCGTAATTCCTAAGTCCATCACATGGTTTATACAAGTGCATTCAGAAGGTTCTTCTATAAATCCTTTGTACGTCCCTTTTTTGATAATTCCGCTTTCTGGATGTATTGTAAAATCACGAATGTGTGTTTCATAAATAATAGCATCCGTTACATTTATAGGCTGTGAGACGATAACCCGTGAATTATGTAGTTTATCTCCGTTAATAACTACACCGTACTGACCGTTAATGGAAACAGATTTTGCATAAGGATCGACCGCTTCTCTTGATATCTTATTCACACAAACACGATACGTATAGTAAAACCCATCCCAGTTTCCCTGTATGTTTACCTCCCATATTCCAAGCCTTTTTCGACTCATTGTAATTTCTTGGCGAGTTTCATGTTGGATATCAAAGAGGACGAGTGTCACACTGGAGGCACTTGGGGCCCAAACCTTAAAGGTTGTATGGTCCGGTTGATAATTAGCCCCTAAATCATCTCCATCATAAGCATATTTTTCATCAAATTCTTCTGTTCTGATTACTGCACCAACTTGCAAATCTGTTGTTAAGTCCCCTATCGAAATCGTATAGCATTCTCCAACTTCAAGTTGTGATTTTGTGATGCATTGAAGTTTATAAAAGTATTCATGTTCTTCTCTACTAGTAGGTCGTAAAGTCTCTATGTATCCGTTTGGAGCCAATAATGTAAAAGTCAATACCTCGCCCCAGCTACGTGCCTTTGGAAGTATGATTGTAATCAAATTCATTTTATCTAAATACGCTTCAAATACTCTAGAATGAATTAACAATCAGATCCCTCCAACTTAAAAGTCATGTTAGGTTGTCACTCAGGAGTGTTCCATTCAGGGCGTTTTACATAAGTCGTTTGACAGTGCTGTAATAATACCTGTGCTGCCTTAAGCTGTACATGTTTTATAGGAGAGGAATGCTTTCTTAAATTTCTAAACCAGCCTTCATACTTTCTTTTATCAATAAACAGGATATCAGGTGGGCTATATGGGAAATCGAAATACCCTGTCCTGTTAAGGATGACCTTTCGAATCGGTAGATCGATCTGATAATTGTTATAGATTTGATTCACGACTTTTTCCATACGATTAATCGCGATAACTGGATTTAAGTGTTTTTTCTCTTCTTCCAAATACTTCTCCGTCCAAAATCTTTCTTTTGACCCTATAAATACACTGTTCTCCTTGCCTTCCAATACAGTGATGCACCATGTTTCAGTTGGACTAATCATCACTACTTCTAACTCTACTGGTGCTCTTTGAACTAAAAAGACTGGATGATAAAGAACAAGGTAATTGTCTGGGAAACGTTGAAGGAAATATTTTAAGGTATCTTCATCATAAAGGTCTTTATCAAGATAAGACTTTTCTCTAATAGTTGAACTTGCCCATTTCACTTGGAATTCAAATAATCCATCTAAAAACCTTTGTTTAAGCTCTTCCTCCGTTTTAGGTTTACTCGTGAATTGGTAGTCTATATGAAATCCCGGAACTTCCTGTTCATCATCCTCTTGCCCAAAAACATATGAACGATTCGTAACTTCTTCTTCGGGTGTTGATTCTCTTTTAAGAATACTTTTTAACGGTTTAAAAAATGTTTTTTTATTCACAACAGGCTGATGATTTTCCTGCTTATTTTCATGAAGACTATTTTCAAAATAATGCTTAAATTTGTTCCATCCTTGTTTTTTCAGTCGTATGTACTGACTGGGATATCGATAAATATTCATTTCATATCTAGAAATGAGATCAAATAATTTAATAAGCTGAGCCAACAATTTCACCACTCTTAAAAAATATATTAATGAAGCTATGAAGTAAGTTAATCTTTTAAGGAAAAGATGGATAACGGTTCGTATTTAGGTGTTCTGTCAAGATGGGTTTGATACAAAATAAAATCCTTAACAGAAAATGATACTATTTTTTCTTCTCCTTTCACAATATGAGAAAGGTTGTTAGGAAATACATCGTCTGAACTCCATTTTCTCGCCAATGTCATATGCGGATTATACGGGCGATCATCTAGCGTAAAGCCCAGCTTCTTACATGCTCTGTATACATCCATTTGCAGATCAAATAATTTTTGTTCTCTCTCAAGTCCGGCCCAAAATATTCTAGGAGATTCCTTTCTACCAAATGTTCCTATACCATTTAGTGACAGTTGAAAGGAATGATGTTTGCCTGCAATAACCTCCATTTCCTTACTAATATTTCGTAGCATAGACTTCGGAATATCCCCTAGAAAAGCTAATGTTATATGATAATCTTCAGGATGGACCCAGGATTTAAAGGGTAACTGATTCTTCATGGATTGTTGCCATTTTGAGTATACTGCTTTTAATTCATTAGAAATAGGAATCGCAAGAAAGAAATGAGTCTTTGTATTCATCGTAAACCACCTTTAATGAGTATTTTCGTCTCATTATTGTATATTTTACCAAAGTCGTTAAAAATAGTGGTATCAAAATCATCGTGCACGATAAACGGGTATGATACGATGGTAAAAAGGAGGAACGGGCATCATGAAAAAAGTAAATAATATCAATGAACTTATCGGAGACACCCCCTTAGTCAAGCTTCAACGTGTAAAACCCGAAAAGGGTGCACAAATTTATTTAAAGCTAGAGTTTTTCAATCCTAGTAGAAGCGTAAAAGACCGTGCAGCCTATAATATGATCTTACAAGCTGAAAAAGCCGGATTACTAAAGAATGGCTCTACCATTATTGAGCCTACAAGTGGAAATACAGGAATTGGGCTTGCCATGAATGCAGCTGCTAGGGGTTATAGAGCGATATTAGTTATGCCAGACACGATGACAAAGGAAAGAATCAATTTATTAAAGGCGTACGGAGCCGACGTGGTATTAACCCCTGGTGAGGAAAAAATGCCTGGTGCTATAAAAAAAGCCCAAGAATTAGCAACTGAAATAAAGAATAGCTTCATCCCTATGCAATTTGATAACTTTGCTAATCCAGATGCCCATCGCCATACAACAGCAAAAGAAATTATAAAAGCGATGAATGAAATAGGCAAACCATTATCAGCTTTTGTAGCTACTGCTGGAACAGGTGGTACCATCACTGGTACTGGTGAAGTATTAAAAGAACATTTCCCAAACATAAGCATTCATGTTGTTGAGCCCGCCGGCTCTCCGGTGCTATCTGGTGGAAAGCCTGGTAAACATAAACTAGTTGGAACTAGTCCTGGTTTTATTCCAACTATATTAAATCAAAACATTTATAATGAAATTATTAAAATTGAAGATGACCAAGCCTATAACATTACAAGAAGATTAGCAAAAGAAGAAGGAATATTAGTCGGTCCATCATCAGGTGCTGCCTGCTACGCAGCGATACAGGTAGCAAGTAGGCTGTCAGAAGATGACGTTGTTGTGTGTATTGCTTGTGATACTGGTGAACGTTATCTATCTAGCGACTTATTTGATTTTTCCGAATAATTCAGCTTCCAAAGGTTATATTAAAACAGGGCTCTTTTCATAGAGCCCTGTTTCTAATTGGAAGCTTGCCTTAACGCAGTTCGCCTTTTTATATGATCAATTCTTGTGATGGCTAGTAATGTAATCACCCCAAAAGTCGTTAATACTCCATAGAATAAATAAACAGCTTGTATAGAGTTCAACTCAAGAATTATGCCTCCAAAATAGGTACAAAACCAACTTCCTAAACCATTACCAATAGCCGAATATAAAGAAACCGCCGTTATATGAACTTCCTTAGGAGAGATATCCCTTACATATTGAAGTGCTGCTGGGATAAAGAGTCCTACTGAAATGCCTTGAGCAATGGTGGTGGCATACACAAGAAAAAGAGAAGGTTCATAAAAATAAAAATACCATCTTATCATTGAGATACTAGCCGCAATGAGCAATACATGGAGCATTCCTACTCGTTGAATAAACTTTCTTGCATATTGCATGAATGGTGCTTCACTTCCTGCTGCTAATAAGAAGGCAATCCCTACTCCAGTAAGGGTACCACCTAAATCTTTGATCAATAAGCCGAAATAGAAGTTATTTGCATAAATCGGTCCAAATATTAAAAATGTTGTGAGCAGAAATAGTAAAAATCTAGGGCGTTTCCCGAGCGAATGAATTCCTTGAAAGAGATTCGTTTGTATTCTTTGACTCTCTCCTGGAAGACGCCAGCTAAAGATTGTCGATAGGAATAGTACAATAGCAAATGAGTAAAAAATAACCGTTAATCCTACGAATTCTGCTGCCCTTCCAACGACAAGCACAGATATTGCGAACCCTAAGGCCCCCCATAGCCGAAACGACCCATAATTTCCATTTACTTTTTGAACATAATTTAGAGTTATACTATCTGATAAAGGTACGATTGCACTTTGAGCAGTCGCAATAAAAATAGCGATGATAAATATCGTGACGTATGTATCCATAAAGGAATAGATAAACCCTATTAGACTCGTTAAAACAATCGCAATTGTTAGTAACACCTTTGGCTTTTGGGTCCAATCACTAAGCATGCCCCACATTGGCTGAACAATAATCATCACCACAGGGCTAATAGACATAATAACTCCAATTTGACTACCGGTTAAACCAATATTTTCATCTAAATATACGGTTAAAAGGGGATATAGGGACCCAATCCCAAAGAAGGTTAAGAAATAAAAAGCACTAAAATTCCACCGCATTGAACCATGTTGAACGATATGACTTGACAACAAAACCCCTCTATTTCTTCATTCAATTTTAAATCAACTAGCACTTATTCTATCATAAGTTTCTTTATCACAAATAATATAAAGGACAGAATCTGCTGCAATTGATTCATCCAATCTACGGTTAATGTTTAAATTGGTTTGGTCAGATATTAATGTGGCTCCCTCTTTTAAAAGGTCATCAAATGCTTCACGGTACGTCTTCCACTCAGGCTTTGCTTTAATTTGAAACAAGTCATCTCCATACCTACGACTAATAAGCTGTGAAAATATTTTTGTTATTCCCTTTGAGGTAGCGGATCTCACTGCAAGGTGCGAAATCGTTTCATGAGACATTAGAAAATCATCTACTTTAATATGTTGGAAATTTTTAATATGATGTTCATTCATAATCTCAACTGTCGTATGCACATGTGCTCCAAATTGCTCAATCGAGGAAGCAATTAATAATGTTTTTCCATCAGTGAGTTCATCATCCTTAATGGTATCATCTGCAAAAATTAAGACAGCTTTTGCTTTTAATACATTCGCCTTCTCGAGTGTCTCATTTTGGGTAGCCTGGCCTTTCACATAATGAACTCGCTCTAACAGTAGAGGCGCTTTGTCCAACTGGTCAATAATGACAATATCGATATTAATGTTTGATTCCACTATCTCTTGTACAGCATATTTTGCCTTTGGCGACCATCCTATAATAACGATATGTCCTTCACCTTTATATGTCATTCTTCCTTCCTCCCTTTTCCTGCGAAACTCTGAAAAGAAATCAACAACCTTACCAATTACAAGTCCTATTAAACCAATTCCAATCAAATATAAAAAGATGGCAAATATTCGACCTTCAATCGTTAAAGGTGAATAATCTCCATACCCAACCGTTGTTACAGTCGTCATTACCCACCAAAGTGCAATGAAAGGTGTTGGAAATGTTTCAGGCTCTAAATAGTGTATTACATAAGTACTAAAGAAGATGAAACTAACACTTGCCCAAAATAAAACCCAATTATTTAATTTTACCGCTTTCAAAAATAGCTTTCTCAGAAACAGCATAAGGTACCTCCCTTTCTCTCTTTTAAGAATAACAAATCATTAAATAAAAAGGGTGAATACAAAGGTAGATATGATTACGAAATATGACATAATGCAGATACATACATATGAATACACCCATTCTCGCCTTCCATAGGTTTCGTCTTTCATAGAATGAAATAATGGATGACCTGAACTACTCCAT
Organism: Bacillus salitolerans; assembly: GCF_042680805.1. Lineage (NCBI taxonomy): Bacteria > Bacillati > Bacillota > Bacilli > Caryophanales > Bacillaceae > Bacillus > Bacillus salitolerans. The sequence continues at coordinate 118,636 of NZ_JBHUEM010000054.1, read as the reverse complement.
ACCTTCCCCCAAACAATATGAAACCAATACGTTATAAAAAAATAAAACAATACAGCCAGTAATATTTTTAGCCAAAACGGCAAAACAATTATACTAACAGCCGTAATACCTACTATACGTACGAACCAGTTGACAAAAGTTTTGTTTCGCAAAAACAGTTTAAAGAATAACTCAATCCTAACAAACTCTGATCTTCGATTCGCAAAAATATGCTTCGAATTCTTAAAAAAGGGGAAGTGTCCCTTCTTATCTTGCTCCTTTTCAATCTCGTATGATAATTGATACACAAGTTTTGTAAAGGTTCCTGCTTTGGATTGTTCATACGAAACAATCGATAAAAAATCTTGCCTTTCCCTTATTAAGTAGTAGACCAAATAAAACAAACTACTACAAACGAAAACAAGTAAAAGCGAAGAAACCCAGAAAGAAATATGATTAAGCCATATACCCAAATATAGTAAAATATGTAAACCTACAACTAAAACTATATTACGCCATGTTAATTTTTTTCTTTTTATTGCCTTCAAGATTAAATGATGAAGGAGGGTCAATAGATAAAAGACGATTCCTTGCTCCAAAGTAAAGAGTTGATTGTGCAAATAGATGGGTAGCAATAAAACGTGAAGGCTAGTTATAGCAACAAATCCTTGGAAAAGAGTAGTCCACCAGCCAATTTTTATCATAGTCGAGAGAAAAAGTGGGATTCTGCTTAAAAACAATAAATCTGCTTCTCTAATAAAACTTCGAAAGTTCCCAAAAGATAGGCTAAAGATAAAAAATCCAATCATTATATGATTGATTTTAACTTTGGATAAATATAAAGGAGGGTCACCCCACCACATTGTATATGTATATATACAAAAAGCTAAGACTGGCACTACTAGATAGAGAACAATCGTCCAATCAAAAACAGATAAGAACACTTTCTGTTCATTTAGCCACTCCTCTTTAAACCTTTGAAAATATATGTTAAACTCCCGCATATTCGTGCCCCTCTATTATTTCATAAAAACAATCTAATAGGGATCCATTTTTTAAACCTGCATAATCTTGAATTTCTTCTAGTGTACCAGAGGATAAGATTCTTCCCTGAAAAACGAGAATAAAGCGATCACATATCTTTTCAGCCGTATCTAATACATGAGTTGAAAGTAGAATGCCTGAACCGTTTTTCTTTTCTTCTTCTAATTTTAGGATTAAGCGCTTCGTTGCACCAGGATCTAATCCAATAAATGGCTCATCTACAACAAATAATTTGGGCTTAATAAAGAATGCAAGTATGATCATTAGTTTTTGTTTCATTCCTTTTGAGAATGTAGACGGATATGCGTGAATAGCATGTTCCATTCGAAATTCCTTCAGTAGATGATTCGCTCTTGAATTCAGTATGTTTTCTTGTATGTCGTAGGCAGTTGCAGCCAATTCTAAATGCTCCCATAGCGTTAGCCCTTCATAATATAACGGTTGTTCAGGGATGTAGCCAATCTGTTCTGAACCGGAATGTAATTGTATATTGCCAACAACCGAAGGAAGCACTCCTAAAATGGCTTGTGTTGTTGTACTTTTCCCCGCACCATTTGGTCCTATGAGCCCGACAATCTCCCCAGCTTTAATCGAAAATTTTATTTCTTGCAATGTATGTTTATGTAAGGAATAACCTGCTCTATGAATATCAACATCAAGTAAGTGCATAACACCCGACTCCTTCCTATTCCCTTACCATCATATACGAAATAAATGGAAAATGGTTACAAAAAAAAGTGTCGATTATAATCGACACTTCTCTTTTAAGGCTTATCATAGGTGACATAAGTACCTGCTAAAAAGTCATGGATGGCCCTTTTGTCCTTCCGAACTCCAACCATTATAGCAGAAATGATAAACCCTATCCCTAACGTTAACAAATAAGTAAGATAAGCAACAATCGTTCTCATAAGCATTGACCCAATTCCTAATTTCTTACCATTAACCTTTGCAATTCTGATACCGGCAATCCTTTTTCCAACATTATATCCATGCCAAATGACTGGTAATATTATCGCATATAGTAATGATAGTAAATATAGAAATGATATAAGTATTTGCTTATCTTCAAATCCTCCCACCATATATTCAATGGTATAAAATGGTGTGCATACAATAATCCCATCTAAAATTGATGCAACAAATCGAATCCAAAATCCAGCAGGGTTATGAACTCCCACCTCCATTATCATCACCTCTTAATTTCTAGTTTATCAGGTCTATAAGGAATAATCAGGAAAATATCGTATATTCCTACATAGATAAATTGATACTAATAATGAAAAAAATGAAGGGAAACCACGATTTTTGTAGAAATAGTCATACTATTAAGAATTCGGCACATATATTTACAACAACATAAAAAATGAGGTGGTTGTCTATTTTTAGTGTAAATATTGTGTAAATTCAAAACTCAAAAGTAGCTTCTCTTTTTTATACGATGTTAATATGGACTTAGGGTCAAAAAAGGACCGACATGTTTGTTGAAAAAAAATACGAATAAACATTAAGGAGTGGTTTTTTGAAGCCTTCAACTTCCCGTATGCTTAACCGTATCAAATCTGTTTATATGTTCATCAGTGAAAAAGGTACTGTAACTACCGAACAACTCGTTGACGAATTTGGAACGACGCAACGAACCATCCAAAGGGACTTAAACGTACTTTCATATAACGATTTGGTAGAGAGCCCAAGCCGCGGAAAATGGTCAGCAACCAAAAAGAAAGTGAAGTTGACTTCGTAAAAAACACCCAAGAGATACAGACAGGGTACATAGGAACAATAGGCGCATGCGCCCCGGTTAGCCCCGAAAAGCAAATGTTCTGTCATGAAGAAAAGGGCGATCTTTCCCTGTTATGCATGACAGGTTATTTGACCTCAGGCGGGCTGGGCGCTGGAGCCGGATTAGTACGCACATCACTCAGTTATCCACAAATGATGACCTTTTATAGTTTCTTCAATAACAAAAAAGGAAGGACGAGTTTGCTCCTTCCTTTTCATTCTAACTGTACGAGCTTTCTTGTCTCAATAATTCAACCTCTTCTTCTGTTAACTCTCGATATTCTCCAAGCTGAAGCGTTTCATCTAATGCTAATGGCCCCATCTTAATTCTCTTTAAATACATTACCCGCTTACCGACTGCTTCAAACATTCTTTTAACTTGATGGAATTTCCCTTCTGTTATAATCAATTCAATTTTCGAAGTAGGACCAGCTTCTATTATTTTCAACTCACCGGGCTTTGTAACATATCCATCATCTAATTCAACACCTTGTTTAAATGCAAAAACATCCTCTTCAGTTACCTCATCATTTATATGGGCAAAGTATGTCTTTGGCACGTGTTTCTTTGGAGAAAGCAATTGATGTGAAAGCTGTCCATCATTTGTTATTAATAAAAGGCCTTCTGTATCTTTATCCAGCCTTCCTACAGGAAATGGGTTAAAAATCGCATCCTCTATTTCCAATAAGTCAATCACCGTTTCATCGTGGTTATCCTCTGTTGCAGAAATGACCCCAGGTGGTTTATTCATCATTAAATAAATAAATTCTTTATATTCAACTGGCTCTCCATTTACTGTCACAGTTTGGACCTTTGGATCTACATGTGTTTTTGCGTCTTTAATAATCGTTTCATCTATCCTAACAGTTCCTGTTTTAAGTAGCTGTTTGACTTCCTTCCGTGTTCCAAATCCCATATTTGATAACAATTTATCGATTCGCATTTGTTTACCACCTAACTGATTAATTAAATTAGGCACATGTCTCATGCCTATCATCGTATAACAACATACACTATAGCGTAATGAAAAAACAGATGCCATATCAAAAGGCACATGTAAAAAGGAGAGGACATCATGTATTATCCACGTGAGCAAGCAGAAGGATACTATTTCCCATTCCCTATTCCAGGTTATCCGGGAGGCCCAGGCCATGGAGATGGTAACGTGAATCGCCGCTTAGATCGTTTAGAACGACAAGTAGAGCGATTAACAAGAAGAATAGATCGCTTAGATCGACGAGTAGATAGAATAGAACGACGTTTAGGTATGTATGGTGATGGTAATTACTAACCATTCCTCTTTCAAGCCATTGTTTAGTTGGACTTCTCTCCAGCTAAACTTTTTCTTTTTAAAAATGAAAATCTCTTACCCAAAAGTTTCCCTGCTAAATTGGAACGATAGCTTAAATATAAATAAATGGCAGCACCAAACACTGTAGCAATGATCGAAACAATGGTTGCTTCCCATCTTCCCTCTCTATAATCGATAAATTGTTGAAGGAGTCCTCCAATAAGAAAAATTCCAACCATCATGATCAAGGCAAAGATACTCATTAGTATTGCCCTTTTGATGAAAATCCGATAAGAATAATTAGCATGTCTTTTTATCATGAAGACACTGTAAACAACAGAACCAAGATAACCTAATGCTGTCGCCAATATAGAACCTATCCCACCAAACCAGGTGATGAAAGGTATATTAAAAACAAGCTTTAACAATAGTCCAAAAAACAAGCTGATGACAGCAAGCTTTTGCTTTTGAATGCCTTGAAGGATAGCAGCTGTAACTGTAAAGAAGGCAAATAATATCGCAACAGGTGCGTACCATCTTAACAAGGAACCACCCAGTGAAAGTTCTTCGATATTATAAAACATAGCATAAAATTTATAGCTTAATGTCGCTAAGCCTACTACTGCAGGTAACGTTAAAAAATACACGACTTGAAAGGATTGGTCAATTTGTACGCGAAGCTGCTTTCCATTATGGTCTGTAAATGCCTTTGTAATAGCCGGAACAAGTGTTAGTCCAAAAGCTGTTGCTAATGACACAGGAATCATGACCAATTTAGGCGCCTTAAATTGAATGATAGAAAAAATCGTTTCTGCTATCTCTCTCTTCCCGTTTTCAACAAGCGTGCGATTTAATGTATATTGATCAACATATTGATATAGTGGAATGGCTAGTCCTACAAACACAAAGGGACCTGCATATGTAAGTAGTTCCTTTATCATTTCCTTCGATGAAATCTTTACATTTGGTTTGCTATTTGCTAATAAGACGTTAAGACTCTGCCTTCGTTTTAAAAAGTACCATCCTAAAACAGCTAAACCTCCTAAAGCACCGACAAATGCTGCAAAAGTAGCATAGCCAATCGCTGTAGACAATTCTCCATTTCCAACTTTTAGGATAAAGTAAACAGACACTAGCAAAAAGATAATTCGAACGAGCTGTTCGATTACTTGAGAAACGGCAGTTGGCTCCATCGTTTGATTTCCTTGAAAAAAACCGCGAATGACACTCATAATTGGAACTATTAATAAGGCAAAACTAACCATTCGAATTACATTTGTTACATCTTCAACTGAGTTTCCAAGCTGGTCATCTCCAAGCTGAAGAGGTGCTAATACAGGTGCTAAGCTATACAATAATATAAATGAGACAATTCCCATTCCTACCATTAATAGCATACCCGTTTTAAACATTTTTCTACTTGTTTCGTAGTCTCCAAGCGCATTGTACTTCGAGATGAATTTCGAAACGGCCATAGGAACGCCTATGGTGGATAGGCTTAGGAAAATGGTATACTGTCCATAACCATACGCATATAAAGCTGTCCCTTGATCACCTACAAGAGCTACAAATGGAAAGACATAAATCATCCCTAATATTCTGGATATATATGTACCTAAAGTTAATATGAAAGTACCTCTTAATAAACTTGAGCTTGACATAAACTTCCTCCAACTACGAACTTAACGAATGAGTGTATTTTATCACACTTGCAGAACAAAAGGCTCAGGCCGCCCCGCTAGTATTGATTCCATGCTCTTCTACCAGCCTGCAAGCGGCTGGCGATTTATCGAAATATTTTCAAAAAATAAATAGGGTGTTTCCTCTTTAATATGTTTAAATTCTTCTGAGGTAATGGCAATGGAAAAGCGTTCGTAAGCTTCTGTTTCAAGTAATAATCGACCAGCATGCTCAAACTGAAAAATGACTGCATGTTCCGCCTTGGAGTTAATTTGAAAGCAAAATATATAAGCATTAATAGCCGGATCAAACAACCAGGCATAATCAAATTGATTTACCTTCATTGACGTAACCCCTGTTAATTCCGGAACACTCACAAGTAAAGTAGCTTCTGTACCTGCTTCTGTCCAACCTGCATCATGTGGGTAAAAACCTTCTGAAATATTTGGTTTATATGAATTCGTCATAATAACAACTCCTATCACTACCACTAACTATATTGAAAAACCTTCACTTAGCCAAGTGTTTACACGATTTTCTTTTTTACTTAGAAAATGATATTCTTCATTGTATAGAATATTTGCCTGAGTTTTAACACAATTGCTTCATCGCTACTTGGTTTGAGAGGATGTTATCTACATGAAATTTGATTGTATTGTAATTGGTGGTGGCCCATCTGGGCTTATGGCGGCTATTGCAGCTGGGGAAGTAGGAGCAAACGTTTTACTCCTTGATAAAGGAGATAAATTAGGACGAAAACTCGCTATATCTGGTGGAGGCCGCTGTAATGTAACGAATCGTTTATCCGTCGATGAAATCATTAAACATATACCTGGTAATGGCCGATTTTTATATAGTGCTTTTTCTATATTTAATAATGAGGATATTATTCGTTTTTTTGAAGCGCTTGGTATTCAATTAAAAGAAGAAGATCATGGACGAATGTTTCCAGTAACAGATAAGGCCCAGTCTGTTGTGAATGTCTTATTAAACCAACTGGATAAATATAAGGTGACAATTTGGACAAATACACCTGTGAAAACCATTGATTATAGAAATGGTCAAACAAAAGCTGTTCAGTTGCAAAACGGTAAAGTGATTGAGAGCGAGCATGTCATTATAGCAGTAGGTGGAAAATCTGTTCCGCATACAGGATCTACTGGTGATGGTTATGCTTGGGCTGAAAAAGCTGGTCATACCGTAACTGATTTGTATCCAACTGAAGTACCTCTTACATCAAGTGAGCCATTTATTAAAAATAAAAGCCTACAGGGCCTTGCTTTAAGAGATGTAGCACTAAGTGTCGTGAATCCAAAAGGCAAAGTCATCATTACACATAAAATGGATATGCTCTTTACACACTTTGGTATTTCAGGTCCTGCTGTTCTTCGTTGTAGTCAATATGTCGTAAAGGCACAAAAAAAATTCAACACTAAAACAATTGAAATGAGAATTGATGCACTTCCTGATCAAGGGGAAGAAGCTCTATTTCAACAGGTAATCAAGCTTTTAAAGGAAGAGCCAAATAAAGCCATCAAAAATGTTCTTAAGGGACTTCTTCCTGAACGCTATCTCCTTTTCTTACTTGAACAAAATGAGCTTGATGAAAAAATAACCTTTCATCATCTTTCTAATGAAAAAATACGGGCGTTCGTTCATAGCTGTAAGCAATTCTCTTTTACCGTCGATGGTACGCTACCGATTGAAAAAGCATTTGTTACGGGTGGGGGGGTGTCAATAAAAGAAATCCATCCGAAAGAAATGTCTTCAAAGCTAGTTGAGGGGCTGTACTTCTGCGGGGAAGTATTAGATATTCACGGATACACAGGTGGATATAATATCACATCTGCTCTTGTTACAGGGCGCTTGGCTGGCATGACAGCTGGAAAAAATGCAATGAAGGTAAAATATCAGTAACCCTCTTGTCTACGAAGAGAAAAACAACACTTGATAAAGCTATTTGTGAGAAACGCGTTTCAAGAAAGGATTTAATGTTTGGCTAATAAAAATGGTCGACAGCGTTAACGTTGAAGGTGTTTTAGTGGGACTTTTACTAATTGTTTTTTGCCAAACTCAAAAATAGGTTTGGTAAACTTTATTCAACAAATATACAGGATTCTTTTAGCTAATGTAGAAAATATCTGTAGGATTGTTTTGTTGAGTGGGGGATCTTATGGATAGTTATGTACAATTTACAATCACTTTCTTGTTGTTTGTCTCCTTAATCCTTCCGCTTACTACGTTCGTTCATGAACTTGGTCATGCACTTACTGCATTATTATTGTTCAAAGAGCCAGTAGGAATAAGATTGGGAAACTCTATAAAGGGTTCTGGTTTTAAAGTAGGTAAACTAACGATCAAAATTCAACCTTTAAGTGGGTTTGTCGGATTTGTTGACTATCCTATACCTAAAGATAAGAATAACAGTGTCCTCCATGCTTTGATTTTAATTGCAGGTCCCGTTTTTTCATTTACTTTATGTTTATTTAGTTATATGCTAATCACATTTTTAGACTTTCAATTCATAATAAACTATTTATTAAAGTCTATTATGAATGCATCTTTGGCACAATTCATTTTTACAATCATCCCGATAAGATACCCATCATTATTCGGTTCGTATAGAGGAATGCCAAGTGATGGTTATAGAGTTATGAAATTAATGATGAAGTGGCGAGAAATAGCTAATACAAATCGAGGGAAACCTGACTGAATCAGGTTTCCTTCGATTATATTAACATCCAAATTTTCTAAAATTCAACTTCTCCGTCCCATTCAAGCATACCACCAACCATATTCACACACTTGAAGCCTTGATCCTGCAAATAATGACATACATTTTCACTGCGACGACCAGATCGGCAAATAAAAATATACTCCTTTCCTTTATCCAGCTCTTCCATTCGAATTGGTATCTCTCCCATTGGCATGTGCTTAGCACCAGGAACCATTCCATTCGCTACTTCTTCATGCTCACGTACGTCAATTAATTCTAATTTCTCACCTTTTTCTATACGTTCGTTTAATTCCGAAGGAGTAATAATTTTAATTTCTTGTTCCACCGTTCAACACCCTTTCTCTTAAGTAAAATAATTATTATTCATGAATACTAACAAAATCATCAACCATTTTCTCGATTTTTTCTATATAGCTATCTCGATTTTTCAAATCTATTTTCAAACAGTTTGAATAATCAATGATAAAAAATGCTTGGCAATCCTCACACCAAATCATATGTTTACTAGATAATTGCTGATAAAACCAGCCATGATCTAGCATTGACGTTAAAGCACGAATTAAATCATCTTTAAATTCTACGAGTCCTATTCCTTCCTCTCTGCAGTAGGTTAAGAGGTCTGGTCCATGAACAACATCTAAATAAATGACATACTTATCATCATCAAAGCCAATCAAGATGGGTACACATTCTGCACTTTGTAACTCAAGGAAACAGTCACGTTCAAGGATATAGTCAAATCGTTCAGTTGTATGATAGGCCTTTTTCCATATATTACATTCCTCATGAAAATAATAACTCCCAAGACACTGACTTTTACTAAACTCAATATCAGCTTCTATAATGGGTAATAATTTTCTTTTCTCTCGTTCAGAAATATAGGGACCAAATGTTATCAAAACGTTCTCTCCATTTTCACATTCAATTTACAAAGGTTATTATAACTCTAAATTCAGGGATTATAAAGAAACAACCATACTTGAAATATAGTAACTAATCGATCCCTACATCAGTTTGCAGGATTTATTTTTTCAATGCGTTACTTTTAAGTTGCGAATCAAGACATCATCACCAAATTCATTTGGATTTTTAGACAAAAGGCTAAGGGCGCCCCGATTAGCCTCAGGCAGAGCAACTGTTCCTAAATGAGGAAAAGGGTGCATTTCCCCGTTTACTCATTTAAGGTTATTTGACCTCGAGTAGGATGAAATGGCAAAGATCGTCCCCATTTCCTCTTGGCTGGGTGCTGGAGCTGGATTTAGCAGTAACTTGTATAAACTAAACACCAGAAACTTATGCTTTCTTAACTTTTAAAAAAAGAAGCAGAAAAATCTGCTTCTTTAATTTGCTACAATATTTACTAGCTTCCCAGGGACCGCAATCACTTTACGGACCGTTTTCCCTGCAATTTGCTCTTTGACGATACTATCAGCTAAAGCCATTTCTTCAAGCTGTTCTTTTGTAGCATCAACCTTTACAAGGACTTTTGCTTTTACTTTTCCATTAATTTGAACTACAATTTCAACTTCATCTTCAACCAGTTTTGCCTCTTCATATGCTGGCCATGCCTCATACGTAATTGTTCCACTGTGTCCAAGTTTCTCCCAAAGCTCTTCAGCAAGGTGTGGAGCAACAGGAGAAAGAAGCTTCACAAATCCTTCCACAAATTCTTTCGGAATCTCTGTTGCTTTATAAGCTTCATTGATAAATACCATCATTTGTGAAATCGCTGTGTTAAAGCGAAGCCCGTCATAATCGTCTGTTACCTTTTTCACTGTTTGATGGTACACCTTCTCTAGTGAGGATGAATTCGAGTCTTTAATGATTGGATTTAACGATCCATTCTCGTCAACAAACAATCTCCACACTCGATCTAGGAAACGACGAGATCCGTCTAAGCCTTTTGTTGACCAAGCAATAGACGCTTCAAGTGGCCCCATGAACATTTCGTAAAGTCGTAATGTGTCTGCTCCATGACTTTCAATAATCTCATCAGGATTTACAACATTTCCTTTTGACTTACTCATTTTTTCATTATTTTCACCGAGGATCATGCCTTGGTTAAATAGTCTTTGGAATGGCTCTTTAGTAGGGACAACTCCAATATCGTATAAAAACTTGTGCCAGAAACGGGCATATAGTAAATGAAGAACTGCATGCTCTGCACCACCGATATAAATATCAACTGGTAGCCATTGTTTTAGCTTTTCAGGGTCAGCAAGCTTCTCTTGATTATGCGGGTCAATATAGCGTAGGTAGTACCAACAGCTTCCACCCCATTGTGGCATTGTATTTGTCTCACGACGACCTTTTTTACCTGTTTCCGGATCTACGACATTGACCCAGTCTTCAATCGCTGCAAGTGGTGACTCCCCTGTACCTGAAGGACGAATTTCAGTTGTTTTGGGTAAAACAAGTGGTAATTCCGAATCCGGCACAGCTGTCATTGTTCCATCTTCCCAGTGGATAATTGGAATTGGCTCTCCCCAATAACGCTGACGGCTGAACAACCAATCACGAAGGCGATAAGAAACCTTTTTCTCACCTTTTCCGTTCTCTTCAAGCCACTTTATGGCCTCTTTAATGCCGTCATCTTTATTTAGACCATTTAAGAAGTCAGAATTTACGTGTTCACCATCACCAGTGTATGCTTCTTTTGAAACATCGCCGCCTGAAACAACCTCTTTAATTGGTAGGTCGAATTTAACAGCAAACTCATAATCCCGTTCATCATGAGCAGGTACGGCCATAATGGCACCTGTTCCATATGACATCAACACATAATCAGCAATCCAGATAGGCATTTTCTCACCGTTGATTGGATTTACCGCGTATGCCCCAGTGAAAGCACCCGTTTTTTCTTTAGAAAGCTCCGTACGTTCTAAATCGCTCTTAGTCTTCATTTTCTCAATATAGGCATGTACCGCTTCCTTTTGTTCAGCTGTTGTGATGACATCAACAAATGGGTGTTCTGGAGCTAATACCGCATATGTTGCACCGAACAATGTATCAGGGCGAGTGGTGAAAACGGTAAAGCTTTCTTGATGCCCCTCGATTGTGAAGTGTACATGAGCACCCTCTGAACGACCAATCCAGTTCCGCTGCATGTCTTTTAGACTTTCTGGCCAATCAAGCTCTTCTAAATCTTCAAGTAGACGGTCAGCATATGCTGTAATTTTAAGCATCCATTGCTTCATTGGACGGCGCTCAACTGGATGCCCACCACGCTCACTTTTTCCGTCAATTACTTCTTCATTTGCAAGAACCGTTCCAAGCGCTGGACACCAGTTTACTGGAATCTCGTCTATATAAGCCAATCCTTTTTCATATAGTTTCAAGAAAATCCATTGCGTCCACTTGTAATAATTCGGATCGGTAGTATTTACTTCGCGATCCCAGTCATAAGAGAAGCCTAGCTCCTTTATTTGACGACGGAACGTATTAATGTTTTGTTCTGTAAACTCAGCTGGATCATTTCCTGTATCTAATGCATATTGCTCTGCAGGCAATCCGAATGCGTCCCATCCCATTGGATGAAGAACATTATAGCCTTGCATTCGTTTCATACGGGATACGATATCTGTCGCTGTGTACCCTTCAGGATGACCAACATGAAGACCTGCTCCGGATGGATACGGAAACATATCTAAAGCGTAAAACTTCGGATTACCTTTATCCTCCTTTGTCTTGAATGATTGATTACTTTCCCAATAGTGCTGCCATTTCTTCTCAATCTGTTGATGATCGAAAGCCATTTTTCTTCCTCCTTATGTGTTTCACTACCGTTTGGATAGTTACTTCCTGTATGTCTTCGTTGCTTACTACAAGTTTTTACAACTTGGGACGAAAATAAAAAAACCCCCATCCCTAATAAAGGGACGAGAGTTTATTGTTTATTCCCGCGGTACCACCCAAATTAATACTATTGCTAGTATTCGCTTGACTCCTTAACGCGGATGCACGTCAAACATTACTAAGTCGAAGAGACTGTTCACATTTGAAACTTGAAGGCGAGTTCATGATAGCCTTTGGATTGACTTGCACCTACCGTCAACTCTCTAAACCTATCTCCATCATTACTATTCCTTCGCACTGTTTTCTAATTTTTGTATTTGTATTGTATTGTAATGAAATCAACTAAAAACATCAAGCCTATTTTGGAACTTTTTCTTAAATTCTATACAGCAATCGCCTGAGTTTCCTCTTTTTTAAGATTTTTGTCATAGAAATAAGTTGTCACAATCGATAAGGCAAGCACGCCCATTAATAAGAAAAATAAAGCATGGATGCTATAAAAATCGACCATTAGGCCTCCTACAACTGGACCAAGCATTCTACCACCAGTTGCTGCACTATTTACGACACCTTGATAAAAGCCTTCTCTACCTTTTGGTGCTAATTCATTGGCTACAGTTGGAACAGCAGGCCATACAAACATTTCACCAATCGTTAAAATGACCATTGCCACGACAAAGCCAGTAAATTGTGTGGCATTCGAGACAATGACAAACGAACCTATGAATATGATTAATCCTAAAATAATCTGGGACTTTAATGTCTTAGCAAATACACGAACAATCGTCGAGACAAAAGGCTGTGCTAGAACGATAAGTGCTCCATTTATTGTCCATAATAAGCTATATTGATTTAATGATATATTTAAATCTTGTGTATAGGAAGCAATGTTTGACTGCCATTGTACATAGGCCATCCAGGAAAGCATATACCCGATACAAAGAACTAAAAGTGCAGTAAATTTTGTTTTATTTTTAATCGTTAGCTTCTGCTCTAATATACTTGTTTGCTTTGTCTTCTCAACATGAATACCTTTAAATGAAAAGATTGCTAGTAAGAAAAACAGTGCATACATACCTGCATTTGCTATGAATGTTAGTTCAAATGATATATTCGCAACGAACCCACCTAGAGCAGCTCCCACGGCAACCCCAATATTTTGAGCAACATACATTGAATTAAACGGCTTCCTACCACCTTCTGGCCAAACTGAACCAGCCATTGCATACATTGATGGGAAAACCATACCGGAGCCTAGTCCAAGAAACATTAAAAATACAACATAATATGGCCAGCTATGATTCCAAACTAAGCCAATTGCTGAAAGTGATGTGATGATAACACCGATTAAAATCGAACGATATCCACCGAAACGATCGAATAAAAAACCACCAACTAAGTTCCCAACAACACCAGAAGCACTATTTAACATGAGTACGACACCTGCCATCGTTAACGACTTCCCGAGGACATCGTGTATATAAATAACATTTAGAGGCCATAAAAACGAAGAACCAACAACATTAATAACCATTCCTATAAGTAATAGCCACAATTTTTTAGGCATGTTGTGACCTCCTCATTTTTCATATTTACCTCGTAAATTGTATTCCTTTTCTTTACAGGGGGCAATATGTAAAACGTAACATTTTTCGGTTTTCGAAATATTTAATAATTTTGAAAATTAGAAAGACTCACACCAACTTCTTAGTGGTAAGTGGTTACCGATTTTTTTCTAACTACAATACTCTAATTAATATGTTGTAAAAGTAAGTAGGCTTTCATTTACATGATGATTTTATCTAAATTCGTAATAAAAAAACTGCCCTCTTCGTAGAGAGGACAGTTTTTCTATTAGTGTTGACCCTTTGATCGATCTGGTTGTGCACGTTTTGCATTCTTTTTCTTTACTTGTTTCACAGGATCAAAGTCAGCACCAATCTCCATATCTTGGTTGTTAATACCATTTTTCGTTTTTTGCTCTGGATTATTTTGATCTGAACGGTGTTGCATGATTACTGCACCTCCAAAAAAATATTCGACAAAACGTGACAAGTGACTGTCACCTGTCGAAGTTTAGGCATGTGGATAGATGATCATTTCGTTTTGGATTTGTTGAAGCTGAAGTCTCATACGATCGATTTGTTCTTTTTGCTGCGTGTTCCCACTATGTGCTAGTTGGCCGAGCTCTATCACTGTTCTTTCGAGCTCTTGTTGAGCTTTTGTATATTCAGTTTGGTTATAGTGTTCTTGTTTTTTTGCTTCAGTGAACTGTTCCTTTGCATAGCGAAGTGTATCTTCCGCCATTTGTAAATATTCTTCAACAGATTGACGTGTTGCCATTATTATTACCTCCTTCACAATCCGAACAATCGATGAAGAAATAACTTCATCCACAATAGTTTATACAACAAACCAACTTCCTATCATAGCTATACACAGGTTGTTTTTCCCACTCGTTCCCTTTTTCAATCTATTGGTCATTCCATCAATTCATGATAAAATTTTCAGTATGTATGTAACGATACAAAGTCTTATACACAAAAAGGAGGACTGAAGCATGAATCAGTCTAATCCATTCCCATATACGGATGATCAAAAACGATACCATTCTTGGAATTACCATTTGCGTCAGCACTTTGGACATAAAGTTTTTAAGGTTGCGATTGACGGTGGATTTGATTGTCCAAACCGTGATGGTACAGTAGCCCATGGAGGCTGTACATTTTGTAGTGTTGCTGGTTCAGGTGATTTCGCCGGAAGCCGCGCCGAATCAATTGAAAAGCAGTTCCATACGATCAAAGATAAAATGCATCAAAAGTGGAAAGACGGTAAGTATTTAGGCTATTTTCAGGCTTTCACTAATACGCATGCCCCCGTTTCAGAGCTTAAGGAAAAATACGAGACGGTTCTAAAACAAGAAGGCGTTGTGGGCCTATCCATTGCAACAAGACCAGATTGTCTTCCAGATGATGTAGTTGAATACTTGGCTGAGATAAATGAACGAACTTATTTATGGGTAGAGCTTGGTTTACAAACAGTTCATGAGCACACAGCACATTTGATCAACAGGGCTCATGATTATGAATGTTATATAAAAGGTGTTGAAAAGCTCCGTAAGCATAACATTAACATTTGTTCTCATATCATTAATGGCCTTCCACAAGAAACACCAGAAATGATGATGACAACAGCCAAAGAAGTAGCCAAGTTGGATGTTCAAGGTATAAAAATACACTTACTACACCTTCTCAAAGGCACTCCAATGGTAAAGCAATATGAAAAAGGCTTGTTAGAATTTTTATCATTAGATCAATATGTCCAACTAGTGTGTGACCAACTTGAGTTATTGCCACCTGAAATGATAATCCATCGTATTACTGGGGATGGGCCGCCTGACCTAATGATTGGACCAATGTGGAGCTTAAATAAGTGGCAAGTTATTAATGCAATTGAAGCAGAGCTTATAAAAAGAAATAGTTACCAAGGAAAATATCACCAGAAAGAACGTGTGAATATCGGATGATTCTCGACAGAATATTACCATTTGCCAGGACATTGCTAACAAAAGCCATCTCTCAAGGGGATATTGCCATTGATGCAACAATTGGAAATGGGCATGATACCGTTTTTTTAGCAGAACTAGTTGGTGAACAAGGACATGTTTATGGCTTTGATATTCAAAAAGAAGCAATTGATTCCGCCTCTGGTCGGCTTCAAGAACATAACCTACAGGACCGAGCCACCTTATATCTAAGTGGGCATGAACATGTTCAAAGTATGCTTCCTTCAGACGAATCCAGAAATATTGGGGGAGCAATATTTAACCTAGGCTACCTTCCTGGTGGAGATAAAAAAATTGTTACTACACCTAGTACTACAATATCGGCTATTGAACAAATTATCTCTATGTTAAAGCCAGAAGGAATACTGGTTTTAGTCATTTACCACGGTCATCTCGAAGGGATAATTGAACGTGACCAATTAGTGGAGTATGTAGAACGTTTAGATCAAAAAAAAGTGCACGTCTTGCGTTATCAATTTATGAACCAACAAAATAATCCCCCTTTTATTATTGCCATTGAAAAAAGAACCTAGTTTTGAACTGCCCCCCAAAAGTTAGAATGATAACTTTTGGGAGGACATCTCATTACACAGGTTCTTTTTTCAATTTTTTCCACTTTCGAAAGGCTCGTCCATTTATATAAAAGAAATAGCTAATGATTCCGCCCTGCCTGATCAATGTCTTAGATAGATGACGGACATCTTTTTGATAATTCACTTTATCATCGGATAAATAAAGCCCTAACAAGCCTCGGTTGATTAAACGATGAAACTTTTCATGCGGTATTCCTTTTATTTGATTATCGGCTTCCACAATGAAATGACGAAATCGTTCTATTAACCGATTTCCATCGGGGTAATAAAAACAAAAATTGAGGTCCCCTCCTTTTTGATCCTCCTCTTGATCGATAAAATAATCTAGAAGTATATGTAAGCCTTGAACATATGGGAAATAGCCATTTCGAATTTTAAGTACATCTTGCTCATCTAAATGTTCCTGAAAGGCATACGAAACTAAGCAAAATATTCCTAAAGTAGATCCAGAACAAGCACCAAATTCATACCATTCCATGTCTGGCAAATTCCGTTGATAAGAAGAAAACCATTTTTCTAACCTTCCCACTCTCTCCTCTTTGGCTACATGCTTATGAACTTGTAAGGCACAGTAATACTCCGCTAACTCTAACAAATGAGATTGAATAAGATGATAGTGCTTTTTAGGCAGCAAATGTAATACTTCTTGACATGTTACGACTAAATCCCTTAAGTATCCACCATCATCTCGATCCTCACGAAAGCGATAATAATCCAAGGGTAGATTCCCATCTATTGTAAGAGCATGTGGCATTGATTCGTGTAACGCCTCAAAATCAGCAGGATCTAGAGAAGTACTTCTATCACATAAATTATCTAAATAGTCACTGATTGTTTGGTATGCCACGATAAAACGGATACATTCATCTATATGCTCGAATGAAAGAAGAGCTAGAATAGCTCCCCCTTCACAATGAAATGTTTTAGTTTGAATACTTGCCAATGCCTGTGATCGAAGTTCTGGATTTGGAATTTCTTCAGCACGCTTTCTCCAAACTGCTAAATGCTTCTTTACAAGCGGAAAAACGTCTTTATAGACTTTAGGCATTAAACTCAAAGGGTTTGATGGCACCATAGTCACCAACACTCCTTTCCTATTCGAGTTCGAGTTGGGTTTCTACAAATCTCTTCGCATATTCAAATACCTTATCTCGTTCAGGTTCGTTAAATAATTCATGATATAAGCCTGGCCATTCTTTGTACGTTTTATCAGTTAGTAGTGATAAATCAAACCACTCTTTCCCTTTCGTTTTATCAACTACCTCATCACTCCCACTCTGCATGAATAACACAGGTATGTCTGGAAACTTGTTGATATTACTGAAAGCTAAAGCATGTGCTTGGATTATTTCTCGAAACCATCTTACCGTAATCTTCTTAACATAAAGTGAATCATTTTTAGTAAAAGTGATCACTTCTTTATTTCTTGTAACCATCTCAGCATTTAGACCTGTACTGAATCGAAATGAAGGAAATAGATGATTTAGTACCTTAGACGCTGAATTTAACACCCTTGAAGGAGTTAATCCTTCTGCAAGGGCTAGCCATGGTGAAGACAACATAACACCCTTTACCGAGAGTTGTTTTTCTTGCAGGCTTCTTATTACAATTAATCCACCCATGCTATGACCAAGTAAAAAAATCGGAAGTTCATATCGCTGCGCTTCTTTATACCACATTTCAACTGTCTCAATATACTCATCGAAGCTGTTTATATGCCCCCTTTGACTACGTGAAGTAGTTCCGTGGCCAGGTAGGTCACCCATGATGACATGATATCCTTCACATCTCCACATTTCAATTAACCAGCGGTAGCGACCATGATGCTCAGCTGCGCCATGAACTATCACGATTACGCCCTTCGGATTATCAGCTTCCCACTTCCACATGCTTATCCCCCCTAGAAATCCTTAACAATAGCTTATCGGTTTTGATACAATACAACAAGATGGAAATACTCTAGTTTCCGCTACAAGAACTAAGCAAATAAAATATTTCACAAAGGAGACACATTCATGATTTACCCTTACCATGGCAAAACACCGATTATTTCAGATAGCGCTTTTATTGCGGACTTCGTCACAATTACTGGTGATGTAAAAATTGGTGAAAACAGCAGTATTTGGTTCAATACAGTGATTCGAGGTGATGTTTCACCGACAATCATTGGCAACAACGTAAATGTTCAAGATAATTGTGTTCTTCATCAAAGTCCAAATCGCCCCCTCATTCTTGAAGATGATGTGACGATTGGCCATGCAGTGATATTACATAGTTCCATCATCAAAAAAGGAGCATTAATTGGAATGGGTTCTATTGTACTTGATGGTGCAGAGATTGGCGAAGGTGCATTTATTGGTGCTGGCAGCCTAGTACCACCTGGAAAAATAATTCCTCCTAACTCATTAGCCTTCGGACGTCCAGTTAAAGTTGTTAGAACCTTGGAGAAGGAGGATATAAAAGATATGGAACGTATTCGAAGAGAATATGTTGAAAAAGGCCAATATTATAAATCCTTACAAAAGTAGATGCTTTATTTGTCCCTATTCATAAACTTTGTTAAATATTCATAAATTTTATATAAATATGAAGAAAAAATGATGCGAAAATTTAACAATTGCTTATTATTCGCAAAATATTTACCCTCTAAAATAAAGATAGAGTTTGTTCCATGTATAGCCTTTAAAGAAACCAAAGGGGTAGATATAGAATGACAAAAATTCTTGCCAATTTATATGATTTTGAGTGTCATATATTTCGGAGTGTGAATAGACATTTTGATCATAAATTCTTAAACTTCTATTTCCGAAATATTACTCATTTAGGTGGAGCTACCTTTACAATTGCTTCAGTCCTTATTTTTTTCGTATTGTCATCATCACAGACGAAATATGTCGGACTCGCTAGTGGGCTGTCGTTATTAATCAGCCACCTCCCAGTAGTGTTTGTAAAAAAAATATATCCGCGCCGTCGACCTTATTTAGCTTTACAAGAAACAAAAGTAACAGTGAATCCATTAAAGGATCATTCGTTCCCATCTGGTCATACAACTGCCATTTTTTCTATCGTAATTCCATTATTTCTTTGGATGCCAATTTTGGGACTTCTTCTACTACCTATCGCAATAAGTGTAGGATTATCAAGAATTTACCTTGGTCTTCATTATCCTTCTGATGTTTTAGTCGGAAGCATTCTCGGTACTCTTACTGGACTTGCTTCTTTTGCCTTTATAGAACATAAATTGATGAATTTTTTGATTCTATAAATGATGGAGGGACATTTGATGAAAATTGCGATTTTTACAGATACGTTTGCGCCACAAGTAAATGGAGTAGCCAGAACACTAAAACGCTTTACGGACTATTTAGATCAGCAAGGAATCGATTATAAGGTCTTCGCACCTGATTGTACAAAAGATGAAGAATTATTTTCAACACATATTCATCGCTTTACTAGCTTGCCCTTTTTTCTTTATCCAGAGTGTAGGTTAGCCCTGCCAAATATGCTTCACGTTAGAAACCAATTATCACAATTTAAGCCTGACATTATTCATGTGGCCACACCATTTAATGTCGGGCTCTGTGGTATTCATTATGCTAAAAAACTCAATATCCCTCTAGTAGGCTCATACCATACTGACTTTGATCAATATCTGGAGTATTATGACCTACAATTCCTTTCTACACTTCTATGGAAATACATGACTTGGTTTCACCGCTCCTTTTTAAAAACCTTTGTCCCATCACAAGAAACAAAAGAACAGCTCAGAAGGCATGGTTTCACAAATCTACATGTTTGGAGTAGAGGTGTAGATGGCTCTGTCTTCAAACCATTAGAAAGCACACAGCAATTACGTCAAAAATATGATATCCACGAAAAGTATATCCTTTCCTATGTAGGAAGACTAGCTCCTGAAAAAGACGTGGATACCCTATTGGGTATCATGAATCAACTACCTTTAGCTCTTCAACATAATGTTCGGTTTTTAATTGTCGGTGATGGACCATCAAAGGCTGATCTTGAACGACAAGTTCCTACTAACGTTACTTTTACAGGATATTTAGGTGGTCAGGAGCTAGCAGAAGTTTATGCAGGCTCTGATTTATTCATTTTTCCTTCACCTACTGAAACCTTTGGGAATGTAGTGCTCGAAGCATTGGCTTGTGGTACACCTGTTGTGGGTGCAAATTCTGGAGGAGTAAAAAATATTATTAAAAATGGAATAACCGGTATTCTTTGTGAACCTAAAAAAGTTAGCTCGTTTGTCCATGCTATTGAATCCCTTTTATCAAATGATGAACTACGAAAAAATATGCAACATGAGGCAAGGACATATGCTTTAACACAAACCTGGGACTCCATCTTTGAGAGTTTACTTTATGAATATGAAACAGCCTTGCATCGTTCTAATGAAAAAAAGTTTGCCTAACTTTTAATCAGAAGAAAAGGCACAAGCGCCCCGTTTAGCCACAGGCAGAGCAAATCGTCTGTCATGAAAAGAAGGTGGTTTTTCCTTTTATTCATGACAGGTTGTTTGACCTCGAGTGGCTGGGTGATTGTGCTGGATTCCAAGTCACTAGCCCATTCTCTTACTGAAAACTTATACTTTCATAATAATAAATAAAAGGAACTGCATGTTTGCAGTTCCTTCTTTTAATTATGCTTGAGATTTTAACGCAGCAGCCTTGTCTGTACGCTCCCAAGGTAGATCTAAATCATTGCGTCCGAAGTGACCGTAAGCAGCTGTTTGCTTATAAATTGGACGACGTAAATCTAGCATTTTAATAATTCCTGCTGGGCGAAGGTCAAAATTGTTACGGATAAGATCAACTAATACTTCTTCATCAACAGTACCTGTTCCAAATGTATCAACCGCAATGGATACTGGTTGAGCAACTCCGATTGCATATGCTAATTGAACCTCAGCCTTATCAGCTAAACCAGCAGCTACAATATTTTTTGCAACGTAACGTGCAGCATATGCAGCTGAGCGGTCAACCTTTGTAGGATCCTTACCAGAGAAGGCACCGCCGCCATGACGAGCGTATCCGCCATACGTATCAACAATAATCTTACGACCTGTTAATCCTGCGTCTCCTTGTGGTCCACCAATTACAAAGCGTCCAGTTGGGTTAATAAAATATTTCGTGTTTTCATCAATTAGCTCTTTTGGTACAACAGGATCGATAACATGCTCTTTTAAATTACGGTGAATTTGTTCATTTGATACTTCTGGGTGATGCTGAGTGGAGATAACGATTGTATCAATACGAACTGGTACATTATTTTCATCATACTCAACCGTTACTTGTGTTTTTCCATCTGGACGTAGGTAAGGTAAAATTTCCTCTTTACGTACTTCTGTTAAACGACGAGATAATTTATGTGCTAATGAAATAGGCAATGGCATAAGTTCTTTTGTTTCATTACAAGCAAATCCAAACATAAGCCCTTGGTCACCAGCACCAATAGCTTCAATTTCTGCATCTGTCATTTGACCTTCACGAGCCTCTAGAGCTTGATCTACACCCATTGCAATATCTGCTGATTGCTCATCAATAGATGTTAGTACTGCACAAGTTTCTGCATCGAAACCATATTTTGCACGTGTATAGCCAATTTCTCGAATTGTTTCACGAACAATTTTTGGAATATCCACATATGTAGATGTTGTAATTTCCCCAGCAACTAGTACTAGACCTGTCGTTACAGATGTTTCACACGCTACACGTGCATTCGCATCCTTGGATAAAATTGCATCCAAAATCGAGTCAGAGATTTGGTCACAAATTTTATCAGGATGTCCTTCCGTTACAGATTCAGATGTAAATAAACGGCGTTTGTTTGACATCTTTTCATTATTCCTCCCTTATTCAATAAGAGGTTGTTCACCTCAAAGTTGATACGGTACTCATTCCCTTATTATTCTTAATCAAACACATTTTTATTAGAAAATTTTTGCTTAGCCAGAGTAATATATGTTAGATAAAACAAAGGTGTTCTTCCTTATACATGTATACCTGATTAGCTTATACAAAAACATGTTTTCATAATCCGATGTCAGAAGATAGGGCTAATTATATGTAGATAAAATAAAAAAACCTCTCCCATTTATAGAGGAAAGGTTTGTTGTATGTGTTAGCCTTTCGCTCTTATCGTTCAAGGCAGCTGCCTTGCAACAGGTTAGCACCTTATCATATTTTCATGATGGTTGCTGGGTTTCATAGGGCCTGTTCCCTCCACCTGCTCGGGATAAGAGAGTATCCGTTCGGCTCATATCATAACGTACTTAGTCGAATCCTGTCAATAACGAAATCAATACTTTTTATTTTAGATTTTACTTGTTTCCTTTAAATATGGTAAAACTAATACGGAGTATCATTATTTTTTTGGTTTTTTGTATCATTTTCTTTCTTTATTTCATCATGTATTTTGTATTTCATTAGTTCCTTTTCATTAATTCTCGGTTTTACTTGACTGTAAACACCACTAGCTGTTAACCCAATGATTAATGCAGTTAAGAGCCTTTCTGTCCAAAATTGTGGTATAAATACAAATAGTAGACCGAATCCAACCGCTAATAGGGATCGATACTTTTTATCAATTGAAAAGGCATTTCCTACTACCGTTACAAATGCAGCAATGATCGCGGCAATGGTAGCATAATCAAATGTACTTAGATTCATTAAATCCATCATTTAATATCCCTCCTCTTATTAAGCTATGAAGAATGCCTAAAAAAGGGTGGGCTATTGCCTAATAAAGAACAAGATGGTGAAATAATGGTACATTTTTGTGAATGATGCGTACAATAACGTAAAATAGTATAGACTATTCACTTAAATATGTTATACTAATTTTCAGAGCGAGTAATCGTTATCATTCACCTTTTTTAGATTAATAGAAAAATTATCAGGGAAAAGGCAGGTTATGAACATGAACTCTGTTGATGTATCAATCAACTTAAAAGAATTATTAAGCGGACAAAACATTTATACAAATTTGTCTGTTCCAGGTCTAGTTGAAAAAGTACTTGCAAGACATGAGGGAGAACTAACAGCAACAGGCGCAGTACGTGCAACAACAGGAAAATATACAGGGCGCTCTCCTAAAGATAAATTTATTGTTGAAGAAGAATCTGTAAAAGATAAAATTGCATGGGGATCAATCAATCAACCTATATCAGTAGAGGTATTCGATAAATTATATAATAAGGTCCTACAATATTTAAAGGATAAAGATGAGTTGTTTGTGTTTAAAGGGTTTGCAGGTGCTGATGAAAAATATCGCCTTCCTATCCAAGTCATTAATGAATATGCATGGCATAACTTATTTGCGCATCAGCTATTTATTAGACCAACAGAAAACGAACTTACTTCACATGAAGCTCAATTTACAGTTATTTCAGCTCCGAATTTCAAGGCAGATCCAGCAGTAGATGGAACTCAATCAGAAACATTTATTATTGTCTCTTTCGAGAGAAGAATTGTACTTATTGGTGGAACGGAATATGCTGGGGAAATGAAAAAATCCATTTTCTCTGTTATGAACTACTTACTACCTGAGAACGGTATCCTTCCAATGCACTGCTCAGCAAACGTTGGTGCTGAAGGTGATGTAGCGTTATTCTTCGGACTATCAGGCACAGGAAAAACAACGTTATCTGCTGACCCGAACAGACGTCTGATCGGTGATGATGAGCACGGTTGGTCAAATACTGGTGTGTTCAATGTTGAAGGTGGATGTTATGCAAAATGTATCAACCTTTCAAGAGAAAAAGAACCACAAATTTTTGATGCCATTCGATTTGGAAGTGTGTTAGAAAACGTTATTTTAAATGATCAAACTCGTCAGCCTGACTATGATGATAATTCTTTAACTGAAAATACTCGCGCAGCATACCCGATTCAAGCCATTGATAATATTGTGGATCCAAGTGTTGCTGGTCATCCTAATACGATTATTTTCTTAACTGCTGATGCTTTTGGAGTATTACCTCCAATCAGTAAACTAACAAAAGAACAAGCGATGTACCATTTCTTAAGTGGTTATACAAGTAAACTAGCAGGTACAGAAAGAGGAATTACATCTCCACAAGCAACATTCTCTACATGCTTCGGTTCACCATTCTTACCATTACCAGCAACTGTTTATGCAGAAATGCTTGGGAAAAAGATCGATGAGCATAGTGTAGAAGTATATTTAGTTAATACAGGCTGGACTGGCGGAGAATATGGGGTCGGAAGCAGAATGAAGCTTTCTTACACTCGAGCAATGGTTCAAGCAGCGCTTGAAGGCGAATTAACGAATGTTGAAACAACAAAAGGTGCTTACTTTGGTTTTGATATTCCATTACATGTACCAGGAGTACCAGATGAAGTACTTCTCCCTGCACAAACTTGGGAAGATAAAGAAGCTTATGCTCAAAAAGCTACAGAGCTTGCGAACAAATTTAAAGAGAACTTCAATAAGTTCACAGACGTTTCAGAAGAAATTCGAACACTTGGTGGACCGACTGTGTAAAATAGAGAAACAGCAATCACCTGATTGCTGTTTTTTTGTATTCGAATGCATACGTTCTAGGTTATATTTGCTGTTGAAACTAACTATCTAATACATCCTTATTCTAATTTGTTGAATTTAACGAAACGAGTTCATATGTAATAAACGTTTTACCTTCTGTTAGTTCTACTTTTTTTATAACACCCATACCGCTCGTATCTGAGTCCTTCTGCTTCCTCACCTCAAGTGGAATATCCAATGGATACAACCGATAACCATCCTTTTGTAAACTAAATATGTTATGATCAATTCGTTGTTCATTACCCTTTGTAACAATCATTGTATTAAGCTCTAATGGCATTCCCATATGATCCCTCCTACGTTTCTTCTAGAAGCTAGTCGCTCCTTCATGTTATTGTTTCTTCATCCAGGTCGTTAAATCCTTCACAACTTTTCTATTCACTAGTGGCGGAAAGTAATGTGTAAATTCATCAAAGTACCATGCTTCAACTGGTTTATTTAATTCTTTTAATCGTTTTTCTAATCGGTAAGAATGTTCAACTGAGACATTATGATCATTTTTCCCATGTATAATTAGAACAGGCGCACTTAGACTTTCTAAAAAGAAAAGTGGCGTTCTCCATTTATACGCATCAGGTACTTTTGTAGGTGTCCCTCCGATTACCCTCTTCATCATTCTCCTAAGGTCTAATCGTTCTACATAGGTTAAGGCCATATCAGACACCCCTCCCCAGCAAACAACCGATCGAATATTTAAATCTATTATACCTGTAAAAAGGGCCATCACCCCTCCTCTTGAGAATCCAAATACATGAATACGATCATAATTCACCTTTGGATGTTTTCTCAATATATGCAGGGCAGAAAGTGCATCCTGCCTGTCCTCCCCAGCAAAATCTTCGTTCCCCTCTCCACCTTGGTTTCCCCTATAAAATGGAGCCATAACGACAAATCCTTCAGAAGCGAATTGGACAATTCTCCCAACACGCACTTTTCCAACGTTTTTAATTCCACCCCTTAAGTATAAAAACCCATCAAAACCCTTACCCTCTTTCGGTTCAGCAAGTAAGCCTTTTACCTTCAAACCTTGGCACAAATAAGTAATAATATGCAGATCTATCCTAGGGTTTGGTGATGGAAATCGCTGCTTCGATAGGATGATACCTTCTTCCATTTTATTCACTCCAAGACATTTTCTAATTTTTTTATAGGCATTCACACATTTTTTTACCCAACATATTTTATTGTAAGTAGTTTACTGCTATTTCACTCTCAAGGAGGATCATTCAATGCGAATTATAAAACTAGGCTTAACTATATTAGTGTCTACTGTTCTTTTATTTGCGTTAAGTGCCTGTGGCCAAAACGATATTCAAAAGGTACGTGTCGGTGAAGTTACACATTCTATTTTTTATGCACCTCAATACGTAGCACTTTCTCAAGGATTTTTTGAAGATGAGGGACTTGAAATTGTGCTACAAGGAACATTCGGTGGAGACAAGACGATGACTGCTTTACTCTCAGATGGAATTGATATTGCCTTAGTTGGCTCAGAGACTTCCATATACGTTTACGCGCAAGGTACCACAGATCCGGTCATCAATTTTGCTCAGTTAACACAAACAGATGGAACATTTTTAGTATCTCGTGAGAAAGTTGAAAATTTTACATGGGATCAATTAAAAGGTAGTACATTTTTAGGCCAACGTAAAGGTGGAATGCCACAGATGGTTGGAGAATTCGTCTTAAAAAAGCATGGAATTGACCCACATAATGATTTAAATCTCATTCAAAATATTGAATTTGCAAATATTGCAAGTGCGTTCGGGTCTGGTACAGGTGATTATGTACAATTATTCGAACCAACAGCTAGCGTATTTGAACAGGAGGGTAAAGGACACATCGTTGCATCATTCGGAGAAGAGTCTGGGCACGTTCCTTATACAACATTTATGACGAAACAAAGTTATTTAAACGACAACAAAGAGATTGTTGAAAAGTTTACTAGAGCCATCTATAAAGCACAACAATGGGTTGAATCCCATTCAGCACAAGAAATTGCGGAAGCCATTCAGCCATTCTTTGAAGATACGGATGTCGCTCTTATTGAAACAGTTGTAAATCGTTATAAGGAGCAAGGCTCGTATGCAACAAATCCTATTTTGGATGAAGATGAATGGAATAATCTTCAAGATATCATGAGGGAAGCTGGTGAACTACCTGTTGAGGTAGATCATAGTGTCTTAGTTGAAACAAAGCTTATTGAAGAAATCATCTCAGAATAAGTATTTACCACCTGAGTCGACTCCCGATGGGTTGGTTCATCTTTATAGTGCCAACCAGATTAGTAAAGGAGATGAATAGATTGAACTTTTTAACTATACAGGGCATCAATCACACTTATTTCACAAAAACCTCTATGACAACAGCCCTTGAAGACATCACACTAGGCATTGAGGAGGGAGAGTTTGTCTCCTTCCTTGGACCAAGTGGCTGTGGAAAAACGACTCTCCTATCGATTATTGCAGGTCTTATCAAGCCAACTGAAGGGGAAGTCATAATCGATAGCCAAAAGGTAACCAAACCCAGTCCTTCTATCGGCTATATGCTACAACAGGATTATTTATTCCCATGGAAAACAATAGTAGATAACGTTTTACTTGGTCCAGCTATTACTAAAACATTAACAAAAGAAAAAAAACAAGAAGCCATTAAGCTCTTAGAAACAATGGATTTACAAAACGTAGATAAGCTTTTTCCAAGCCAATTATCTGGCGGAATGAGGCAAAGGGTTGCACTTGTGAGGACACTTATGACTTCACCTAAAATTCTATTATTAGATGAGCCCTTCTCTGCACTAGACTATCAGACAAAGTTAAAACTTGAAAATCTTGTAGCCACAACATTAAAAAACTTCAATAAAACAGCTTTACTTGTGACGCACGATATAGGAGAAGCCATTGCGATGAGCGATCGAATTTTTCTGCTCGCCGCTAAGCCAGGAAGACTCGCAAAAACGTTTTTAGTACCACAGGAGCTAAGAGAACTTGAGCCTTTTGATGCAAGACAGCACCCGAGTTATTCGAAGCTCTTTCAATCTATATGGAAGGAGTTGGACTCACTTGAAACCTAATCACAATCACGTCTCCCTCTTACATCAACAATATATCCATCGCTTAACCGTGGAAAAAAGATGGGTCCGCTTTTACCAGTTGATTATTTTTGTTTTGTTTTTTGGTTTATGGGAGATATCAAGTCGTTTACACTGGATTGACCCGCTTATTTTTAGTAGTCCCAGCAAAGTGTTCAGCTTGATATTGACAAAGCTTCAAGATGGAAGCCTGTTGATGCACACGTCTGTTACTCTCTTTGAAACGGTACTTGGATTTATTTTAGGGACATTACTAGGAACAATTATGGCAACAGTGCTGTGGTGGTCCCCCTTTATATCAAAAGTGGTCGACCCCTATCTCGTGATTCTTAATGCCTTACCGAAGGTGGCATTAGGACCCATTTTAATCGTAGCACTCGGTCCCGGATTTGTTTCCATTATTGGAATGGGAGCGTTAATCTCTATTATCATCACAACTATCGTCATTTTCACATCCTTTAGGGAAGTGGATCCCAATTATATGAAAGTACTACAAACCTTTGGTGCTTCTAGAATACAATGCTTTCGCGATGCCATCTTACCTGCTTCATTTCCAACCATCATATCCACGCTAAAAGTAAATGTTGGTTTATCATGGGTGGGGGTCATTGTAGGTGAATTCCTAGTTTCATCGAAAGGGTTAGGCTACTTAGTTGTTTACGGTTTTCAAGTGTTTAACTTTACATTAGTGCTTGCGAGTTTATTAGTCATTGCATTTTTTGCTACGATAATGTACCAGGGGATAGAATGGTTAGAGAAGAAACTAATTAAACATCATCAATAAATAAAGCTCTCGACTAAACGAGAGCTTTCATTTCCCTTTTAAGCAAAGGACTTCCTAATATACTCAAGACTATATGTTAATACCTCATCCTTCATGATAAAACTAAAGCGAGGGTCATTCGTCACATTCGCAGGAAGGGCACTTAATAAAACGGGACCATTTGTCTCCAAGTAATCTTCTTGTTTCACAAGTTGATCGATGATAGCATAATAAATATTTTTAATAATGGTTTTTCCTTTTCCCGAAACCTTATACTGTCCAATATAAGTAATGGAATGAACGTTACCACCTGTTTCTTCTTTCACTTCACGAATAGCCGCATCCTTTGCTTCTTCTCCGTGTTCAACCTTACCGCCAGGAAACTCAAGTCCCCTGCGAGAATGAGAAGTTAACAACCACTTATCTTCATATCTACAAATAACCCATACATGCTTCGGATTTTTGGAAAAAGGGTGATCTTGAAAGGAAAGAATTACTTCATTGTTATAGTGATCGATAAAAGTATGCATACTATCTAGCTCCAATTTCAAACGTTTGTTATGATGATAACATAAGAATTCATCAAAAACTAACTAGAAATACTCCATCATTTCCTTTATTCTATATGTAAAGCATATATAGAGATGTGATATGGACGAATTATTCACCTCTCTAAACGGTATGATTCATACTTGTCTTGAACTAAAAAGAAGGCCACTGTTGTGACCTTTCTAATCCTTCAATATTCCTTCCTGATCAATATGCTCTCTCGTCTCTTCATCACCAAGTTCATAAATTAATCCGTAAACCTTTTGAATGGTCTCATCATATGCATCATTCGTTGGATCGTGATGGTACTCGATATATGGAGTGTGAGCACGGAAAAAGCCTTGCCAATCTGAAGAATAGATTTGATCAAAATATTCGCGTAGCTGAACAATTTCTTCGTCGGTTGCCTCAATTTTGTAATTCCATGGAGATGCTGTGCTTATTTGAGATATTTCTCCTCTTGCAAGGGAAATGTAGTACGTTTTCTTCACTGTCTCAACTCCTTACACCGTTACATGTTACTACTGTTACTTTTTCCAATAGCAGAAAAAATATTCTGCTTACTTCTTGTTTGATTTCGTCTTTAAAAGCTCAATTGCTTTTACGAGAAATGAGGGTACTGGCAATCCAACCCTTCCTGCATTTTCGATAATGGATAATGTCTCATTAACTAAATAAAAAAAGATAGTCGCATCCCTTATCATATGCTGTTCGCCTATTGCCACATCTATGGCATGAGCAACAGATACTAATGCAAAGATTATAACTTTTTGAGCAATGCCTTTAAATCCAAGCCTGCTCGAAAGTTTTCCTTCTATACCAGATGCGATGATCCCTGTGATAAAATCCAATATGATAATTAATGTTAATATAGATAGTAAGGATCCCCAGCCTCCAAACATAAATGACGTAAACGAACCTACTATGGATAACAGGATTGTAAATGGGACTTCAAATTTCAAATCATCTCCCTCCTTTTCCATTGTTTGCTTGTCTAAAATGAGGGATTTAATGCTAACACATTATGAAGTATCATCATAGACAAGTCTTCACCATATACTATTCGAAATAGAAAAAATCGTAAGGGTAAAGAACCTACTTAATGCGCAAGGTAGATAATAGTACATCATTTGAGGTGAAAAACATGAAATTTGTTGATGAATTGTATGAAATGTATAAGCACCATTTTACAGGCGATGAGGAAGATATCGATATTATTGCATTTTCTGTTCTAGAGCAACTTAACAAGAAAAGTTTATTGAATCTATTACATGAATTAGACGATCAGGAACTATATAATCTCGTTGGACTATACCTAATTGAGGGATTAAGGGGAAAGCTTGCTCAAGAGGGACTATTAACAATGTCTGACGAAAGATCAGAAAAAAGGACCATTCATTAAAAACATGCAAAAGAGAAAACCACTATTATTAATAGTGGTTACCTTTTGTAAAGAGATGCTAAAGTCGAAATAGCATTGTCTACTTGCTGTGTGGTCACATCATAATGTGTTGTAAATCGAACCATCGTAGGACCAAAAGGAACGGCTAAAATTCCGTGTTTCTTAATATCTTCAATAAATTGTGCTGAGGTTATACCTAATGTTTGAACATCCACTAATACAATATTTGTATCGACAGTATTTACAATTGAAAAAACAGGTATGTTTCGAAGGCCTATTTCTAGTCGCTTCGCATTTTGATGATCTTCACCTAGACGATCTACCATTTTAGTTAAGGCAATATAACCAGGGGCGGCGATTACACCAACCTGCCTTAAGCCACCACCAAGTCGTT
Source organism: Bacillus salitolerans (assembly GCF_042680805.1). NCBI lineage: Bacteria > Bacillati > Bacillota > Bacilli > Caryophanales > Bacillaceae > Bacillus > Bacillus salitolerans. The sequence continues at coordinate 87,388 of NZ_JBHUEM010000054.1, read as the reverse complement.
TTCTCCATTTTCTCGCACGATGAATAAACTCCTTGCTGCCTGCTAATATAGAGCCAACTGGTGCACCTAAACCCTTGGACAGGCAAACTTGTACGGTCGTAGTAAATTTAGTGAATTCCGTTACCGGCTGATTTAAGGCTACCGCTGCATTGAATAGCCTTGCTCCGTCTAAGTGAAGCGGAATGCTATGTTTTGAGGCTACCTCAAAAATATCGATCATATTTTCAAGTGGAACGATAGCACCTCCTGCGCGGTTATGGGTATTTTCTAAGCAAATTAATCCGGTTTCAGGTAAATGAATATCATCACCTCGGATCGCACTTTCGACCATTTTAGGATCCATTGCACCACGATTTCCTCTAAGCGTGCGTGGCTGAACACCCGCAAATGCTGAGATAGCGGCACCTTCATAATAAAAAAGGTGTGCTTCTTCTTCCAATAATATCTCATTTCCTGGTTGACAATGAGTTAATACAGCAATTTGGTTTCCTTGTGTTCCACTTGTCACAAACAGCGCTGCTTCCTTTCCAAGAATCTCAGCGGCTTTCTCTTCTAGCTTGTTTACCGTGGGGTCTTCACCGTAAACATCATCACCTAGTTCTGCATCGTAACTTGCTTTCTTCATTTCATCTGTAGGCCTTGTGACCGTGTCACTTCTCAAATCTATAAATGACATTTAATCCCCCTCCCTCTTTCTTTGATGAAAACATTATACCACGAGAAAATTTATTTCTAATGAATGAAAATGCTTCCTTTTCCGTATACTAATAATACGATAAGATTTAGTAAGCCATTTTGAGTTAGACCTGAAAAGACACCTTTTTTGGTGTCTTTTTATATTTCCTTTTAAAAGACTAGGAAATTATATATATGTTTCCATAATCGATGAAGATTAAAGGGCCTAAAGAACTATCCCTTCCTCACCCTAAACTACCATCTTTAACTCCTCCTATTTACGTTTTACATAACTTTCCCGATAATGTTAGTAAATACCAATCGTATAAGGAGGGCCTTTTGATGAGGCTGCATGATTTAGTTGAAAAGATAAACAAATCGATGGCAGAATTAGATCTCATTACCGCTAGAGTATATATACAAGAAAACCTTCAAGTTTTAACAGAAAATCGTTCTTTACTTAATAGTAACGCAAGAGAGCTTCTGAGTTTTTTATCTTCTGTAAAAGACACTCCTTCGCAGCCTTTGAATCGAGTGCAGCTTGCAACGATCCAATCTGTAAATGCCTTTGCATCAAAATTTGATGTGAGAGGCATTAAGGTTACACTTAAAGACCATACAGATCTATTCTTAAGAAAAGACATCCACACCTATTTAAATGCTGATGCCCGCGCATTGTTGGCAAGTATGGGGGCTATCTCAAAAAATTAATTCGTTAAAAAGCATTGCCTATACAGCAAAGTTTTTTCGTTTCTATTCAATGAATCTCCTTATTTCTCATAGTAATTTTCATTTTTTGTAGCAAGCTCTACTAGTTCTACTAAAAACCGAGATTGAGGTATTTGCCCATTACAATATTTTTGATTCTATGTTTATCAGGTTGAAAACTACTCAAGATCTGGATCGAACTGGTAATTACGCATTTGTAATTTTTGATAACGATGTTGATTAGGATGACTTTAAAAAGACAAATCAAAATGTAAACCACGATAGTGTTAATGCTGTATGACCGGATTGAATAGAAATTCAAATTGTACCGATGCTAAATAACCTAGAAAAGTATGAAGAACAAAAGCTCAGGGCGCCCCGTTTAGCCTCAAGCATAGCAAATGTTCTGGCATAAAAAAGGGTGATTTTCCCTTTAATTCATGACAGGTTATTTGACCAAGGTAAAAGTGATTTTTCTTTTTCCCTCGAGTAGGATGAAATGGCAAAGATCGTCGCCATTTCATCTTGGCTGGGTGCTGGTGCTGGATTCCAAGTCACTAGCCCATTCTCTTGCTTAAAAATTTTATATTTTCTTAATAATCTAAATAAAGAGCGGGAACTCACTCCCGCTCTTTGTTATGATAGTTGATGTATTGCTTCCCATTCACGGCGCAAAATGCTCATCATGATCCGATCATAGCATTTTCCATCCCGATACACACTTTCACGCATTCTCCCCTCTTGCTTAAACCCGACCTTTTCATATGCTCGAATTCCTCTTTCATTGTATTCGATCACATCTAAGCCAATTCGGTTTAGATTCAATTCATGAAAAGCAAATCGAAGAATTAACTGAAGCGCATCTGTTCCATATCCTTTATTACGATTGGCAGCGTCACCTATTCCAATGGCGAGCATTCCAGCTCGGTTGTTCCACTCGATACTATGGATGACAACAAATCCAACTAATTCATTCTTTTCGATCGTCCGTAATCGAAAATAGGCACTGTTTGAGCTCGATCCAATTTCGGCTTCAAGCTGTTCTCTTCTTCTAGGCAGAGCAATGTCCGTATCTATATTACGAAGATATTCAGCATCCTCTCCCCAGCTAACCATGACATCTATGTCCTCTAGTCTTGGCGCTGATAGTTTTAATAGTGCTCCATGGAATAGATTCGAATAATTAACCGTCATTCTTTTACTCCTTTAAATTATGATATTCACCTCGGCTTCTGACATAACACGCATCGTTGTACGCAATATTCTATCCCCTTTGCATTTTGATAGTTTCATCTTATATAGCTTATGTAAAATTAGCAATGATTTTTTATAAGAAGCTCCCTTATAAATAAGAAGCAGCATCGTTCAAGATTAATGTTACTCTAAACGAGGCGCTTTAGACACTAGTAGTGGCTCCTCGGTTAAAAAACCCTCATGAGTCATGCCATTAAACTCCAATCACCAAAATCTTACAAAAAAAAGATACCTATTAAGGTATCGACTAAGTATACTCCATATAAATAATTTGTTAATGTGCGCCTCCTCCACTGTTTGCGGCACTTTGTCTCCGTTTTTTTATCTCATTTACACCCATTACAACCGCAATTAATTCAAACGAGTTGATATGTCCTGTTGAGTTGGTTAACTGGAATACTGGGGACGAAAAGAATCCACTAACTTTTTCAAATCGAGCAACCTCCTTTTCGTTCCGATCAAGAATTTGATACAGCTTTGAAAACGCTTCTGACTCAATCCGATATGATTCACCTGCATTCGCATAATACTCATATTTCTCCGAAAAGAAGGCAAATTTTGCTTTTAGCTCGCCAATTTCACGTCCAGCCTGGTCAGTGACCATCCACTTATTACTAAAGAAAGGGAATCTTCCACTCAATAATGCATTCCCATCCAAGTCATACACATCAAGACTTGAAGTGAAAGCACTTTTTAAATCAAGTTCTCCAATCTTAACCTTGTCTGAATTATAAATATCAGTTCTACCAGCCGAAAAAAAATTGTCAGATACATATAATACTTCATTGCTCATCCACGTATCACCCCTTATTTTTAATACGATTTAAGTGGGAAAAGGTTTCATTCTGGATAACAGGGATCTTTTTGTGGATAAAATTAATTTTTTCTGGATATCCTGGCTTTTTTCTGGATATATTAAAAAAATTCTCGATATATTTCTTTTTTTCTGGATATCGAAATTCCCCTTCATACGTAGCAGGAATCTAGCTAATAGTTATTGAATAAATCAGTAAAATTATTATTAAGGAGGGATTTTTTGATTATAAAAAACAGAGATGTCCCCATCCGTCTTCTCGCTAACGAAGCCTTACATCGCCGGCTTTCAAAAAACCATCCAAAACGAATAGAAATTGAACAGGATTCGATGAAAAGGCGTGCAGGACACCGCGGTGAAATAGCAGTGGACTACTTTTTAAACTATCTTCCTAAAAACCACTTCTTAATCTTGCAAGACCTGCGACTCCCCATTCAAAATAACTACTTTCAAATTGATACTCTTCTACTAACACCACGCTTTGCCCTTATTATCGAGGTGAAAAATATCACAGGAACTTTATGGTTTGATACCACGTTTAAGCAGTTGATTCGAAAAAATGCTGACAAAGAGGACGGTTTTTCTTACCCAATTACACAAGTAAAGCGTCAAGCAAATCTATTAAATGCTTGGTTCCATGATCATAAGTTACCCCCCATTCCAATTGAATGTTTAGTTGTCATTAGTCATTCCTCAAGTATAATAAAAACAGAAAATACATTTGAGAAGAAAAGCGTCCAAAAAACTGTTGTCCACGCCGAAAATTGCTTAGAATCCATTAACAGATTCAATGAACTACATCAAAAAGAATACCTCACAAAAAGCAATCTTAATAAATTTACTAGATTATTACTTAAACACCATCACCCTCAACCAGTAGATATTCTCTCTACCTATCAAATTGAACCTACAATGATCCTCACTGGAGTTCATTGTCCAAACTGTCATTTTCTTCCCATTCAAAAGGCTTCTACGAAATGGATTTGTCAACATTGCCACACCGTTTCTAAACATGCATATGTTGGAACCATACAAGACTATTTTCTAGTACTCTCACCAACTATAACGAACCAACAATGTAAGGCATTTCTTCACCTCCCATCATCTCATGAAGCGTATTACATGCTAAAATCCTTGAACCTACCTACTGAAGGGAAAAATAAAGGAAGGTTTTACATATGGGACAGGAGATCACTCTTACTACAAAACTAAAAAGAAGGTAGCCATTTAGCTACCCTCCTCATTATTTTCCTAAGAATGCACTTAACATCCAAACATGCTTTTCTAAGCTTTGGTGAATGGCAAGAAGCATGTCCCCAGTTGTCTCATCATCAACAGATTCTGCTAGACCCATCCCGTCTTTTAATTCACCAATTAGTATATTGAAGTCATCTACAATACTTTGAACCATTTGCGATGCCTCTTCCTGACCGTTTGCTTCTTTCACAGAAGAAATTTCTAACACTTCCTTCATGGTGGCTACCGGTTTTCCTCCTATAGATAACAGTCTTTCTGCTAGTTCATCAATATGGATTGAAGCTTCACCGTATAATTCCTCAAACTTATCATGAAGCGTGAAGAATTGTGGCCCTTTTACAAACCAATGATAATTATGAAGCTTCATATAGAGCACACTCCAGTTCGCTACTTGTTTATTTACGATTTGAACTAAATTGTTTGACATCATGACTCTCCTTTATGTAATATTCTACTATTTTAAATTCCCCAGAAACGATGCCTATAAACATAATATTTTGTAAATGTTATTCTTCGAACTCCGTGATAAAATAAAAGTTAGGAGGTGCTAGGTTGTTTACCGTACTTATCATTTCAATTATCGTCGTTATCATTGTCTTATTGCTTAGCGTATTAACCATTAACAAAGGCTATGCTTATAAGCAAACAATTGATCAGCTAGAAGATAATCCATACATAGATCATTCAGAGGTAGAAGAGAAAGAACATAACAAATAGACGGGGGGATACACCATGTTTAATCCTAAACTTGAAAAATTAAAAGTAGAGTGGCTAGTAGAAGCAACAATTGACCAAATTCAAAACGCAATGGAAGCAAAAGAAATAACAGCCAAGGAATTAGTATTGCTCTATTTAGACCGTATTGCATCTTTTAATAAAAACGGTATACGTGTAAATGCTGTCCTTGAAGTAAATCCTGACGCCCTTCATATTGCAGAAGCACTTGATGCTGAACGAAACATGGAAGGGCCTCGAGGGCCTCTACACGGAATTCCAGTTTTACTAAAGGACAATATTGATACAGGGGATAAGCTTCATACAAGTGCTGGCTCACTAGCTCTTCAACACTCGTTTGCTTATCAAGACTCGTTTATTGCAGCCCAGCTTCGTGAGGCTGGAGCCATTATATTAGGAAAAACGAATATGACAGAATGGGCAAATTTTATGGCAGAGAAAATGCCAACCGGATATAGCTCTCGTGGTGGACAAGTTTTAAATCCGTATGGACCTGATAAATTTGAGGTGGGTGGGTCTAGCTCAGGTTCAGGTGCCGCGATTGCTGCAAACTTCGCAACTGTTGCAGTTGGAACAGAAACATCTGGCTCCATTTTAAGCCCAGCGAGCCGAAACTCAATTGTTGGGATTAAACCAACGATTGGTCTTGTCAGTAGAACAGGTATTATTCCTATTGCTCATACGCAGGATACTGCCGGTCCGATGGCTAGAACGGTGAAAGATGCGGCTATTTTACTAAATGCACTTGCCTGCGCTGATGAAGCAGATATCGTTACAATGAAAAATTTGATTGAATATGACTACACTGAATTTTTAAAAGAAGACGGCCTTAAAGGTAAACGAATAGGAATTGCTCGTGAAGGATATTTCGATTACTTGTCAGATGAGGAAAAAGAAATTATGGAACGGGCAATTCAAGTATTAAAAGACCAAGGAGCTACTGTAATAGATTCCGTGACCATTCCTTCAAGTAAAGAAAAATGGGATTACAATGTATTAATATATGAATTTAAATCTGATTTAAATGCATATTTAAATACAATCGATCCTAAGATAGGAATTCACTCACTCTCGGATATCATTGAATTTAATAAAAAGGATCCAGAAAGAATGCTTCGCTATGAACAAAAAATTCTAGAAGAGTCCGACAAAACGAGTGGAACTTTAACCGAATCTGAGTATTTAACTAGCCTTGAAAAAGATCAGTACTTGTCAACAGAACAAGGAATTGATTATGTTCTAGAAGAGCACGAACTAGATGCTATAGTATTCCCGAATAACTTTGGTGCTGGAATTCCTGCGAAGGCTGGATATCCATCTATCACAGTCCCTGCTGGTTATTCTTCCGATAACGGTCCGGTGGGTATCACGTTTACTACTACAGCGTTTAATGAACCGACCCTTATTGAACTTGGATTTGGATTCGAGCAAGCAACAAAGGTTAGGAAACCACCAGTGTTAGAATAAGCATATTTAGATTACCCTGCTCTAGAACCTTCCAAAAATAGGAAAGGGCATTATGTAACCTAATAAGGACTATTTTAGAAAAAGAGAACCACAATCGGTTCTCTTTTTTGTCATATTTCCCTTCATATATTTACCACCTCATTTAACCTTCCCTCCCCTTTATAATGTAATAGGGAGGGATATTTTGAGATATTTTATGATGCTTACACTTTGCTTGCTATTGACCGGATGTATTTCAGAGCCTGAAATAAAAATTGATAGTATAGTAAATGGGGATATTTACTCTAGTGATGTGACCATTCATATCGATGAAAATCAGTCTGATCCATTTACTCTATTATTAAACAATCACCCTATTAAAAATCATCATGTCATTACAGAAAATGGACAATATGAATTAACCATTACATCCCGTCATTTCTGGAAAGAAAAAGTGGAGACTATCACCTTTGAACGAGATGACAAACCACCCGTAGTTCCCGCATTTTATCCAGAAATTCCATCCATGAACTTCAAAGAGGTTTCTTTTCAACTAATTGAAGAAAAGGATGTCACTTATTCTGCCACTATCAATGGAAATCCAGTTGATTTAAACCAAAAATTCACAGAAGAAGGGACCCATACCCTTGTACTAAAGGCTACAAAAGATAATGGCCTCACTTCTTCAAGAGCATACACTTTTATCATTGACAATCAAACGTATTCCAAAGAAACGATAAGTAAGTTTCTGAGCTTTTATTTTTCAGATGACATACAAAATGTTTATAAGTGGACTGAACCTATTGAGATTTACATTCATGGAAAACCAACAGCTAAAGATCGAAGCATCATTCTATCACAGGTTGCTTCACTCAATGAACTGTTACCAATTGATCTCAAAGTAATGGAAGGAAAAGGAGAAAATAGAACTGCCTTATCTAATTTCCGAATCGACATGCACTTTGTTCCCAATAATCGCTTTAAAGATTTTGGATTTGAAGGGGACCTTGTTACCCACAAAGGAGAAGTAGTTGGACTCGCTATTCCAACATTCCATTCTGTAGGGAAGCTTTATAAATCAGAAATCTTAATTGGTACGAATACGCCGCAAAGCGAGAGAGAGACGACCATTTTCCATGAATTTTTCCATGTATTAGGGTTTTATGCTCATTCCGATGAGCGTAGCAGTATTTTGTATCCTTATACTGATACCATGCTAACGAAGCTGAGTGATTTTGATCGAAAAGCAATCGAGATTTTATATAGAGATGATATTCATCCCAATATGACAAAGAAAGATGTAGAGAATGTACTGAAGGTAAGAACAATTGAGTAAAGTAAAGCCGACCTAAAGTTAGTCGGCTTTTTTTGATTAATCAAAAATTTTTAGGATTAATAATAATTTAGCTAACCCGAGCAAATGTTGAATAAGTAAAAAAGGATGAGGTTAACGTTGCTTCTAACTTCTTCACGAAACATATTCAAACACTTGGCGTTGCTGTATCAGCTCGAATTATATCCGGAACACCTGTACCTGGAGACGATGTTGAAGAGCTACGGTGGCACAATCTTGAAGAGGAACTGCCAAACATGGCGTTTGATGTTGATGTTTTTACAATAAAAAAAGAATTTGATATCAGGGTAGAAGTAAAAGAGCAGTTTAAATTAAAAATCCCCTTTAAATTTCCGCTATGCTATTATAGGAATATACGTTCGCGATTGGGGGGAGATTTCATGTTAAGGCACAAAGAAGATGTAATAATGTTAATCCAAAATGATGCTAGGATGATGGAAATAATTAATACTGCGAGTAGATTGGATTTGCCAGATTGGTGGATTTGTGCTGGATTTGTCCGTTCAAAAATATGGGACACATTGCACGGGTTTGAAGAAGGAACAAATACTCCAGATGTTGATGTTATATATTTTGACGATGAAAACATCAATGAGAAGACAGAAAAAAATTTTGAAGCTGAATTAAGGGCAATGCTTCCTGATATACCTTGGTCTGTTAAGAATGAAGCAAGAATGCACGTAATAAATGACCTTCCACCATATACTTCTTCTGAAGATGCTATTTCCAAGTTTCCAGAGACAGCAACGGCTCTTGGTGTAAAGATAGACAAAGATAAAAATCTAATAATTACTGCACCTTGTGGTATAGAAGATGTAATAAATTTAGAGTTGAAGCCGACACCATATTTTAAAGAAAAACAAAAACTTGCTGCGATTTATGAGGAGCGAATATTAAAGAAAAACTGGAAATCAGTTTGGCATAAAATTAAGGTCCATCATATATAAACTTATTCAATAAACGGATGCTTTTGCACAACAGTTTATATTACGAACGTGGGCTAATCTTCAAGAAGGAGATTGGCTATTTCTATTGAAGTTTAGAACAGAATAATCAAACAACTTATTGGGAGGTGTTTTTTTAATTAATGAACTTCATTAAAAAGTTAAATGTAAAGAAAGAGGTCATTTTTTTTATAGTTATCGCTATAATTTTTTTACTATTACATTCAACACCAAGTACCGCAATTAGAACAAAAGTGTTTTTTATGGGGTATCCAAATGCTGCTGTAACATCACCGATTATTGATGATGAATATCATAATGAAGTGGATAATGATAAATTTGCTGAATTAAACGCCAAAGCATATACTCTAACAAAACCACCAATTGAAAAAGCTACTCAAGGTGAGTTAAGAAACTATCTTGTAAGGAAATTTGGATTTTTACATTTTGCTGAATACTACGGAGAAGGTTAAAAACTTTATTCAATTAAATTGGTGCCATTTTTCAAGTGAAGAATGGCTTTTTTCGTTGATAATGAGGAAGTATTATTGAACAACGATAACTATATCACAAGTTATAATAAGACCATTTTTCAGGATATAAAAACCATCTTAATCACTAAAATTTAGATGGTTCATGTAAATATTATTTTTTATGGTTGGCAACATAAATTGCCTTCGCCTTTTTCGAGAGCAGATTTCAAACTATCTAGAACTCCTGACCATGCCATTTGGTGCCAGTTAATTGCATCTATCCAGTCCTATTATCTTTATATCCTACATGATCAACCATTACCTTAGTAGTATTCTCATCGATTGATGCGAAATTTACGTTTACTGTTGTTAGTTCATCCTCACAGTTCATTAATCCCTCGAATTGGTCTGGGCCTTTCCAAGTAAAATGTAGCTCTTTTTCATAAATGAGTTTAGTGATCTTACAACCCTGAGTATTCATACCCGTTCTATTTCCAGGTATAAAATAAAGTTCGTATGCACCACCTTCCCTATCTTCTATTATTGCTTCAGAAGCAAACCATTCAGAAACTCTTTCAGAGATTGTCCAAGCAAACCATACTAAGTTTAAAGGTGCATTAATTGTTACCTCTTTAATAATATTTTTATCATTTGTGGTAGTTGTCAAAAAAATCGCCCCTTCTGTAAAATTATTAAAGCAAGACAGAGAATGTCGGCAACCTTAGGTCGAGCGTTAGTCTCTTAGAGACTCGCAAGGGTACGAAAGCCTATCCATTCTCTATCTGTTAACCGTTATAAAATGGCTTGATGTTTGCCATTCGCTGTTATGTCTCCATAGTGGTATAACCCACTATAAAACGCTTTTCTATCTAAAATCCTTTTAACTTGGACTTTACTAAACCTCTTATCTTGTTTCGTTCGATGTCCTTCTTCATTCAATCGTTCTGCAAGTTGTGTTAATGTCCAAAAAGGATACTGTTCCTTTAAGTCAAACACTCTTTGAACGGTTTTAGCTTGTCTATCATCTATGACAAGGCTTTTCTTACCTTTCTCCACTTTGTAGCCTAATGCGACATTTCCACCTGCATATCCTCCCTGTTGGGCTTTCTTGTTTCGCCCTCTCCCTAGCTTCAAAGAGATTTCTAATCGTTGATATTGGTCTAATAACTCCATTAAGCCATTGATTAAAAAGTCACTAGGGTCTTTCTTGTGGATACTGTATTGTGGTTGCTCAATACTCCGAATGTCCACGCCATACTTTTTCAATTCTCGATGGACTAACACTTTTACAATATCTGACCGCCATAAACGGCTTGTATTCAGTGTGACAACATAATCCACCTCATGGTGGGAGAGATACTCCAACATCTCCTGAAAGCCTATTCTGTCCACTTCTAATGCTTCTTCATCTACTTTAGCCCCACTTATACCCTCGTCCTTAAATAAGCGTAAAAGCGTGTATCCTTGTGCCTGACAGTATGCTTTAATTTCATCTTCTTGGTATGCAAGGCTGTATCCATCCCTTGCTTGTCCTTGTGTGGATACTCGAATATATCCGATAACTTTCATGATATTTTCCCCCTCCGTTACACTAATCTCAATTAACGTAACGCTTAGCCGCTATATTTTGTATAAATTCATTGTATGCGGCTTTAGCGATACAATCAACCCCTTTACCGATACAAATTTATTGTGTATCGTAAAAGTAATATAAACAGAGAAAGGGAAATATCATGCCTATATCAATCAAACTTAAAGAAATCCTTAAAGAACGTGACCTTTCACAACGTGAATTGGCACGTATGACAGGGTTACGACCAAATACAATCAGCCATCTTTGTTCAGACAATGTGGACAGAGTTTATTTATCAACATTAGAAACAGTTTGCAAAGTGTTAGACATCGACATTCAGGAGTTAATCGAGGTGGAGTAGTCCTCTTGCTATAATAATCGTTCTATGTACGTAAAAGTTGCGAAAAAATTTAAAAGGCAGGGAGAAAACGAAGGTAAGGTTTTGAAGAATTGAAATGGTGGTAACTGATGATAATACGGTCATTTACTAAAATGATAAATCAATGAATAGGTTATCCATTTTAAAGTGATTGTGCGTACCATAATAATTGTAAAAACATCATATAGGAATTACAAAGATTACTATTATTCTCTGCATAAAAAATTAATTATTCGTCACTGGGTAGCCCCACCACCAAAAAAGAAACCTTGAAAGGTATTATTCCTTTCAAGGTTTTATTAGTGTTATTTTATCGACTACTACACAAATTACTGATAGCGTTATACGCTGCTTCTCTGACAAGATTATTACTATGATTTTTATATTGCTCTAGCAAGTTTAGATAACTTGAGTTATTTGATTGCCCCAACACTTCAAGCAAATTTGATAATGCAAAATCACTTAAATTATCTAAGACTAGAATAATACTATCAAAGTTAAACTCTTTAACTTGTTGGTACATAAACACTAAAGTTATAGCTTCTGATATTTGGTCTTTCAGCTTACTATCATTCTCAGTGTGTATTTTTGATACAAGGAAATTTAAAATTTCATTTAAATTATCAATATTGTAATCCTTGTATTCGTAACTCTCCAATATGTCACACAGTTCATATAATACTCTCTGCTTATCATGGTTATTGTTCCTAAACAAAGTCGTCAGTTTATTATAAATATTATATGTCATACAACCCTCCTAATGTCTTTTTATAGAAATATGGGTTTGGTTTGCGATTGTTTCGTTAAAGAATGGACTGTTTTTATTTAACAAATTGTTTTTATGCCAATTTCCTTGACTATCCATAAACCATTTACCTCTTTGAACTCTCATAGTCCATCCCATATTTGCATTTGAACCAATTGGAGCAGACAAATCTTCACTGTGCATTCTGACCCTCCATGTTGCTCCATCATTCCATTTGTACTCAACACCTTCTTTAATATTATCAGTTGGTGTTAAATTTCTTTTTTTAGCGTTAGAAGGGATATTGGATATTATATCATCAGCTGCAGAGTTACCTGTACCCTTAATAACAATTGCACTAACAACCTTTGTCCCAACCTTCTTCACAGGATTTACTGCGTATTCTAAAAGTTCAACAGGGGTTCCTTCAAATAATGAATCTGACCATATAACACCGCCAGTATCATAAAATTCAGCATTTTTATTATTGATATCATTACCAAGTTCTGATATCGATCCTCCATAGACACCACTTCCGGGGTCCTCTTGTGCATATCCTGATGGATCAACAAAGTTCACTGGATTATTTCCACTATAAGCATAAAGATTTACCGCAGGAATAACATCCCTCGTAATAAAACGTCCTAAACTAGGGTCAAAATATCTTGCATTTAAATAATACAATCCACTTTCTTTATCGTAAAAATAACTTGCATATCTAAACGGGTTTTCATCCTTTAACAATTTTCCATTGCCAAGAGTTTTTGATCCCGTAGATTTAACAATATTACCATAAGCATCATAACGATAAGAGACAACTTCTTTTCCACTTGTATCCCTAATTCCTAAAATATCTCCACGATAATTTTTTTGGTAGAAATAATTTACTGGTGCTATCCCAGTATGGTCTGTCATAGTTAGGAGACTTCCAAATGCATCTCTAGTGAAACTGTATATTAATTTATTGGTTGTATCTGTAATAAACGCTAGATATCCACCAACATAGTAATAGTTCTCTGTTTTCCCATCTACTGTCTTTGTTGTACGAAGACCTTCATGATTGTAGTCGTAGGTCCCTAGTGTTGCTCCAGTTGAGTTTTCGATACTCATTAAATTATTTTCAACGTTATATTTAAAGCTTAAACTACCATTAGATTCAAGATTCCCATTATTATCATGTACAGATACCCCTGAATCATTGATTAACTCGTTTACACTATTATATTTAAATGTTTTGGTAACTCCATTAGATAGTATAGATGTTATATTACCCATCTCATCATATTTAAACTCTTGAATACTTGTAGGTTCATTAATATAATTGTAAGTCACTTTCTCTATACGATCTGCAAGATCATAAACATAGTCTATTACTGAGCCATCCTGAAAGGTATTCTTAATACGATTCCCATGCTTATCATACACAAAGGATTCATCTGCAATAATTTCTCCATTCTTTTTTTGGACAAAACGGCGTTCGAGTTGATTTAAGTCATTGTAATGAAGATACGTATGATATTCCTGATTTCCGTCAAACGTGATCATTTTAGAAATATTTAGTGCCTCATCGTAATACACTATTGATTTTTCCTTATTAATACCTGTCACAGTTTTAGGTAGACCTGAATCATACGTATCAAAAATTATTGCATTGTTAAATACCGAATGTTTAATATTCGTTAGTGTTCCACTTGGATTATATGCAAAGTTACTCGTTAAACCTGATGGATACGTCACTTTATTCACCAAGTTTAAATCTGGATCCATTTGATAGCTTGTTACTTTGCTTCCCTCTTTCGTCACTGATGATAAGTTTCCTGCTTCATCATAATCATATGACCACTTTAAAAACGTACCATGCAGTACCGATCCTAATTGGTTAAGGGAGTCATATTGAAAGCTAATTTCATTTCCTACAGGATCATTTATAGTTTCAATATTGCCATTATCGTCATGGTATAACTTTGTCTCGCGTACTGTATTAGCCTGATTAGTAACATCAGTATATTCTTTAACTGCAATAACTTCTCCTAGGTTATTGTATTCTGTTGACTCAATAGATAATGGTATCAATTTTCCTTGATTACCTAGCTTAGAATATTGCAATTTTGTTACTAATCCAAATTCATTTCGTTCTAAAACTTCTGTTATTAGTCCAGTACTTGTATCAGTTGTTGTTTGAATTCTATTTAAACCATCATATGCAAAGGAAACTTTATTACCCTAAGAGGAATTTATTATCTCAATTAGTTTTTTATTTACTTGACGATAACCCTTGAAAGTTTCACCTAATAACCGAGCAAGAGAATATACTCCGAAAAAATTTACACCTAAAAACCGAATATGTTTATAGAGAAGAATACATGTGCATAATGATTAACAGCAACTTGTCCTTATCTATCAAGGGACAAGCTCAAATATTGATGTACCAAGCTCGGTCATTAGGTAGGGTTAGTATAGTAACTTCAACATAATGAAGCGTTAATCCTCTCTGAATGAACACAATCGCAGGGCTCATCAACATAATTAAACGAGTGGTAACAACTTAAACCTTTCAAGCATTTTGAAATCTCCAAAATAAAGGAAAGTTCCATTATCTATTCCATAAATATAAAATTTTATTGACTACACCAATTAATTCCAGTAGAATAACTGTTAATTATTGAATAGTCAGTGATAGCGATGAAAAGAAGAGTAATTTTGATTTATTATTTCCAGAGAGCTCCGGTTGGTGAAATGGAGCAATAATGACCAAAATGAAAAAAGACTTGGAGCTTTCGTATGGATCTAGGCTTTTTTGACCTAGTGATGTACGGGCGGGATCTCCCGATATAGAGATAGGGTATACTCAATTTTTTTGAAGTACCTGAAGAGGTTGGTATGGTGACATACCAATAAACTGAGGTGGTACCACGAAGTTCATAACTCTCGTCCTCAAGAGAATATCTTGGGGGTGGGAGTTTTTTTGTTGTCTAAAAGATGGAAAAATGAATGGAGTGAAAGAAATGTACCAGGAACAGACTAGCAGAAGAATCGAAAAACTAGAGTCTCTAAAGGCTTTTGGAATTCAGGCATATCCAGAAAGATTTGCAAAGAATTATGAACTATATCAAGCAGGAAATCTTGAAGATGGAATGACAGATGTAAAAGTGGCAGGTCGAGTTATTAGTATCCGTCATTTTAGTAAACTATTATTTATTACAATCTCTGATATACAAGGAAAATTACAGCTTCTATTGAAAAAGGATGAGACAGGAGAAGAATTATTTCAGCAATTTCTAGATTATATTGATATTGGGGACTTTGTCGGTGTGGAAGGAACGATGTACACCACTAAAACAAACGAGAAAACACTTCGTATAAAGCATTATGTATTTCTAGGAAAGGCATTACACCCACTGCCTGAAAAATGGCACGGGATCACTAACATTGAGCTTCGCTATCGTCAGCGTTATTTGGATTTATTGATGACAAAGGATACCCAAAATCGTTTATTAGCGAGAACACGTATGGTTCGGGCAATTAGAAGATTTTTTGAAGAGAAGGAATTCCTTGAAGTTGAAACGCCTATCTTGCAGCATACCTCATCAGGAGCATTAGCAAAGCCGTTTAAAACCTATCATCATTCACTCGATACTGAGTTAAACCTGCGAATAGCTCCAGAAACCTACTTAAAGAGATTAATCGTAGGCGGATTTACTAAGGTTTTTGAATTAGCTAAATGCTTTAGAAATGAAGGGATTAGCCCACAGCATCTGCAGGAGTTCACCATGGTCGAAGGATATGCTGCCTATTGGAACTACGAGGATACGATGAAGCTTATGCGCGAAATGGTTTTGTATCTTCTAAATCAAACCTTTCAAACAACAACCATTTCGATACACAATCAATCAATCGATTTCTCACTTGAATGGGACGTTGTATCATTTCGGGATTTAATCCTTAAGGACACAGGAATTGATATTGATCTATACCCAAATGTGAAAGATTTATTTCAAGAAACGAGGAAAAAAGGAATTGACCTGGATTACCCAGATGCTGAGTTACTTGGAAGAGGGAACCTTATCGATCTTTTATATAAAAGAAAATGTCGACCACATCTAGTTAAACCGACGTTCCTCATTCAGCATCCAATCGATCTATCTCCTCTAGCTAGGGCAAATGATGCTAACCCAGGACTAACAGACCGATTCCAGCTAGTCATAAATGGGGCTGAGGTAATCAATGCCTACTCAGAGCTAGTAGATCCGCTTGAACAAAGAAAAAGGCTAGAAGCTCAAGCATTACTTAAGAACAATGGAGATGTAGAAGCGATGGAAATGGATGAGGACTATTTACTAGCAATGGAATATGGTATGCCTCCAATTTCTGGCTGGGGGTTTGGAATTGAACGGTTGCTAATGGTATTAACTGACAGCGACACTATTAAAGACTGTGTGGTTTTTCCATTAACGAAAAAAGGATAATTCATCCAAGTAAGGTGATAAATCGTGGGTCGTTTCATCACCTTACTTGTTGTTCTCAAAGCTAAGTTTGGCCAATAAACGTTACCAAATTGTCCTGTATTTGGTCGAAAATTCAGCCGGTAATCTCTTTTTAGGCTGCTAACTGCTGAGATGTTTGGACGGTATTTATCCAATTAAGCTGGGAACCTAAATAATAGTAGAAAAAAGAGGACTTGGTTTACTATTTTCAGAAATGAACATCAGAATGATTGTATTTCTTATTAAAGGAGGACATATGATAAAGAGAAAATATGGAGATCGCTTAAATTGGAAACGAATCTTGAAAAGAGAATACACCCAGCAATTTCTTAACACAAATGATTTTAAAGGGTATATCACGTTAATCCATACCATTCAGGTAACTGAACCTTTATCTGTAATATATGGAGAAACAGAGATATGTATAGTTGATAATGGATATATGTGGCTACAACACTTTCCGCTAGAGAAGAACCATTCCGTTACAACCATGTTTGATGCTAATGGTCAAATTGTTCAATGGTACATTGATATATCCTTACAAAATGGAGAAGAAAATGGGACTCCATGGATGGATGATCTATTTTTAGATTTAGTTTTATTACCGACTGGAGAGATGATCGAAAAAGACGCTGATGAACTAGAAGAGGCATTGTCAAAAGGGGAAATTGAACTCCCTACGTATCATATGGCTTGGAATGAATTAATGAATATAAAAAGATTAGTATACAAAAAGGAGTTTGGTTTAATCAATCTATCTCATACACATAAGAATATTTTGCTTAAGGATTTAAAGTAATACAACGCTCAAGATTCTGAGCGTTGTTTTAACCTAATACGTTTCATATATATAAGGCTGGTCTGGCTGTTCAATTTTTTCTAATTGTTCAATTTGAATATAGGGCAAAGTCCAATCATTATAAATCGTTTTCGTAATGGTACCTGTTACGCGGATCCATTGATCCTCGTTTAATTCTTTTACCATTTCGCCTGTCGATAGAGTTCCATATACAGAGGCATCCGCCACACAACAGGATAAGCCAAAGCGAGCGACAACCATTTGGTCCTCGGTAAAGTTTTCTTCACGATACACAAAGCCAACCATTTCAATTTGTTTTCCTACAAATTTATCTACATTCATATCAATGATGTTCATCGTTTGAATGTACGTTTCTTCTTCAACTATAATTTTATCCATGGCTAGAAGCTTTTTTTCAAGTTCTTCATAGAAACCTTCTGGAGGGGCCTGTAGCTCAAACCCTTCAGGATGCTCTAATGGAGCGTCGGGTGGTATTTTACTCTCATCGATTCCTATTGATTCCTCTAACTGAGCGATGTACTCCTCAGGGTCATCCAAATATTCTAATACTTTTTCTTCATCAAATTGCTCTAATTCTCCAGCTGCCGTTTGAGGATTATTCCCACTAAACTTCACTCCACGTTTGGCAGCTATGGATGAATCGATCACTACATCTGAGAAAAGGAATCCAGTCACGACAGGAATGATAAAAATAGAATATATAATAATAGATTTTAACGCATTACCTGAAGCGCCATGATCTACTCCACAATCACAGTACAATTCGTCTTTATCCTTTGAACTACTTCTCCATACTTGTATAACTCCTAGTAGTAAAAAGGTAAGCGTGGCGAAATAAATAAACGGCATCATTCTTGGAGCGATAAAATTGAAGATATCTCCAGATAAAATCAGCTTAAATGATAACATGGAAAAACCAATTAATATAATCCCTCTTATATATAAGTGAAAGCTGTAATCTCTTGTTTCTTGCATGATAAACACCTCGCGATCCTACATGAAGGATTGATATAGTAAGACAAAACAATAAACGGAAACCGTAATAACTGCCATTAGCGCAAGGACAAATCGAGTCTTAAAATACGCAAATAACATGATTGTATTTTTCAAATCTAGCATGGGTCCGTAAACAAGGAACGCTATTAATGAGCCTACTGAAAAAGTATTTGCAAACGATCTCGCAACAAATGCATCAGCTTCCGAACAGAGTGATAAAATAAACGCAAAGCCCATCATAATAGCTGGGGAAGTTGTATCACTAGAAGCAATCTCTACTAATATATTTCGATCCAAGAACGTCTGAAATAAACTTGCGATAAACGCACCGAAAATTAAGAATTTACCCATTTCAAAGAACTCATCACTTGCATGATATAGAGTAGACTTCCAACGATTCGTTACAACCGGAGTAGCCTCTATTCCTCTCCCT
This sequence comes from Bacillus salitolerans, assembly GCF_042680805.1. NCBI lineage: Bacteria > Bacillati > Bacillota > Bacilli > Caryophanales > Bacillaceae > Bacillus > Bacillus salitolerans. Next base: position 68,298 of record NZ_JBHUEM010000054.1, on the reverse strand, counting down.
AACAGCTCATCTTTTGAAACACGCAGCTCATTACTTTTATTTTGGAATAACAGATAAATAACCAACCCAATAAAAATAGACAAAATAAAGGCTAGTCCCATTCTGGCATAAACAACTTCAATGGTTGATTGGAACGCATAATAAGTGGAAGCAAATACGACCGGATTTAAGATCGGCGCACCTACTAATAGTACAATCCCAATGTGAAGTGGCATTCCTTTTTTAATTAACCTTCTTACAACTGGAATAATCGCACATTCACAAACAGGAAAAATCACACCTAATAAAGCGGCAGGTAAAAGAGCGGCAAATGCATTTTTCGGAATATAACGTTGCAATGTATCCTCTGATACAAACGTTTGAATTAAAGCTGATACAAATACACCTAGTAAAATAAAGGGAATGGCTTCAAGAACAATACTCAAAAAAATGGTATTTACATTTAGCCAAGCCTTTGGAATTGGTAGATTAGCAGAATCAAAGCTAGACAAATCGATGAAGAAGAATAAAAACATGAACAAAGCAATAAGTGCAAATCCAACCATATCTTTTGCTAATGATAGTCCCTTATGGTTCATTTCTTTTCTCCTATCTCCTTTACTTTCTCACAAGATTATACCATAGTATCTGGTCCGTTTTGATTGTCTAATTCTTGCAATATTATGTATATGGCTTGTCTAGTATGATTATGCAAAAAGATGTCACTAGTTCAGTGGGTCTTACTAGAGAAACAATTCAAAAAGCGAACTTCATGCTAGAAGTTCGCCATCATCTGTTACGTTTTTCTCAATAAATATAAAAGATAAGGAGTTCCTATTAATGCCACAACAAGCCCCGATGGTATCTCCTTTGGTGCTAGCACAAGTCTACCTAGAAAATCTGCCCCTACTAATAGAATACCGCCAAGAAGTAGACTCACGATAATCACTCTTTTATGTTCAAAACCTACTATTCTTCTAGCCGCATGTGGAGCTAATAATCCAATAAACCCTATTGTCCCCACAATGGAAACACTTGCTGCTCCCATACCAACACCTAGTAAAATGGCCATTATTTTCGTCTTGGATACCTTTAACCCTAATCCAGAGGCAACATCGTCCCCAAATGATAGTACATCTAATTTTCTTACAAGTAAAAAGCTGACTGGAATTGTCAGTAACGCAATCAGTAGGACGATTCGCAATTCTTCCCAGCCTTTTGCATAAGTAGATCCCGAAAGCCAAGTTAAGGCAGGAGCAACGCCAAGCTTTGCTTTTACAATTAATATTTGTATGATAGCTGATCCAATGGCAGAAACCGCCACTCCCATTAATGCTAGGAGCATTGAATTCCATCTTGATTTCCATGTTGAGACAAGAATGATGGTGATTGCCGTTAGTGCTCCAACTAGAGCAGCAAAAGGAAGGAATTGAATAGACACTCCTGGGAATAAAACTAGAAAAACCATGGCTCCAGCTCCACCACCAGATGTAATACCTAAAACAGAAGGATCAGCTAATGGATTACGTAGTACACCTTGTAACAATACACCGCTCATTGCTAATAACATTCCAACCACAAAGGCAGTTAGGATTCTCGGTATTCGGAATTGCATGACAAAAGGTGATGTAAGTGACCCGTCTAGCCACTCATCTATCGTTAAAAAGCTTGTTCCTCCAAATGAAACCGCGACTAATAGCATACAAGCAAGAAGAGCTGTTAAACTGACCAATAACCATTTAAACGAAAATGGGATTTCACGACCGCCTAACCTTGTCTCCCCCTTTTGGTACCTTTTACCCGTCCGATATGCTAAAACCATTAGCCATGGTCCTCCAATTAATGCTGTCATGGCTCCGACTGGTATTTCCTGACCTGGAGCAATCATCCTCGCCAACACATCTGCACCGATTAATAGGATAGCTCCCCATAAAAAGGTATGAACGATTTGTAACCTATGCCCTTTCACACCTAGAAGCCTTACAATGTGTGGTGCGATTAAGCCTACAAACCCAATAGGACCGACAACACTAACCGTTACGGCTGCTAAAACAATGGCTGCTAACCATGCAACAACCTTAACTTTAAAAACAGATTGTCCTAGTGAAGTTGCAACCTGATCACCTAATGTTAAAGCATCAAGTTTTGAACCTAATAAAATGGCTACAATGATTGCAATTGTAATAAATATGATCGAGAATTTTACACCTGACCAATCTAATTGAATGAGTGTTCCAGACCCCCATAAAAATAGTCCATTTGTTTCATTTTCAAATAAAAGCTGCAATGCTCCCGTGAAAGATGAGAACAATAAAGAAACGATCATTCCTGTTAAAGCAACACGAACCGGTTCTAATGTTTTGCCTACAAGACCCATTACTAATAGTGCCGAAACGGTGGCACCTAAAATAGAAATGAAGAAAGGATACTTTCCAATAACTGCTGGAAAAAAGATGGTACAGATTACTACGAATAAAAAAGCACCCGCATTAATCCCTAACGTACTAGCTGATGCTAATGGGTTTTTTGTTAACGTTTGTAAAAATAAGCCAGCTACTGCTAGTGCACCACCTGCAAGAATACCCATCACAACCCTTGGTAATCGTAACCCAAGGATGATATCTTGCACCCTACCTTCTCTCCAAACATCTGTGAGGAGCGTCAATAATGAGTAATCTGCCTGGCCTTGCGTTAGGTGAATGATGGATAAAAATAGTAACAGAAGAAAGCCCCCTAAAAATAAACTAGAGGGCTTCGGTTGTATGCGTACTTTCATATTTATTTTTGCTCCACCACAGCTAGGACACGGTCAACAACCGTTTCAGCTGAAAGCGGTCCACCAAAAAGCCATGCATCCCCACCTAATGGATACATACGATTTGATTTTACAAAGTCTAAGTTTTTCCATACAGCATTGTCTTTTAATTGATTTTCAAAGATATTGTCATTATCCTGAACAACATAGAAAAAGTTTGCTGCCTCTAACGCAGGCAATGCCTCTACGTTTAGCTGTGAAAATCCATAAACCTCAAAATTTTCTGGAACATAAGCATTTTTCAACCCAATTTTCTCAAAAATAACAGATGCCATTGCATTTGGCGTAAACACTCGTAAAACAGGTGTTTGTTGTGAACTATATGCTTGTGTTAACACGAACTCATTTGTAGATAAGCTAGCTTTTTCAATAGAAGCTTTTGCTTCTTCATACTTTTTATTTAAGCCATTTAATAGATTCTCTGCCTCTGCCTCTTTATCTAAAGCCTTCGCAATTGATTGAAAAGTAGAAACCATTTCATCATACTGACTTATCGATTCATCTGTTGGGTATGGCTCAAAGAACAATGTTGGTGCTATTCCCTCTAGTTCAGCTTTAATAGCCTCGTGTCTGAATTTTGGAGCAATAATTAAATCAGGTTGAAGTTGAGCAATCGCCTCTAAATTTGGCTCTTGGCGTGTTCCCACATCCACCACATCAGCTGATAACTCTGCATCAACCTTTACCCATGCTTTATATCCTTCAATATCAGCTACTCCGACTGGTTGCACTCCTAGAGCTAATAGATTCTCAGCATATACCCACTCTAATACGACAACCTTCTTTGGGGCCTCCTCAAATGTAGCAGTTCCTAGAACATGTTCAACTGTAATCGAATCGGCAGCTTCCTCTTTTTCATTTTCTGTTGTCTCTTGCTTCACTTCATTTTCATTTGGGGTAGCTTTCTCTTCATTTGTGTTACACGCTGCAAGTGTAAACAAAAGCGTTAGCATAAGTAGCAAGATGTTGATTCTCTTCATTCCTTATTCCTCCAATGATCATAACCAAAATTCGCATGATAATGATAATTATTTTCATTTTGTATTATAACGGTGATGATAATCACTTTCAATATATTTTAAAAAATTTTTGGGCATTCATCTTTACTTACTAATCCATTTCTATAGATAAAACCAGTTTGATGCCGTTCTCACTGAAAATATTACTCTCTTAGTTAAAACTTGTAGGAAATAAAAAACACCAACTGCCTATGACAATTCGGTCTTCCAACTTTGATTACGAAATATCCACCATTTGTAGATTTAATGTTTCTATTTTTAAACTCATGATAGTAAAGCTTCTTTGCTATCTTTTTATACCCTTTCTTTTCTTATAGCGGTTTTATCTAACTCAAGATCACTAGTTTTATTCTTTCATAGAGTCTAAATTGTTGATGTTTGCAAAGATCATTTGTATACTCCTAGTGATAGAATAAGTTCGTCTACCGAGAGGAGTTCCTATATATGAAAGAAAGAAAAAGATTAGTCTTACCATCTAAGCAAGAACGTCATCGATTATTCGGATCTATCACTCCAGGTCCAAAAACGAAGCCGACAGAAAAAAAAGATATGCCTGATCTACAAAATGCCAAAAAAGATTTCATATTTGAGATTGATGCAGTTGGTATTAGTAATGTAAAGCATCCGGTTACAGTTAATTCAAATCTTGCCCCTTTTGAACAAACAACGGTGGCAAACTTCACTTTTACATCAAAAGTTCCTAGCAATCAAAAAGGCACAAATATGAGCCGTTTTACGGAACAGCTTCAGCAATATTATTCTAAAGGTTTTAGTGTTTCGATTACTGAGCTTTACGACTTTGCAAGAGAACTTGCTACCCGATTAGAGCAGGATAATGCAGTGCTTGAGATGACCTTCCCTTGGTTTTATGAGCGAAAAGGCCCTGCTTCTGGAATTTCAGGTTTGAATCACGCTGAAGCATACATAAAGGTTGAATTTGATGTGAATAATGGTTATTCAAGTGAAGTAGGTCTAACATGTGCGGTTACAACCCTTTGCCCTTGCTCGAAAGAAATCAGTGAGTATAGTGCTCACAACCAAAGAGGTTATATAAAAATGACGACAGAGGTAGATGAAGATTTACTTGGGGATGTAGATTGGAAGGAAGCACTCTTACACGCAGCTGAATCTAATGCTAGTGCGATGATCCATCCTGTCTTAAAAAGACCTGATGAAAAGATGGTTACAGAAACAGCCTATGAAAATCCTCGCTTTGTAGAGGATATGGTTCGACTCGTTGCTGCCGATTTATACGAATTACAATTTGTCACTGCCTTTACCGTAGAATGTAGAAACGAAGAATCTATTCATTTACATGATGCGATCGCATCCCTTTCTTTTAGAAAGTAACTTGAAACCCGCTTTATATGTATGTAAGGATCACACATACTTGACATTTCTAATAAGTGTGATCCTAGTTTATATATGATCAAGCTACTATCCACTCATACTCCTTTAGCTTGTATATTCTACTAGTCTACAGCAAGGACTTAGCTAAATATTCAAATGTATGTGGTTTACCACACATTTTCTCTACTCTTTGTTTCCATGAAAATAATTGATTCGGTACAATGAATGTTTCAAGTAATTTCTCAAAGACTTCTTTTTCGTTATAAAGGCTCTGTACTTTGTACTTGTGCCTAATCATATCTCTACTTGCTAAGGCAAAATTATAGTCTTGGAAGAATACAGGATACTCAACATAAAACATTTCACTTGCTGGATGGAAGGTTTCGCCTCTAAACCCAAATACCCACTCGTAACACTCAGAAGCCATATCTTTGAACCTTTGGTCAGGATTTTTATACATGTTATACTCAACCAAGCTATGATAGTAATTCATTTTTACCATAAGCAAATTCATTAATTTATTTGTTTCTACTATTTGCGCGTAGTCATCATCTTGCAGATGGAAGTTCTGTTGGAGAAACTCTTTATCCGAAGCGATGGTTTGAAATAACTCTGCAATAGTCTCAGCTGCAATGCTGGAGTGAAAACGATAGAGCTCAGGATATTGGTATGAGCCATAGCAGCCATCTATTGCATGCCCTAGCTCATGGATTCCTGAGACGAATGCTGAAATCGAATCCCTTTTTCCCACAACTAGTTTAATTTCTTTCGGATTTATATTGGTACAAAACCCACCATAAGGTATTTCTAGACACTCAATTGATACTGGTATTTGTTGTAAAGAAATACCTAAACTTTTTATTGAATCGATCAGTACGTCATCCATACGTTCAGCCGAAAAGGCTTTGCTTTTGATATGATGAAAATTAAAGGCCGTATAGTAGATATCGTAATACTGTAAAGCTTCCACACCGAATTTTTTCTTAATTCTATCATTCCAACTGGATGAAGCTTCATTTGTCAATACAAGTAACCGGTTCATTTCTGTTATGTATGTCTCAAAATCAATTTCTTTTAAGCTGCAACGGAAATCAAAATAATTCTCAAATCCTAATTCGTGTGCAACTTGATTTCGGGCATGAATTAACAGCTTAAGTAATGCCTCATTCCTCTCACCTATTTCTACAGATTTTCTAAGTAGTTTTTGACGCAGTTCACGATCAGAGCTTTCCATTATACTAGAGTGCACCTTACTTAAGTTGTATTCCTCCCCATTAAGAGAAAAGGTACTTTCCATAAGTCTCTTTTGCAATGATCGCTGAATTTCAACCACTTCTTTTTTACTATCAAGTGATTCAATCTTCATCTGTGATAGAAATACCTCTAGTCTTCTATGCCATATTGGATCATCTTTAAACGTCTCTTGCCATGTTAATAAAGTTTCTTTTATATGATCGTTTGTCATCAAATCATGCTTTATTGCTACGATTTCATCCAGTCTCTTACTTTCTTTTCCATTAGCATACATCTCATAATATAGTCTCTCTTCTTCTTGATAGAGCTGGTCTAGTTTTACGATTTCCTCGTCATAAGCCCTCTTCCATTCATGACGATTTCTAATATGAAGGAGGCGAGTAAAATTCAGTTCCATATATATACCCCATTTGTATTTTTTTCTAAATCTAATGTAGCTCTATTTCGAACCTGATATGTTTAATGCCATCATTAAATACTCCAAAAACATCACATATTGCTCCTTCATTTTCAAATTTTCTTTTGAAAGATGAGAATCATCAACAGCTAGACCATCTACAAATGTGACAATCGTTCGAGCAAGGATTTGATTACAATAATGATTACTAAATTCGCCATGTCTTTGCCCTGCAGCAATAATATCCGCATACAGCTTTACCCCTAACGAATAACGTTCATTTCCATAAGCCCGCCGCCGCTCGTCACTTCTTCCAGTTAAAAAAAACTCTAGTTTACTTGGTGCGAGAGGATCCATCCTATCAGTTGGTTCCATCTGGTCACCAAACATTCTTAACAGTAGCAAATTCCAATACGATTCTACTTCACCCTCAAGTATTTGTTCTGTCTCGGATACGACTCTATGTAAATCTTCCTCTAAGATCGTTTCAAATAAGTTCTCCTTATTCGAAAAATATTGATACAAACCTCCTTTACTTATTTTTGCAGCATCCATCACATGTTCCATCGTTGTTCTTTCATAACCTTGGTCGATAAATAAATTTGTAGCAGCCTTTATTATGTTAGCTCTGCGCTGCTCCCGGTGTTCTTTACTAACTTTTGGAGACATACATAAACCTCCTACATGATGTGACTTTTTTTACTTGTCAAAAAAAAACGACGATAACGTCAATTTATATTATTATATAGACGTTATCGTCGTTTTTCAATATTCAGTTCACTCCATTATAAACTTTAGTGCCAGCTACAGAGTGTATGTTACGAGTTTAAACTACCTGTTTCATCAAAATTTCTAGCATGTATTTTCTTCATAGCAAACCTTGCTACTGGGTGTACAATCAATACTTCAACCAGAACATGTTAATACCATAGTTATTGTGCTGTACTATTGTATTTCTGATTTTGGCCCCTAATAATCTAATTCTTCTTGAGACATTCCAGCACAATTGATTTTATCCGACTATAATTTCCTTCTACCATAGAGTATAACATCCCTACAATGAGATCGATTTTAGGCTCGCCTTTTAAATCTAAAATCATTGAATCACTCTCAGTTCTTGGTCTACCATCATCCACTTTTTCACATAAACTATATGTCGTGTGACATGAAGACTGCCAGTTAAGTAAAGAGATTACCTTAATTACTAGCTTACTCACTTACTAGGAGTTCCTAATAAAAACAGAGTAAGATGTTGGATTGTCAAATCCTAATTTTTCTGCTAGATTAATTGAAACCACGTTGTTTACTGCACAATCCCACCTTGGCGTTTTTTTCTTACGCACACATTCTACAATGAATGCTTTAGCTAAAATCGTTGCTAAACCCATTCCTCTATAGTTTGGATTGGTTACAATATCTATTTCAGCATAATTAGGAGAAGCAAATATCGATACACATTCCGCAGCTATAATATCTCCAGTTTTAATGTAAAAACCAATTCCATTCTCAAGAAAATTATTGATAGTACCCCAATACTCTTTATAGTAGCTTTCATTAAACTCTTGACTTACTGCTATAGTGGTTGGATTAACTTTTGATAATTTGAATCCTAAAGGAAGTTCTTGATCGTACACTAAGCTAGGATTGGAAGTGTATTTAAAGGAGTATCTTTGGACAGATTTAACCTTATTTCCTAATAAGGAACTAATACGTTCATCCCATTCTTTTGAAGGAGAAAATAAGGTGAAGCGTTTGTGTTTTTGTTTACTTTCTTCAAATAATTCTACCAATAAACGATGAATTTCAGTGTTCGTAGAATCTCCAGCTAAAAGATAAATACCTGATTTAGTACCAAGCAAGGCTGCATTTTCCGTCGTATCCATATAAAGATTACCATCAATATAATTACTAATTATGGAGTCGGCCAATGTAGGATTGATAACTTGATTTTTACCTAGTAAAAGAGCAGCTTTTCCAAATTGATTTGTCGCCATATTAACTCCTTAATACTAATTTTAATTTGACAGCTCAAATATTCCATAGATCTTTCTAAAACGAATGTATTGACTTTTTATAACAATCTACTCGTTTGTATTATGGTCCGTTTGTGTATTTATTGTCACCCATTGTATAATTCGAGCTATCTCTCTGCTTCGAAATATAGTGGGATTGTCTCTAGTTTTCTTCCTCTTCCAGTCAATAATAAGGGCAAATATTAAGGGAATTACTACAACTTTAAGGAATATCAGCAACAGTTAAACACCAGTTATCACCATATTATAAGTATGATATTTAAGGTCCACACTTATTATTAATCATTCTCGAAAAATGATAAATTATCATTATAAGTAGGTTACCTTGTGCACTTTTTAAACATTAGTTACTTTAATCTCTTCTTTTCTTTTTCTAATAACTCTTTCAACATTTTATTAGTTTCTGAATTATCTATTGCTTTTTGAACAGCAGATAAGATTACAGAGTAGAGAAAAACAAAAAACATGACAAATCCAGCAATGATTGATACAGTAATCTCCATTTTTCACACCCCTTCATTCATTTCATTAGGCTTTCTCCCAAACTCTTTACATCTTTCTTTACTTGGACTATTATTAATGAAGTTTTCTTGAGCATGTCTTAATGAAGGTATATTGACACCACTCTCAAAATCAGGATCATCAAACTGAACTTCATCATCTACCCAGAAACATATATAGTAAATACCATAGCTTCCTCTTTACTCTCTATCTAATGTTAAACTCTTGATTCAAGATGCCGAACAAGCTTCCTTATAGATTCAATCACAACATCTGGTCTGTCAAGATGGATGGAATGACTTGCTTCTTTTGCGAATATCACTTCATTTTTCACAGAAAGGCTAGCTTGTCTCTTAATAAGTTCTTCCCACTTTTCTTCCAATAACCTTAACTCCCATTCTGGTAATCCTTCCTTTGATCCAAGCATAATGTTATATTCTTTATCTCTTCCAATAACAATCAAAGGTATATCAAGAGTATTACTTAACTTCCTAATCACCTCTGCATCCTTCTTCCAATTACTAATTTCAGAATGCATAGCCTTATATAAGTCAGGCTGAATCTGAAAATTGATTAAGTGTTGCTGGATATCAAAAGGAAGCTGCTTCTGCCATTTTGTAAGTGTTGGCTTTATGATTTCCTTCAGTTCATCTTTGTTCATTTTGGAGTAAGTATGGCATTTATCTAACCAGCTATCATCGGTTTCATCTTCATCTAAAACAGGTAGGTCTAACTCGTCTAATTCTTTTAAGTCAACTGAAGTTGAATCAACTAGTACAATTCCTGCAACCTTCTCAGGGTACTCCTTCACAAAATGCTGTGCACATAAACCACCATACGAATGACCCACCAAAACGATAGAACTAGATATGTAGAGAACATCTAACAGCTCATTTAATTCATTAACTACTGATTGTGTATTTCTCTCTTCACTTCCGATTTCGCTCTCACCAAGTCCAGGTCTATGAAACATGATCACTCGATTCGATTGAGACAAGGTCTCTGCAATCTCGGACCATTCATCAAAGGAACATCCCATTCCAGTTAGTATGATGATAGGCCTCCCATTCTTTCCCTTTTGAAGCACTTCTAAATTCTTTTGATTTATCTTTATCAATTGTCTAATTGATACCACTCCTTATTTTCATTCATAAGTACGAATCTGAGTGTAACTCTTTAGCAAATAAAAAACCGTAACTTTTTATTTTGTTACTTAAAAGACATCTATTCCAATTAGGATTCAACAATTTCCCTTTAAGATTTATAACTCAACTTAAATTCTAGAATGGTCTCTTTTTCATCTGTAATAATCTCTGCTACAACTTCCCTAATAACTGTTGAGAAATTAGTACTATTCTTTGCAGTTTGTTCTATGGCTGTGGAGAATTCTTCTACTTTCTTTAACCTCCCTACTGTTATGCGAGGAATATAAGTCACTTCTCTAAAAAGGTAGTTTCGTAAAATCCCTGTATATAACCTATCGTGAATTTTGATTAACTCGTCATTCCCTTTTTGCACATTTTAGTTTTCATAGAACTAATAAAAGGAAATACGAATGTTATATGTGGAGAAATTAAGTTATGTAACGGATCATATTTCTCTCTAATTTCATTAATCTCATTGCTATTCTCAAAATGTGGGACAAAGTTCCCCCTCCCTATTACTATTAATGTTTTATTTTAGAGAAAAAACATTTAATAATCTATTTTGGCAAGAAAAGCTTTATTAAAATTCAATGTAAAAAGGATGGTTTTTTTCGTCTAAACAATATTCAATCCTCTGTCTGAAATTTTTCCAAGTGACCATATCCAATGCTTGTTTTATTGGAAAATAACCTACTTCTATACTTTCCGAACTAGTCGTTGGTTCTCCTCCGATCGCTTTTCCCAGAAATAATGTATTACAAATGGATTGATCTACATTTTGAAAAATCCCACAAAATTTAATAACTTCTATATCTATACCTGATTCCTCTTTCGTTTCCCTAATGACAGCTTCCTTCAATGATTCTCCCTCTTCAACTTGTCCACCAGGCATCTCCCATCCTCTTCGTGGTCCTTTTATTAATAAAATTTCATTTTTGTTGTTCATTACAATGGACGCTGCTGAAACAATGTGCTTTGGTGGTTTCATTTAGTACTCCCCCGATTCAATCTATAATTTTAATAATATTTCCTTATTAAGCTTTCACTTTTATTTTACTTCAATAGTAACAGGCACTAATCCTGCTGATCAGTGCCTGAATGATTTCGATTATTTCAAATAAACGCCCTACTCTTCCCAAAACAATTCAACTAGGGTTTTATTTAATGCTTTACAAATGGAAATACATAAATTCAAGGTTGGATTATATTTCCCTACTTCAATTAAACCGATGGTGGTTTGTCAAGGAACAGGGTCTAAAATAAATATCTGACTATAGAAAAAACAGCTAATACAGTGGAAAATAAAATCCGTATGCTAAATAAGCGCTTCCGAAAAGATTATTTTCGCTGACTCCTCTCAAAGATATACAACTTACCATTTTCAGGGCGGCTACCGAAGTTGGGACCTGAAAATCCCCTTCGTAATAATTCTTTTCTCATAAACATCATGATGCCACCATGACCGACAACAAGTGTATCTTCATTACAAATCATTACTTGATCAATGACCTTGTTGATTTTTTGAATGACTTCCGTTTTCGTCTGATTTTGAGACTTGTGATTAAAATACCATGCCAATCGGATAAACAATAGATGAATAAATAATGGTAGTTTAAGAGAAGAGTAGAAAAATGGTGAAAGCTTCACCTCTCTCAAATCTTCCATAAAGACAATATCCCCATCGAAAGCCCGTTTGGCTGTCACTTTTGCGCGATACAAATCGCTAGAAATACACTTCTTCCATTCCACTTGACCTAAATCAATTTCTCTTTCTTCAACATCAGAATCATCATATTCCTATACCCATTGCATAAGCTCTTTACTTGATAGAATTGAATTCGGGTAGCCCCTTGTCACTTTAAAATGCCTGATCAATCCAATTTTCATATTATTCACCTTACAATTAAAGTTATATCTATCATATTCAAATATACCAGTCAATTAAATTATGGTTATATGTATGTGATGCCTTCATCTTATCACAGTACAGAGTAAAGTGTTTATCAAAATGGCTAATAGAATAATGATAAATTACCTTGACTTCTAAGGAGTACGAGTTATGATACTTAACTTCTAAATCAGAAATGCTGTCACGTTTGTCAATAAGAAACAGAGATTTTTTTATATTCGCTGATAACTCATTTTTAAGATTCTAAATTATTTAATGTAACGGGAGCAGTTCTATAAACGTTTGCACAACAAGATCTCAAGGAAATAATTCCCATTCGAAAGAGAAGGAATATGAACGGACAACGGTTCGCAAATAAGGCATCACACAAAAAGGGATCCTTTTAATGGATAAGATGGAAATAAAAATACTTAAGATATAAGGGAGCATAATCCTCTCTTTTCGTGCTGACTTACATTTTCTTCCCTCAATCAAAAAAAAACTATGAATTACATTCCAACTGAAAAATAATCCATAGTTCCTTAAATATATGATTACCAAAGCAGTTTTGCTTCAGAATCTACTCTTTTACTGTCAACTATATCCATGGGATTTACTCTTTTAATTTCTCCTCCAATGAATGAGCACTTACCCTGTAAATTCTACTAATGCACGGATGGTATCCCTCGCGTTGGGATAAGTAATCGAGCCACAACCAATCATACCAATTTCGAGGGTTTCCATATTTTCATCGATGGTTGCAGGCTTTTAAGCAGCCTTTCATGGATAGAGAATACATTCATTGCAGCAGCTGACTATTGATATGCTAATCACATATTGGTGAACTTACCCTAACACGCGTTTAAATGCTTTTCTGGCGAAGAAGTAAGCGATGACCATGATGACGAAGCACCAGGCAAGCGCAGTCCATATATCATTGCCAACAGACCCTTCATATAAGAGGGCTCGAATCGCATTCACGATTGAAGTCACAGGCTGGTTCTCAGCGAACACACGGACAATTTTAGGCATGGTTTCGGTAGGGACAAAGGCCGAACTGATAAACGGCAGGAAAATCAGCGGATACGAGTAGGCTGTCGCCCCTTCCATAGATCCTGCTTTCAATCCGGGAATGACCGCCATCCATGTCAGCCCCAGCGTAAACAGCCCGAGTATCCCAGCTACCGCGAACCAATCCAAGATATCAGCGCTGGAACGGAAGCCCATCAAGAGCGCGACGAGGATAACCACTACAACAGTAAGCGCATTGGAAACAAGCGATGTCAACACATGAGCCCACAATATCGATGAGCTCTTAATGGGCATAGTAATGAAACGCGCCATCAGCCCACTCTTAACATCCGTAAACAGCCGCAAGGAAGTGTAAGCGACCCCCGATGCGATTGCTATCAGCAAGATTCCCGGCAATAAATAATTAACGTAGTTGTCCGTGCCTGTCTCTATGGCGCCGCCAAATACATAGACAAACAGCAGCATCATCATAATCGGTGTAATCGCCACCGTGATAATCGTATCCGGGCTGCGCATGATGTTGCGCATTAAACGCCCTAGTAATACCCCTGTTTTGCTTTTCATTTACTTCTCCTCCTTTTTGCCGATGATCGCGAGGAAAATGTCCTCCAATGTTGGCTGCTTCTCGATGTACTCTACTTTCGCTGGCGGGAACATCTCTTTGAGTTCGGAAAGGGTACCGGTCGTAATGATTTTTCCGCCATGTAGGATGGCGATACGGTCCGCCAGCTGTTCAGCTTCTTCTAGGTACTGAGTCGTCAGCAAGATGGTTGTGCCGCCACCGGCAAGCTCCTTGACGGTATCCCAAACTTCAATCCGCGCTTCGGGGTCAAGCCCTGTGGTCGGTTCGTCGAGAAAAATGACTGCTGGCGTCCCAATCAAGCTCATGGCGATATCAAGCCGGCGCTTCATCCCGCCGGAATACTGGTCTGCCCTGCGGTTGGCCGCATCGGTCAGGCTAAATCTCTCAAGCAAATTGTCGGCGACTTGAGCGGGTTTGGAAACTCCCCGCAACTTGGCGATCATCATCAGGTTTTCCCGCCCGGTGAGCATCCCGTCTAAAGCTGCGAACTGCCCAGTTAGGCTGATGCTCTGGCGAACATGATCAGGTTGACGCTGGACGTCATAGCCGCAAATACCGACTTCACCGCCATCTTGACTCATCAGCGTCGAGAGGATGTTGACCGTCGTTGTCTTGCCCGCTCCATTTGAACCCAGCAGTGCGAAAATTTCACCACGCCTCACCTCAAAATCCACCCCCTTTAAGACTTCCTTGTCTTTAAAGGATTTTTTTAACCCTTTTACAGAAATCGCTGCATTGTTCATACTTTTTTCCTCCCTTAATAAAAAGCGCAACAAGGCGCTAGATTACCTATACTCACCTACTCAGTCTGACTGATATTCTGTATTACTTACTACTTAGCTGAAAATATAACTGAATAGTGAAGGTGGCACATTCATATTTGTAACCAGCTATTCAGTCGGAATTATCTATAGAATTTTACGTTTTTCACAATCGCTCCATGATGCTCTGATTCCAATCTTCACGATACACGTCGGCATAGATATTAGCGTTTACCACAAGTTTCTTCGGCAAAAGACGCCAAGTCGTCCCCTGTGATTTCCAGCACATGTCTGACTTCCACCGAACATGTTCGAACAACTCGAGTAATTCATACAATCGAGCAGTTTAGTTAAAGAAGGACAGTGAAATGTTTAAGATCGTTATTAATGTATTTATTACAAAGAGTACATGTAACTGAACTTTAATAAAATTATTAGTACTAACCTATAAAAAACAGAATATTATCAGTACACCGCAACTCAAACGGGTTTCTGTCGTTAGTGTAGGTGTAGGCGAAAATCCACAAGGATTTCACCGTTAGTCACGACCAATCGTATCGTTCAACTTCTCACGATATTTGTCTTTCCAAGTTTTCGTGTCCTTCACTAGTTCGTCGCAAAAAGCAGCCACGTCCTCACCCGTGAGGTCAGTAACTTTCTTGCCACCCGCTGCACCTTCCTCGAAGAGATCGAGAATGCCACCAAAGATACGGCTCGTTTCCTTCCAGTCGGTGAGGCCACTAGCGGTCCACATGTATTTTTGGATAGCTTTGTAAGCGTTAAGATACTCACTTGGAAGTGTCTTCGCTCGCGCCTCCATCGCCTTCCATTCCCGCTTCTCATCCAGACTCCCGATAATCTTTTCAATAAAACTCATTTTATCTTCTCCTTTTGATTTCTTTAATTTTGAGTTCGTTAATTTTGCTTGAAATGAAATCCCATTTCCCCCAAAAAATCTCAAGTTGCTCTTGACCTGCTGCGTTGAGTGTGTAAAATTTTCTCGGTGGTCCCATAGTGGATGGCTTTTTCTCGATGTCCACCAGATTGTGTTTCTCAAGCCGCATAGTAATCGTATAAACTGTGCCTTCTACCACATCGGTGAAGCCAAGTTCTCGAAGATGTTGCGTGATTTCATAGCCATAAGTTTCACCACGGCTGATGATCTCAAGCACACAACCCTCAAGCACCCCTTTCAGCATTTCCGTGATATTCTCCAATTATTTTCCTCCATTTGTATTTAATTTATTTTTTTAGTATTCTGTATCACAGGTATTTAGTATTACTTATTACCAGTACATAGTAACGCAGAATAGCACCACTTGTCAAGAATAAAACTTTTCGGAACAAAAGGCGCAAACGCCCGGTTTATCCTAAGGTAGAGCAAATGTCAACTA
Source organism: Bacillus salitolerans (assembly GCF_042680805.1). Classification (NCBI taxonomy): domain Bacteria; kingdom Bacillati; phylum Bacillota; class Bacilli; order Caryophanales; family Bacillaceae; genus Bacillus; species Bacillus salitolerans. Next base: position 52,147 of record NZ_JBHUEM010000054.1, on the reverse strand, counting down.
ACCATCAGAAAAAAAATCTGATGGATGTTTCACTGTATCTGACCTAGAGTAGGATGAAATGGGAAAGATCAAATATACAAGAAAACAGGCTTTTAAAAAGATAATTGCTTAGTAGATAGTTCATATTTCACCTCTGAAAAATTCTTAATAAGAAGGGCTTCACTTAAATGATTTCCTGTTTTTTTATCAACAACTTTTCTCCAAATTTCATTTTCCCTATAGATCTTACCTGCTTTTTTTAAAAACTTATGATTTTTCTCTACGATATGATACGAATAGGCCCACTCCATATTCGTATAAATGGCTCCGTTTAAATGCTCACTTGTTAACCAGACTTTTATTTGGAAAGGTTGATCTGTTGGATTCTTAAATCTCAAATCTATGTAGTTGTAAAACACACTTGCACCACTTCCAAAAGGTAAGACTCTTCCTTCATCAGGAAATGGATCAAAACTATGATGGTGTCGTTCTACGACTTCTAATGGTGTATGAAGAACCAACCAATAAAGGAGATTGGCTAACTGACAGATTCCTCCACCAACACCCGTTTTAACCTCACCCATTGAAAGCTGCATCCCCTCTATATAGCCTTTCCTTGCAGTTGTTTTTCCGACTAATTTCCAAAAAGAAAAAACTTCTCCAGGATTTATTAGTATGCCGTCAATTTTCCTAGCAGCAAGTTTTATATTAGTAATTTTATTTTCTTGGAGTTGTGGGTCACTGCTACCTAACTTTCTTCGTAAGAGAGATTGGTGTTTCTTACAAGTATATGGAAAAGAGTTCATTCGATAATTTTTAGAAAAGCTTCTATCATCCATTAAATTATGCATAAAACGAAACAGCCGTTTCTGGTTTATTCTAAGATGATAAAGGATGGGATGGATTTCTGATATTCTCATGTTACTCACTCGATTCTTAACAATCTAGTTTCATCCGTTCCAAAATACCTGTGGTAACCTCTATTCTTACTGAACTTCTACTTCACTATCATTCAATATCATCACAATTCGATATGCGATTAGACCAATAACCGTCCAAGCGATAATTTCAGTAACTATCTCAACGATAATAAAAATTAACATTAAACAACTAAAATCATACTCCTTACACAGTTTTCCTTCACCCCTCGTACTAAATAACTCGAAGTTAGGGACTCTGTTTTTACGAAGAACACCATTTAATAAAAAAACTCATTCACTTTATGTTCATTTTCTAATTGTTCTTGAATAAAGTTACGTAGCTTTTCTTCATCATTAAATTGTCTTATATCTTTGCCGTACAAGTTTTGTAATTCCTCTCTAGTTACAATAAGTTCCTTTTCAACAAAATTAAATTGTACCCAATCAGCATTTGTAACTAATGCAAGGATTAATGTGGCATTAGTTAGAGCAAGCTCATTGTAATCTATTTCTATAGAGTCATTGGTTTCTACCTGGGAATAATTCAAAATAATTCCATAAAGTTCTTCGGTTGTCTTAAGCTCTAGTCCATTTAACTGTTCACCATTTGGATTTGGTAATTGCCTTGTGATTTTCCCAACCGCGCCATTATCTCCTACATAAGAGTTTTTATATTGGAATATATCTAACTCTTCATCAATAGTACTTGAGTTACATCCACTTATGAATAGTACTATTACTGAAATGCACAAAAAAAATGTTATATTCTTCACTGTTATTTCCTCCATAATTTTACTAATTACCCTATTTACTTTATCATAAAATTTCAGTATATTCTCCTTTACTAAGGGGAAATTGTTTATTAAGGCATATAAAAACTATTTCTACTTATCTATTGGCCCAGGATAGTTCAGTAACTGTTTATTTCTTTTTTTAATAACTCATATTTTATTTTTCCATATACATAGGAGCGTTTTTACCAATACCAAATATCTCCCCTTCATTAACAACTATTGCAGAACCTTCTGGAATTAAAAAAAATGAGTAATTATATCTTGTTATATATTCCTTTATTACTATGTCCTCTTCTTTTGAATAATGGCACCATACAGAATGATTGTTTACAAGATTTAATCCCTGCGTATTTTCCTTCGAACTATGTTCTGGACATGTATGAGCAATTTCTTTTCCGAAAATAATCGAGCCTGCACTTTGACCATAAATGATACCACCATTGTTATAGTATTCTTTTAATACTTTATCGAAGTTTTCTCTTTTAAATCGCTTTAACAAAGAAAGCGTATTACCTCCGCCAATATACACCGCACTATATCGATTGATATCTTCTATGTTTTTTCGGGCAACATCAGTCCACATCTGGACACTACTTAATCCCAATGGATTAAATATACTCCGTATATAGTTTACGTTTTCTTCATATGATCTAATTTCTTCATTTCCTGCAATCGGAATATATAGTAAAGGTTTATCCTCGTTGATCCTTTTTACAAAATACTGATTAATTTCTTTAGTGTTTGTAGCATTTCCTCCTCCAGATAATATAAGAGTTCCCATAATCTCCTCCTCTTAAGTACGTTTTAAAACAACAAGATTTAAAACTCTATTTTATATAATCTGAGCTCCTCTTTATCGTGTGGCAACAATACCATCCGCTCATACTCCATTCCGATTTTACAAAGTAACTTCGAGGAATTAGTATTTTTCATAGAAGTGATTGCCACTATTTTTTGAAGGCCTAGATGATCTCTAGCATATTTAAGAGTAGCTAATGCTGCTTCAAATCCATACCCATTTCGTTGGTGATCTGATGAAAAAGCAAAACCTATATCGATATCTTCCAACGATTCTCTTTTAATTAGTCCACATATTCCTATTGGGATATTTTCTTTCTTACGTTCAACGATATAAAGTCCTAATCCGAATTTTCTATACATACCCAATAGAACGGAAGAGATATACTCTTTAGCTTGTTCAATTGTTTTAATTCCTCTGTCCCCAAGGTGCTCTATCCAAGATGGGTCATTCAAAAGATGAAGTATAAATGCAGCATCCTCTTCTGTTGCCCATCGAAGTAATAACCTATCTGTTTCGAGAATCTTCATTATCAGAACCCCTTCTTCAACCATTATTTCACATAACTTTCAATCCTACCGTCGTCTATACTAGATCGTCTTATTTGAGTCTGTTTCGTACATATTCTGTAAAAATCCAACACCTACCTTTTCAATCATTAAAAAGCGATTTACGCATATATGAATCGATCCCAAAATTTAAAATACTACTATTCCTAATTACTTTTTTATCAAAATATGATGATGAATATGGTATTCCATATGCTCAAAGTAATCGTTTATTAACCATTCCAGTGACTTCTGTTGATTATCCCCTAAATGACAAAGGTTCGATAGTTTTTCGTTAGGGATTTGACTAACAATATAAACAATATGAAAAAGGTTTACTAGTTCATTTAATGGTCGATCTTGGTAATCCCGTTCCAACTGGCGCTAAGCTCCACTTCAAAACGTTAGATGAATCGAGTAGTTTAAGTGGGGGATAAGCGCCAGTATGAATCTTGTATAGGAACACAGACTAAGTCGCCACATCCTGTGGCAACGTCTGTGTGACCCACAGTGTGGGCCGGGGCTAACAATCAGTGGGGGATGAGGAACACCCCCACTGATTGAAGTTTCACTTTATCAACATATGTATTCCATTTTTAGAAACTCAAATGTCCCACCATTTGTATATTGCGTAAATATCTTCACATCTTTAAATCCAACCTTTCTATATACTTTAATCGCTCTTTGATTAAACGTGGCTACTGATAATGTAATTTTTTGAGGATCATATGTAGACTTCGCAAAATCCATTGCACTCTTTAAAAACTCCATCCCTTTACCTCTTCCAGTTAAATCTGGTCTCAATCCTAAACCGATCTCGAAAATATTCTCGCCTACATTATTAACACTTAAGAAGGCTATCAATTCATCGTCTTCTGTAACAGCAAACATTGAATTTTCCCGTGTTTCTGGATGTAAAAATTCTTGTAAATCTTCCTTATCAGCTTCTATATCATAAAATGAATATTCACCTTCATAATGCCAGCCGTAAGCTATATTCTCTGCTTGTTCTTGCGTCATAGTACGGAATTCAAATTTCATCAATAGCCCCCCCGTTTCTATTATTTTTCCATCTGCTAATCTATTAACCCCTTCTTAATATATCTGTTTGGTAAAACCAACAGAACAGCGGAAGTTGATTCCCTTTTTTTCGATTGCTGGTATCATTAGTTAAAGTCCTAGAATTAAACATCTTAACGAAACTCTATTTATTGTTAATTTCTATTACTGTAAGATATCTTATTACCATACTTGTTGTTCGATATGTATGTTGCAACCCTAGTATTAATGAATCAATCAAGACTAATGTTTTTTCTTTTCCGATTTCACTACCAAACCTACTTATTTCTAGTTCAATATAAGGTAAACCATTTTTTATTTCTTGTTTCTACTTTAAATTCTCGAACCCTTTTCTTCATACCAGCGGATTATTCTCCACTTCCCATCAGCTTCTTGACGCCAAACCTCTAAGGCTAATGCCCTAACCATCATTACTTGTTCTTTATTTTGGTGGATGACCTCATAAGATACTGCTGCTTGGTTAATGGATTGAGGTACAATTTTTAGTCCAGTATATATAAAAGTGATATCTTTACCTTTATAGTATTCGGCTGCTAATCTATTACCTTTCTTTATACTTGCTGCATTAAAGTGTTCTAATTCCCCAACCCATGGCATATAAAGCCAACCTTGAAAATCATCAGAATAAAGATTGTTCAATTCTTCAAATTTACCCTCTGAAAATTTCTGATGTAAATGCATCATCTTATAAATTTCATTAGATATTTCCTGTTCTATAGTCAAGTTATTGCCTCCATTGTAAGAATTCCTCATTTAAAATTATTTACTTATTCCTAACATCAACCTATAACCTACAAAGGAAAGTAGACTCCCTTCTCTATGTTTATACAGTAAGTAGTTCACTCACTTCTTCAATACAGAGAAGCACTTCTCCTTCTTAATGAAGAACCCATACAATTAATCTATCTTTTATGCCATTCTTGAATATTTTACTTTGAAGGACTTTCCTTATTGCGTATAGTATTACTTAATTGAAACACATTTTTTTCTAAATTGGTTGTATAGATTTGACAATAATCTATACAGGCATCAATAACCTTTTTATCGTGAAACAGTCCCTCCTTGTGGAAGGGGTTTTTTTCATGTATCAAAATAGTTGAAGTTAATTGGAGGGAATAATGATGACCACAAAATATGACACACTCATATCATTTGTTGAAGAAATTAAGGAGCGAAATTACAGTACTGCTGCCTCATTAATGATACTCCATAATGATGAGGTAGTACTCGAATACTATAATGGAACAAGTGGGAACCATCCTGGAAGTATGCCTATATCAGAAGTATCGCAATTCCATGTAGCTTCTGCCAGAAAAAGTTATTTAGGATTAGCCGTTGCTTTTGCATTATATGATGGGAAAATCAAAAGCTTAGATGAGTATGCGCAGGTTTACTTTAATGAGTATGACAAAGATATCCTTGGAAACACTACACTCAGGCATTTAGTTACTCACTCGCATGGTATAGATGATAACCACAATGTTATCTTCCGTGAATTCGAGCCTGGGACAAGTTGGTCCTACCGAGGAATAGGTGTCATTATGATTACCCAATTAATTAATAAGCTGTACAGTAAGCCCTTTACTGAACTCTTAAAGGAGCGAGTCTTTATTCCATTAGGGCTTAATGAAACAGCTTGGCGAACGGAAAATCATGAAAATTTGGTACGAGTGATTGTAAACCAAAACGAAGATGCAGTCTTACCAATTGGTACATCGAACAGTGGTTTAGAAGGAAACCTTTTTGTATCAACACGCGATTTCGCTAAATGGGGCTACCTACACTTAAAAAAAGGAAACATAAATGGAAAACAAATTGTTCCAAAAGAAGTCATTGAAACTGCCACGAGTATACAGAATCCTGTCTACAAAGATAAGACGTTACCAGAAAATGGATTATTTTGGTATGTACAGAAAATGCCACGAGAAAAAAGCGAAATGGGAGAAAGAGTTCCGACAGGTTCGTATCAAATCTTAGGGAACACGGGCGCTACCATCCTGGTCATTCCTAACCAAAATGTCGTAGTCGCAAAAATGTACAATAAAAAATACAATTACGAGGGGAAAGAAAAGAACTATTTATACTATTTACGAGAATTTAGCAATCTAGTGGCTGATACGTTTTCACACTAGTAAATCGATACAGAGCTTTCTTCATTCTTTTTATAAAAAGGATTTAGTTTTTAATCCATCTAACATACAGAACTGTTCGAACGATCGTTATGTTTCTATGGCCACATAAATCCTACTAGGTGCTATTAATGATGAACGTCTGGAGTGATATTACTGATGATAATATCGATTTTTTAATAAATATGAGATTTTTATAAAGAAACGTATCTGCTTATGTAGATACGTTCTTCTAATTAGCTAAAGATATTTGTATTTTTAAAAGTGAACGATTTCTATTACCCTACTCATCCATGAGTGAATAAGTCACTATATCTTCAAAGGGATATGACCTTTATAACCTTTTCTCCATATAAAATTGATTATGTCCTTTGGGGTGGTCCTTAACTGTACCAATCACTTCAAACCCTAATTTTTTATAAAATTCTGGCGCTTGAAAGCTAAATGTGTCCAATACAATGAGACGGCAACTCTTTTCAATAGCTAAACTCTCTAGTTTTTTTATTAATTTTCTACCGTATCCCTCATTACGATATTCATCAGATACCCATAGAAATTCTATATGCATATGGTGCCAAAATATCGTTGATGTCACTCCGCCAACCAATTCATCCTTCTCATTTCTCAAAACAAAACTCACATTTTCGAGGGGAGTTTTTACATCATCTGATAGACTTCTAGCGTTATGTTCAATTACTTTTTTTTCTAATAAAATCACTATCATCCTGGTTCCATTGCTGAATAATTTTCATAACATCCTCCACAAATTATTGAAAATCTATTGTATCACAATAAGGTCGGCACTCTCAGTTTTGAAACTAAACAACTCGGTAATTCAACTACCAAGATAGCTGTATTTGTAAAAATTAAGTTAGTGGTATAAACATTACTCTCCCTCTCTAGATGAATAATCTTAATCTAAAGCTCATTAGTTAACCAATTCAGTAACTTTGGAATTGTACCAGCATAGAGTCTAATCTCATTTATTGTTTCTGTTACCTGAATTGTCCCTATTTGCTGTTCTTCCTCGTCTGCACATTCAATCCATAAAGACCGTTTTAGATTGTATTCAAGCCAACCTAATTTACTTAAAAAGCCGTTTTCTAATACTGTTCTCCAGTCTCCATGTAGTTCACCATATCTTTTTTTATAGCCGTTTATAAAAGAGAAGAATCTTTCTTTATCAATACCCCCTCTTTTATTGCCAGACCAGTAAATTGCTGTTTCAATTAAGTCGTGCACTTGATTTATATAACCAGCTGATTCCCAATCAATAATCATTGGCTCATCTAGGTTCCATAACACATTCTTAGAATCTAAATCCCTATGGCTAATAACCATATTTGATGCTAGAATTTTTGAAGCTTCAATAGCCATAGAATCCCAACATTTAAGGTTTTCGATGTTTTCGAGTAGTAATTTAACCCAATCTAAATCATTTTCCTTACCCTTTTGTAAATAGTACTCCCAATCAACTAACAGTCCACTATCAGACCCATCATTTGTTAATCCTAACTCAGAAAAATCGGTTTTATGTATATCTGCAAGTATGGAACCTATTTTTTCGCAATGAATATTTTTGATTTCATCGTGCTTCAGACTTTTCCCTTCCGTCCAACTAAACACAAGGAAATACTGACCATTTATTTTTTGAATGCATTCACCATCAATTTTTTTAGCTGGAAGAGCTGGTATCTTACTAGATACGAAATCGGAAATTTCTTCTGAATTCATATAGTTCTTCCATGCTGTTGGTCTTATCATTATGTGAGGATTTAATAGTTTTATTGCATATTTTCCACTCGTCGTTTCAATTGCATATATTCTATGTAAAAAACCACCAGAAATAGATACAGGGACATCCAATAACTCACCAAGTTGAGATCTTTTACATAAATCTTCTATTTCTAATTGAAATTTTTTATTCTCCATCTTCTCACCACCTTACTAACAATAAATATAGAACTTTGGTTTGGATTTGTACAAACATTTTAATTGTATATTATAGGAGTATTTAGGGATATTCAGTGAGTTACGACTTAGAGATGACCTAAAATGAAATTCTAATACACAATAGCTAGTAAGAATTTTTATCATACTCTACGGAGCGTTTGTTGCAACACTAATTCTAAACATCTACTATGACAATAGAATAGGAGGAAACATGATGGATAATCGTAAAATTGGAAAATTAATTTATAGTTTACGGAAAGAAAAGGGGCTAACACAGAAACAATTAGCGGAGCAGATGAATATTTCTGATAGAACGATATCAAAATGGGAGCGTGGGTATGGTTGTCCAGATATCACACTATTACCAAGTTTATCAACCCTCCTTGGAGTAAATATAGAATATATTTTAGACGGCGAATTATCGTCTAATGAATTTGTAGGAGGAAATATGAGAAAGTCACATTATTATGTATGCCAATCATGTAATAATTTACTATTTTCAACTGGAGATAGTACTATATCTTGCTGCGGAAAAAAACTGGAACAATTGGTAGCCAAGAAAGCATTAGACGATGAAAAGTTATCCATTTCAGAAATTGACAATGAGTGGTTTATTACTAGCGAGCATCCTATGACGAAAAATCATTATATTTCATTTATTGCTTTTGCAACAGGTGATAGAGTAGAAATTATTAAAATGTATCCAGAATGGGGATTACAATCACTCATCCCTAAACGTAAACATGGCAAACTAATATGGTATGATACTCAACTCGGTTTATACTATCAGCTTATCTAGTTACATGGATAGGAAAATTAGGTAGATAAAGTGAAACTTCAATCAGTGGGGGTTTTCCTCATCCCCACTGATTGTTAGATGAGGCCCACACTGTGGGTCACACAGACGTTGCCACAAGAGGTGGCGACTTTAGTCTGTGTTCCTTTTCAGGGTTCTTACTGGCGCTTATCCCCCACTTAAACTTCTCGAATCATCTAAAGTTTTGAAGTGGGGGTCTTAGCGCCAGTTGGAGCGGGATAAAAGATTGATCGCGGATTGATGAGTATCCCTTCTTATGGCTTTCAGCGTTATAAAAAAATCCGATTATTTTTCTCATATGTTATCCCTAAAGCGCAAAATTTTGAACTTCACATAGAGAAACAAACAGGTGTTGAACTGTCCCTACTACTTCTTTCTATATGGAATTTTGACTATCTCACTTTACTGAGATAGTCTTTTTCTGATTATAAGGAAAGATATACTTTAAAAATTTACTGGAAAATTTTAAAAAATAAAATGTGTATATTTTTTAAGAATGTTACATTCGAAATGAGTCAACAAAAAAACAGACGAAAGGAAGATAAAATTATGATATTTAAAGTCGAAACACTCTCAAACTATCGTATCGCTTATATACGAAGAGTTGGTCAATATGGTCCAGCCAATATTGAGGTAATGGAGAAGGTAAAAGAATGGGCTAAGGAGAGAAATCTTCTTGAATCGGCAATCCTCCTTGCAATTCCACTAGATAATCCCGAGACAACACTTCCGCAAAACTGTAGATTTGATGCTTGTATTGTGATTTCAAAGGATTATCAAATAGATCATTCAATTAACGAAAGTGAACTTTCAGGTGGAACATACCTTGTTTACAAAGTTAAACATACTGTGGAAGATGTTCATAAAGCATATGCTGAGATTTTCTCAACTCTACAAAGTACTGGATATCAAATGAGTAACAAACCTATATTAGAAAGATATACTGGTGATTTAGTTAATAACCCTTTTTGCGAAATATGCATTCCTGTAAATTCCTGATCATTTGATTTGAGAAAACAGACAATAAATAAAAAAAGAAGAACAAAAATGTAGCTGTACCATTACATTCTTGTTCTTTTCTACTACTTTTCCTCGTTGGTGTAACGACATGTTGTGATTATTCTAACTGTGCCTCTGCTAGAGTTTTCTTATAGCCTTAATGAAGTTAATACTATAAGTATGAACAATATTTATATAAGAAAAAATACATCACTCATTTTTCATAAAATTCTGTCGCTCCAAGTAATTTAGTACTGTCTGTGAAAACTCGTGGTGAGATTCTTTCGTATACTTGGCAATAGTATAGATTTGAGCAAGATTCTTTAATCCTAATCGTTCAGTCATTTCCTTGAGCTTAGGGATGTCCATGTAGCGCCTCCATCCCTTTTCATCTCTCTCTTTATAGATTTCTAGAATGTCTTCAGACGAATAATCACGATATTGGTCATAGTGAACAAGACCATGCTTTGGCAATCGATCGCGCTTTGCAGGGTTTTCTGCGGGATAACCTAATGAATATCCAACAACTGGTACGACGTTTGGAGGTAGGTTTAGTAGTGCGCCAATTTGATCACAATTTGCAAGCGTTGAACCCATATAACAAATGCCTAGCCCGGCATTTTCTGCTGCTAAAGCACAGTTTTGTGCTACCAAAGTCGCATCAATGGCGCCTATCATAAAGCTCATGAAATTATCGAAATGTACAGGTGCTTCATTGAGCTCAAGCCATTTTCTCATTCTATTAAAATCAGCACAAAATGTTAAGAGGATAGGTGCATCAACAACCATCGATTGTTCCATATGTGCGGTGTACAACTTTTTCCTTAGCTCTTTGTCTTTTGTGACGATAATTGAATAAGATTGCATATTACCGCTTGAAGAGGCACGAATGCCCGCTTCTATTATTTGATCAAGCAGTTCTTGACTTACTTCCCTATCTTCGTATTCTCGTATCGATCTGTGCCCGTGGATTACATCATTTAATTCCAAAGCAATCGCTCCTTTTCTACTAGTAGTTTTATTATAGTTGATTCATTGTTTCTCTATTTCTGTACTAATCAAATATCATTTAAGCTTCTTTTATTGTAGCTTGTAATCTTTAACTCTAGTACGTTCAAAGAGTATGAATAATCAGATATTTAACCCCAAACCTATCTACCTTCACTAAGATTAACTAACTGTCACGGATCAAAAAAGTTTTACCCGTCCTTATTAAAAAGCTAATCTAGCCTTAATGTAATGACATGCATGTATTGGTATCCTTCATTGTTAACCAAATGATGAGATCATTTGTTTCTAAAATATGTACACCTAAGTATTTTTGTTTTATGGAGAAATTTTTCAAGTTGCATTATTACTAACACCAACGTTAAACGCAGATGTGATTGAAGCACAAAACAAGTTTGTCCTATGATTCAGAAGAATGTATTTGAATAGTTATTGCTTATATTAATAATATCACTATTTTTTTATATCCTAATAATGAAATTTTCTCTTCTCATTGTTAAAGATACATGCTCCATCTCTCATCCTTAAAAATAAAACTCGTCTCCAGTTTAGAGGCGAGTTATTTCCCATAGTACTAATGTAACAGACTTTTGCTCTGATCTATAAGGTTACATGGTACTTAACCTCTATTTATCAGAAGTATCTCCAGTACTCACTGTCTTAGAACCAGTAGAATTTTTAACACCTTTACTTTTATAAGGTTTGGCACTTTTCGCTTTATTTGCACTAGCTTGCCAACGATTCCAACCTTTCTTACCAGTTCCTCTACCTGTTCCGCCTTTACCCTTAGCTTTACTCATAAAATCAACTCCATTATTCTTATCCGTTAAGGTACCTATCATGGTTAGTCTTATCCATTATAATTTAATAAAATCCAAAACTTAATAAGCATATAACAGTCAGATATTATTATAAACATGAAACATTTTAAAAGATCGATTAATTTCTACTACTTTTTCGTCCGTAACGACCCTTTCAAAAGTATATGGATTAGCTGATGCTGACCCGCTATTTGTTCAATAATTTCCCAGGTTCATTCAATAGGATAAGGATAGTAGTTCATCACTTAACGTACACAATTCGTTAGTTCGACTTTTGTTTAATGGGACAAAACCTATTTTTGATAAATCCTTCTGTAAGGATACAGGCAAGTCTTGAGAATACAGCTCAAAAGGTAATCCATTCGATGTTTCAAAATACAGTCCTACTGATTCACCATACATTTGCCATAATAGATTGAGCTTCTCATTGTTATTAAGTAATCGTTGGATTTTCCTATTACATAATGTATCGTGAACTATTGATAAACTACTATATGTATGCCCTTGGTCTCTTAAAAATTTGCGATAACGACTTACAATCATAGATGCATTGGACACTTCTGTAAAAGTAAAAGGAGAAACTCTATTAAACCTCTTCATATGGTTATTCAACTTTTCAATTTGAGGAATTAATTCCCCTGTTGAAAGTAAATTGTCTTTTATATATAAGTATAAGAACCCTGCTTCTGTCCATGCCCCCATAGAAGCTATGCTCGCAGAGTAATTCATATTAGTTTCTAAACATTCCATTGCAAATTTGCATCTATTTTTAACAATATTAGTTACCTGTTCAATCATTTTTTGCTTTCCATTTTTCGAATTAAAATAAGTAATAGCCCATTCTTTTAAATCATGATAACTCCCCTCCTCATCTTTTAGTATTGCTTCCTCAGCTAAAAACCTGAAATCCCAAGGAGATTGAAGAATTACTTTTTTATCAGGTAGTTCGTCTATTGGTACTATTTCTAATTGAATGATCTCGTCACCATAAAGAATATCCAATTTGCTTGAAGAGGCACACTCATTAGTATATATCGTTAAATCTAGGTCACTATACTGGTCTGCGTCACCTCTTCCAACCGAACCTCCAACACAAGCATAAATTATTTTTGTATCCAGTGTTTCAATATAGTTTTTTGCAACCTGCATTAGAGCTTCACTTCTATTTTGCAAAAAATCCCTTCCCTCCTAATAAAGGTTTTTTGGATTTCCTAAAACAGAATCCTCCTAGTACAACTAGCGATTGTGCCCTTGTTTCGCAATGGCCTTCCCGTCATTAAGTAGCACCTAACCATTTCTTTCTTATTTCATTCACTACTACATTAGGATTATCCCAATGTAGCATGTGTGAAGAATCAGGGATCAACTTTACTGTTCCACCAGTTTTTTGTTCAAATAATTCTGAAGTTAAGTTCCTATAGGTTTTGTTGCCCTAAGTATCAAGATGTTAGAAGGAAGTTGTTCATATATATCTGCTGTCTCATGCTTATGCTTTGCCTTAATGATATTGGCTGCTGTTGTCACTCTTGCATGCCAATAGAATCGGTTATCCTTTTCTAAAGCAAGGTCTTTACCTGCAAGATCTAATAAATTGGATCTTCTAGATACACTACCGTATACAGCTAGCTCTAAAAATTGTTCCCTTGATTCTATATAGTCTTCAAAGTCTTTTAGATGGTACTATTTCGACTATACCGGCCAAACTCCTTTTTTCACTCACAGTTATAAGAAAAATCATATAAAATAGGCCGAATGTCTTATCGTTCTGGAACATACTCTACTAATCCTCGGATTTAATCTCTAAAACATCGAATGTAAATAAAAAAGGATAATCAGCCTTTAAAATAGACTAACTATCCTTTACATTTATTCTTATAGATAATGGTTGATCAACATTATCCAAATACTTTATGAAGGTCTTCCTTCGTTTGTTGTAACCAGAAATTCATTAGACGCTTCGCACCCTCTAGGTCATGTAGCTTTGCTTGCCCGCATTGCTTTTCATTTGCTGCTGGAATTTCTGTAATTTCCACCGCTTCTTTCATTGTATCTTCTAATAAGTCAATGATTTCTGTTACGGTTGGCTCACCACTGACTACAAGATAAAAGCCTGTTTGGCAACCCATTGGAGATACATCAATAATATCAAAATGATCGTATTTCTCAGCGTGCTTACGGATATTAAATGCTAATAAATGCTCCAACGTATGAATCGCATCAGGGTTCATCGCTTGCTTGTTTGGTTGGCAAAAACGAATATCATATTTATTAACTAACCCATCACTACCTACTTTATGAACACCACAGTGTCTTACGTAAGGTGCAACTACTGCATCATGATCTAATTCAAAACTTTCTACTGAAGGCATGTTTATCACTCCTTAAAAATCTTCTATACTAATAATAACTTGAATTGAATCTTTTTTCATTAATTTTGATTGAAATACTCAGAATTACCATATGTAATGGAGGAGCCATATGATAAAAAAAATCTTTATTCTTATCATACGTTTTTATCAGAAATTTATTTCACCTTTAAAACCACCTAGCTGCAGATTTTACCCAACCTGCTCTCACTATGGGATAGAAGCAGTTAGTAAACATGGTGCTCTTAAAGGTGGTTATTTAACAATCGTTAGAATAGTAAAGTGTCACCCATTTCATCCAGGTGGAATTGATCTTGTACCTGAAAAGAAAAACAAGAGATAAAGTCGCATTACATAAAGTCAAAAAAGTAGCGGATCACATGAAAGAATACGGGTGATGTATACGTTAAGCTATCTACTCTATTTAAGTATGCGTCTTTTAGCTGTTCTAATTTCTCTTTATTACCAATTAACAAGTCTCTCTTTAGAACGGAAATGGTTAAACTTCCTAAAAATCCACTAACACTAATCAGCACTCCAGAGAGTATCCCAAATGTTTGATCTAGTGGAGTCAAATAAGGATAAATGGAATACGATACTCCCGTAGTAATGACTAGGGAAATAAGGAATCCTTCCCACGTAATATTTGAATTGGAGGAAGGTACAACTTTCCTTTTCCCGATATACATCGAAATGACATATTGAATGACGTCATTTAATTGGGTTAACACCACTAAAAACAACACCAAATTAGCCCCATACGTGGAATTTGCTTGTTGGTAATAAGCTAGATGACTTAATCCAAATACCATCAGCATAAGCCCCCACTGTGTAGAACTGACAGACCGTAAAAAACCTGCAGTGCCCTTTCCTAATAATCTTGGCAGAGGCAAAAATAAAAAAACATAAACGGGAATAAAGACAATAAACATTCCATACCATCCAATATAAATCCAATAAAATTGTAGCGGTATCGATAAATATGCCCAAAGAAAAATTCTTCGATCCGCTTTTCTTGTACGAATCATTGAGAAATATTCCTTTAAAGAAAAGAAACAAAGAACCATCAAAGAAAGCAATGAAACGGTAGGGTTGAATAAAGTAGCTAGACTAAACACACCAAGCATTCCCCACCACGTTTTAATACGAAGTGAAATGCCTGAGAAGTCACGTTTCGGCTGACTTCTTTTAACAACAGCAAATATTATACTAAAAATGGAAAGTCCAAGTGCTATAATAGATAACGTTAGTAAACTCGCAAACATGCTTTTTCCCCCACTGAAATCGTTAAAATCATTATGCGGGAAAAATTACCAAACATCAACCATTTGTAAGGAGGACCACTGCGTTGACAAGTTCTGTTTATATTTTATTAACGGATACAGGTACACTTTTTACAAGGTCGATTAAACAATATACAAAAGCACCCTATAATCATGCTTCTATCTCATTTGATAAAGAACTAAGTGAGCTATATAGCTTTGGTAGAAAAAAGCCGAATAACCCTCTATCTGGAGGATTTGTGAAAGAAGATATTTTACATGGTACATACAGTCGCTATCCAAATACGACATGTGTCATTTATAAACTAGAAGTAACAGAGCGTGAAGTCGAGAAAATGAGGAGAGTCCTCGAAGTATTTATTAAGAACAAAAGTAAATTCTTGTATAACCTCTTAGGTGTGATTGGGGTTTCTTTAAAAGAACCCATTGAATTTAGTAACTCTTACTTTTGTTCTCAGTTTGTCTCAGAGATATTTCACCGTTCAGGTATCAAACTATGGGATAAGCTACCTGCACTTGTCACCCCCGATGATTTTCGTACATGCGAACGATTGCAACTTGTCTTTGAAGGACGCCTTTTTGATTATGGGCCAGTTAAGGATAAATTTCTATAATTCTTTTGACTGGTTCTTCCTTTTTTTAATAATCCCTTGTAAAGAAAACCATTATCTTGTATATTTACAATTATCAAATCGTAATAATTACTATTTAAACTACTAGGAGGTAGAAAAATGATATTTTTTAGTTTTAAAATCGTAATAATTACGATATAATGGCTAAGGAATGTTTTGTAAATCGAAACCATTTTGATTGAGAGGAAAAAATCATGAAAAAAATATATGTATTATTTGTTCTTATATTGTCCTTAGGTTCATTCTTATTTGGTTGTGGAGCAAATGAAGAATCGGCAAAATCAAATGCTTCTGCAAAACTTAAAATTTATACGACTATATTCCCGCTTGAAGATTTTGCTAAGAAAATTGGAGGGGACCATGTTGAAGTTGTGAGTGTATTCCCACCAGGTGTTGATGCACATACGTTTGAACCAACTGCAAAAACAATGGTAGACATTGCAAAAGCAGATGGGTTTATCTACTCCGGTGCAGGTATTGAAGGATTTGTAGAAGCGGCAATAGATGCATTAAAAAATGAGAATGTAAAAATGGTGAAGGCCGCTGAGGGGATCGAGTTGGTTTCTTTAGGTGACCATGCTCATGATGATAACGACTCTGAGAGTGAATCTGGTCACGATGACCATGCTCATGATGATAACGGCTCTGAGAGTGAATCCGGTCACGATGACCATGCCCATGACGAGCATGACTCTACAGGACAAGAAGAAGGACATGATTCACATAATCATGGAGATTTAGATCCACATGTATGGTTAGATCCAACACTAGCCCTACAACTTGCAGATACTATCTTACATGCTTTAGAAGAACTCAAACCGGAAGCAAAAGAAGAATTCGAAGAGAATTTTGATACATTAAAGCAACAGCTTGAAGAATTAGATCAAAAATTCAAAGAAGCTGTAGAACATGCACCTAAGAAGGAAATACTAGTTGCCCATGCCGCATACGGATATTGGGAAACACGATATGGAATTGAGCAAATTAGTGTAACGGGCCTTTCACCTACGAATGAACCTTCACAAAAAGACTTACGAACTATTATTGAAACCGCAAAAAATCACAACATAAAATATGTCATTTTTGAACAAAATGTTTCTACAAAAGTTGCAGAGATTGTTAGGAATGAAATTAATGCGGAAGCGTTAACGCTTCATAACTTAGAGGCGCTTTCGGACGAAAACGTGAAAAATAGCGAAGATTATTTTAGTTTAATGGAGCGAAATATTGAAACGTTAAAGATAGCTCTAAGTCAATA
Organism: Bacillus salitolerans; assembly: GCF_042680805.1. Taxonomy (NCBI): domain Bacteria; kingdom Bacillati; phylum Bacillota; class Bacilli; order Caryophanales; family Bacillaceae; genus Bacillus; species Bacillus salitolerans. Next base: position 34,761 of record NZ_JBHUEM010000054.1, on the reverse strand, counting down.
AAGTGAAACTTCAATCAGTGGGGGTTTTCCTCATCCTCCACTGATTGTTAGCCTAGGCCCACATGATGTGGGTCACACAGACGTTGCCACAGGATGTGGCGATCTTAGTCTGTGTTCATATTATCGGGTTCTTACCGGCGCTTATCCCCCACTTAAACTTCTTAATTCATCCAAAGATTTGAAGTGGGGGTCTTAGCGCCAGTTGGAACGGGATAAATGTAGCTTCTCTATCTAAAACCCGCCTTCATCACAACAAAACGTTCAGTCAATGACTGAACGTTTTGTTAAATAAAAAAGCATATTTTCATTATTTATAGTTTAAACGAAAATGTAATGACACAGTTTTTTCCTGTTCAACTATTGCACCCTTTATTGTCACTCTTATTCATCCTTCATCACTCCTTCATCGAATGGAATGTTTTGATACTGTGTAACCCCATATTTTTTATACTTAATTTTTAATGTATTAATATCATCTTCAGCAATAGTACCATTGAATTTAACACGGAGTACTAAGTAAAAATCTTCGTCTACTTGAAAATCCTTAACATTTATTAAATCTTCATTAAGTCCTTCTTTCATTACAGTTTCTTCATCTAGTACACCAATTCTTTCTGTCCTTGCAATATAGGGTTCAATATGAATTTCATCATCATCTTTCGTTACTATTGTTCCATCCTTCTTTATAAATTCAACCTTTACTAGTAAGGGGTTTCCAATCCCCTCCCATTTAAAGTTATATCCCAAGTAGATAACATTGTTATCATCAAAATGTTCTTTTCCTGCTCTTGAATGACTCCACTTTGTGAATTCCCCGTCTCGACTAATATAATCAAAAGACCACCAAAAGCTGATAAAGAGTATGATAAATACAAACAGTATGACTATAATTTTCTTCATAGTAAACAAACCAGCCTCCATCTATATATTAACATATTATTCCAAGTATTCTTGTTTTACTGAAAAAAACCATACTATTTGGGAGAACTATAAAAAAGATAGTTAAAGGACTTTTGGCAATTTATGTCGAATTATTTATTTAGAACCTAAATAGTGGAGGATTTGATGATGGATATACGATTAAAAAAGCTTGCCGAGACAGTTGTTCATTATTCTCTGGATGTAAAGCCCGGTGAGAAGGTATTAATTCAAGGTTTAAATATTAGTGACTTTGACATTCTGTCACCTTTCATGGATGAAGTGTACAAGGCTGGAGGGCAAGTATTTATACATACAACCAACTATCGTACGAACCGAAAAATGATGCTAATGGGAACCGAGGAACAGTTTAAGTTAGACGCGAAGTTAAAACTTAATCAAGTGAAGGAAATGGATGCTGTTCTCGTTATTCTAGGAGAAGACAATGCATCTGAATATGCAGATATTCCAGCTGAAAAACGAGGCGTGTACAGACAAGCTTATAAGGCCGTTAGTGACGAACAATTAAAGAAAAAATGGGTCCTTTTTAACTATCCGACAAAAGCCTACGCACAGTTAGCTGGCATGAGCACTGACGCGTATGCTGATTTCCTATATGAGACGTGTACAATGGATTATAGTAATATGTCAAAAGCTATGACTGCTCTTGTTGATCTCATGGATAAGACTCAAAATGTTCGAATTGTCGCACCTAACACCGATCTACGTTTCTCGATCAAAGATATGAAATCAATTAAATGTGATGGAAAAATAAACTTACCTGATGGAGAAGTGTTTACTGCTCCGATTAAGGACTCAGTCAGTGGAACCATTACATTTAATACGAGGTCCATGTATAGTGGTCAAACCTTTAATTACATTCAGTTAACCTTTGAGAATGGCAAAATTGTTAGCTGTGAAAGCGATAATAAAGAGCAATTAGAAGCATTATTGAATACTGACGATGGTGCAAGATACATCGGTGAATTTGCAATTGGAGTTAATCCTTTCATCAACAGAATTATGAATGATATAGGATTCGATGAAAAGATTAATGGAAGCATCCATTTTGCTCTTGGTGAAGCATATGAGGAAGCAGATAATGGAAATAAATCAGCCATCCACTGGGACATTGTCCTCTTAATGAAGCCAGAGTTCGGCGGCGGAGAGATCTACTTTGATGATGTATTAATAAGCAAAGACGGCAGATTTGTCGTCGATACATTATTTGGATTGAATCCCGAGAATTTATTATAAAACCTAACATATCCTTTTAGGATAGGAATTGCATAAAAGCTGCGATCCTTTTCTTTTTTCTTCATAAAGATTGAAAAATATAAATAGTGGTTTTCAAATTTCTTTACCATTTATGAATAATAATGATAATTATTTTCAATAATAGAAATGAAGAGACAACCACCGTCATGGTTGCCTCTTCCACTAGTTATAAATCAGCTGGTTCAAACGTTTTACAATCCGTTTCTCCACTGCTTGAAGCACTCTTTTCTTTATGATTCACAACATAAATTTGAGTTGCTCCGCACTTGTTCTCCCCATTTATGTTGTGAACACAGCTGCTTACTTCACATAATACATCTTGTGCCATTTTAGAAACACCTCCTTCATGGTTAGGATAAGCAAGTTTCTGTTATCCTATTCAAACAGAGATGTTCTTTATACAACTGCTCTTTTAAACATTTCATTAAAGGAACTAACCAGATTCTCCTCATTAAACCCCATTCCAATTATCACAATGCTTGATGAAACCTTTGGATCTTTCACACGCTTGATTACAAAACGTCTTGAAGCATATTGAAAATCAAAAAAACCAGCTGACTCCTCTAATTGAATAATCCCTTTCCCCCGAAACACTTCCTTTGGAAGGTCATTCAGCCACTTTTCTAGCTGTATTCGATTTATGGGCTTCTGTACCTCAAGCTTGATTGCTTTTATGGCAGAATGATTCCCCTGATGATGTTCATGACTACAGGTTTCACCAGGACCATGATTACACATATGTTTTTCTCCATTTGAGATAATCGTTGTAAATCGTTCTGTTAAAAGTTCTTCGATATCTAAGTTTGCATGAGTCGTTTTTACTATCGTAATATTATGTGAAATAGCTTTATTGAGCAGCTTTTCTACTTTTTCTAATTTACTTGCAGAAACTAAATCCACCTTATTCAATAGAAGGTAATTAGAGTATTGTATTTGATCTTTCAAAAGTTTTCTAACTTCCTTTGAACTTGTAAAAATACTTTGATAATCCAAAAATTGACTAGCATCCACTATTCCAATTATGGATTGTAACTGAAAGGTATCTATGTAAGTTGGATCCGTTAATGCTTCAATTACTTCTATTGGATTTGCTACTCCTGTACCTTCAATAAGAAGTAAGTCTATTGGGGATTCTTTTTGTGTATGTAAAAACTCATCTAACGTGGATCTTAAGTCATCCTGAATGGTGCAACAAATACACCCATTTAAAAGCTCAACTATTTTTTCACTTTCTAATAAATGTTCCTCAACATTCGATTCACCAAGCTCATTTAAAATAACTCCAGCTTTGAGATTTTTCTGTTTACAATACGATAGTATATTCATAAGTACTGTCGTCTTTCCACTTCCGAGAAAGCCGTTTAACACATAAACGGGAATGGCATTTTCCATATTCAAGTTTCATCCTCCCTTTTTAAATCAAAATGATTACGCTTTAATCATATTATACATCTTCTCTCAACATTCCTCCATTTTTCTTATTTATTTAGCTCTTCTTTTAACATCAAAGGTTGATCATTTGTTATTGCATGTTTGGGAAAACTGGTTGGAGAGAACAAAAGGATCAGTGCTCCCCGTTGAGCCTAAGGCAGAGCAAATAACCCTAAATGTGAAAAGGGTGTTTTTCCCCTTTTACTCATTTAGGGTTATTTGACCAAGGAAAAAGTGATTTTGCTTTTTCCCTCGAGTAGGATGAAATGGCAAAGATCGTCGCCATTTCATCTTGGCTGGGTGCTGGAGTTGGATTCCTAGTCATTAGCTCATTCTATTGCTGAAAACTTTTATACTTTCTTCATAATTAGTAAAAACCAATCATAACAATTCGGAGTGGTTTCTGTTTAGGAGGTATTTAATTGTATATTAAAGTATATAACAGATCCCCTAGATAGTAATCTCTTATCATCGTTGAAGCTTCTATTTACTTATCGAATAGAAAGTACCTATAACTTCATGGTTCGGCTCATACTTAAGTTTCCTGCATAAATTTTCTACTGCCGTTTTAACATTAATCAGGCTAAAACGATATACATGACAAGTATAAAGACAGCAAAATTCTACATCTGTCGGTCTTTCAATAAAAGCATAGTAAGAGTAAATAGATAGGATATCAATCAATAGCTGGTAGTCCTCTTGCTTCCATAAAAACTTTTTTAAGAGAAATGATGAGCCTGTCCATTCTACTATCTCCAATTTTACTGACATAAAAGCTTTTAATTCTCTAATAAAGACTGGAGGTGATGGACTAACAGCACATACCTTTTTTTCCTTTTCACCTGGAAGTGCCTGTAATAAATGATTACTTATTATCGCTAAAGGAACGATGGAAGTCGCACACTTGAAATAAGGAGTCCTGTCAATACATTGTTGAATGGCTTTCATAAGGTGGATCGTATCACGTGAATCCCCCATATAATATTGTTGAATAATTTGGTCAATGGTGTGTTGGATTATGTACTGTTCAGCATCGAATTTTTGTTCATTACGCTGTGAGGAAGAGTGGCGAATTATATTTCTGCTCATTGAATTTCTCATAAAATTAGCTTCCTACTTTTAATCCTTCAATGACTGGATAAATGGAACTCCATGATCTTTTCACGAAATAAATAGGTTTATCTTTTTCCTTTGCCTTCTGTTTAATAACCTTAGCCAGATTATGATTCACATAATCAGTTAGAACAAATACGATATCAATTCCCTCAGGAATTCCCTTTTTTACAGCATTAACCTTTCTTCCATCGATATGATGGATTTCTCCAAAGCCTGTATTTAATAACTTATCAGTAATATTCCCTAAATGATCAGCACCTACAACCATCAATGATCTCATTTGATCATTCCTCCCATTTCCAATCTCTTATTATCACCATTTTAATTGAGAATGATTATCTATGTCAATGTAATTGATAAAAATTATCATTATCATTTATTTTCAACTTATGTATGATTTATTATTCACTGGTAAAAATAATGCATGGCAAAGAAAAAGAGTCGATTATAGACTCTTTTCAATTTTTTTATGAGGAGGATAAAAGTGAACAATAACATTCCTTTTTTTGAAGATTCTTTCGGAAATATATGGCATCGTGATTTCTCACCTGTTGATGAAACAGCGTCAAAATTAAGTAGCGATTTTACAGAAACGGATCTTTATGAGGAATTTGAAAACGAGTCTAACTTCTTTTTTTAAATAATTGAGCGTTCACTAGCCAACGATCAATTATCCTTGGACAAGATAAGAAATGAAAGTGAACATAGCCAGCTATGGTCTGATGAATTTGATAACCATTTGGATCATACGCTGGCTTTATCGATTCTAGTGGTGTGAAGGAGGAATGATGAAAAACCTGCCCCTTAACCAAACTATTTGAAAATATCGGGTTTTGCGGTGATCCCATTACTTCCCTATAACCAATCTCAACTAGCTGATGATTCATTTTTACAGTCCCTTTAAATATACCTACCATTGGAAAAACTCCCTCATCTGTTTCAATGGACTCTGCCAAGTACATAAAGCCACCACACTCAGCGATAGCTGGCATTCCTTCTTCAAGCAAATGTTGGATTGATGCTTTTGTTCTGTCATTATTGGATAGTTCCCGTGCAAATACTTCGGGAAACCCACCGCCTAGATACAATCCACTTGCCCCTGGAGGAACTTCTTCATTATTTAAAGGTGAAAAGTAAACAATGTTTGCTCCTCTTGCCATTAGAAGTTGTATATTATCCTCATAATAAAAATGAAAAGCAGCGTCTCTTGCGACAGCAATCGTGATATCCAATTTGGGAATCATTTCAAAGATATTAATCGAAACTTCAGGCTGTTTTTTCTCAGCAAGGAGGAGAATTTGATCCAGATCGATTGTTTCTGAGACAGCTTGTCCTAATTTTCCAATTAAGGTGTCAAGGTTTCCTTGTTCAACTACCGGAATTAACCCAAGATGTCGCTCAGGCATCTCAAAAGATGAATCATGAAGTAAATATCCTATTACAGGTACCCCGCACTCTTCTTCGATGGCTTGTTTCACAAGGAAATAATGACCCTTGCTACCTACACGATTTGCAATTACTCCAACAATCATCTCCCCACCCTTCATCATCTGAAAACCTTTTACAATCGCGGCTGCACTTCTAGCTACCGCCCAGCAATCGACGACGAGCAGAACAGGGGTATTTGTTATCTGACAGATTTCTGCTGTACTCCCTATATTAGATGTAGGTTCTTTTCCATCATAATAACCCATTACTCCTTCAATGATGGAAATAGCTGCATCTTTACTTCCATGCTGTAATACATTGTTCAATTGGCTTGCTGTTAACAACCAGCTATCTAGATTACGAGAAGGTCGCCCTGTCACATGCGTGTGAAAGCTTGGATCAATAAAATCTGGTCCACATTTAAAACCTTGAACAGTTAACCCTCGATCTATAAATGCCTTCATCATGCCAATAGTTATAGAGGTTTTTCCCACTCCGCTACTCATCCCCGCAATTGCAATCCTCATGACGTGCTCTCCTTTAAAATTAAAAGAGAGAAGAGTTCGTGTTTCTCTTCTCTCCTACATGTCGAATTTTTTATTTCTTAAATGATAACGCATGATCCACTTTGACATCAACCCGTGAATGGGTGAAAACACAAAGGTTAAGGCAAAGATAATGCCAACGACCATAGCCATAGAACCCGCAATCGATACATTAAACAAAACAGCTACGTAATATCCGAGTATGGCAGAAATGATTCCCACAACAGCAGCTAATCCTAGCATGACACTTAATCTATCTGTCAGTAAATACGCTGTTGCACCAGGTGCAATTAGCATCGCTACAACTAAAATAGCACCAACCGCATCAAAGGATGCAACCGTTGATATAGATACCATCCCCATTAACAAGTAATGGATAAACATAATAGGGAAACCTAAGGCAACAGCCATTTGCGGATCAAAAGAGCACACTTTAATTTCTTTGTAGAAAAGTCCGATTAAAAAGAGATTGATTACCAGGACACTCCCCAATAAATACACTGCTTTTGGTCCTATATCCACTCCATTAATCGTGATAACATCCCAAGGAACAAATGCAATCTCTCCCATAAGGGCATGCTGAGCATCAATATGAACTTGATCTGCAAAAAGAGAAATGAGAATAACTCCCACTGCGAATAAAGAAGTAAATACGACCCCTATTGCGGCATCAGACTGAACTCCACTAGAATGTAACACCTGAACAAGATAGGCTGTTAATAGCCCAACGATTAGTGCTCCAATTAGCATGTTAACTCCTTGAAGTGAATGACTAACAAGAAATGCGCCGACAATTCCAAGTAACACCGTATGGCTAATTGCATCAGCTAACATGGCCATCTTCCTTAAAATTAGGAAGCAGCCAATCATTCCACAAGATATTCCAACTAGGGAACCTGTTAAGATAATCCAGCCATCATAGCTCATTCACTCGCCCTCCTCGTTCATTGTTCTCTTTTCTACTTTTTTAATATTCATTTCAACAGTCGACCTGTTTGTACCATGTGCTAAAGCAGGAGGTATGAGCTTAGGTTTGATATTGTAAACCTCTAATAACTTCAAAAGCTCCGTTTTTTCTTTCTCTGGAAGATCAAGAAATGAAAGGGTATGATCACTCTTTAATTGCAAGTGAGCAAACCTCATCTCATTCATTACATACACTTCCATCAATCGATTGTTTAACACGATTTGATAAGCTTCTTTAAGCCCTGTATTTGTGAATCGATAATGATCGCTTTCAACCTTTGTGACTAGTCGATCCCTCACTAACTTTTGAAAACGCTGCTTTTTATTAGCTTGATTAGGCAATACATCAGGTAATATAAATGAAGCGAACGGCTCTTCCCTTGTTGCAAGTCTTTCACAAGCTTCATAAATTGCTTGCAAGACTTGTTGCCTTTCCGTTCGTTTTCTCATTTTGTAATATCGGATTACCTTCGTTAAAAGCCCTCTCTTTGGTGAGAATACTAATGAAATGATAAAGATGATGGTAGCTGCCACAATGATTAATGGACCTGTTGGCATTCGATTAGCCACTGCACTCAGTAATGTTCCAAGTACCCCTGATAACGCACCAATCGCTCCAGCAATGATAACCATATAATCTAACCTTTCTGTCCAATACCTAGCAGCAATAGCAGGAGTAATGAGCATAGCTGACATTAAAACGACCCCAACAGCTTGTAGACCAATTACAACCGCTCCAACAATCAATATCATTAATAACGTATTTAACAGCCCTACCTGTAATCCAATACCTTTTGCAAATTGAGGATCAAAGGTTATGAGCTTTAATTCTTTAAACAGTAAGAATGTGACCACAAGAAGACTACCGGATATGAAGATCATCATTCTAACATCTTGACCAACTAATGATGCGGCCTGCCCAAAAATAAAATCGTCTAATCCTGTTTGATTTCCATTATTCATTTGAGCAATAAATGTCAATAACACAATTCCTATCCCAAAAAATACTGATAATACGAGACCAATCGCTGTATCTTCTTTGATCCTCGAATACTCCGTGATCACATGAATGCAATAGCTTGCTAGTAGTCCAAGCAGGGCAGCTCCAACCATAAATGCTAATATAGATTTTTCACCTGTAATAATAAATACTAAACATATTCCTGGTAAGGCTGCATGAGCCATAGCATCTCCAATTAAGCTTTGCTTTTTTAACAAGGAGAAACTACCTAACACACCACTTGCTAATCCAAGTAAAAGTGTTCCCATTAGCACCCATTGAGTGTTTCGGTCTTGCAATAGTTGAATCAATGTGTCTATCATGATTCTCACCTCTACTCCTGTTTAACGAGAAAGTTTCCTTTTTCAAGGAATGCTAGTCTACCACCATACGTTTTTTGTAAATTATCGATTGTGAAAACTTCCTCTGTCGGTCCAATCGCAATTTTTCGTAAGTTTAATAACAATACCCAATCAAAGTACTCCTTTACCGTCTGTAAATCATGGTGAACTACTAAAACCGTTTTACCTTGAGATTTAAGTTCATTTAATAATGTGATAATGGCTTTTTCCGTTGCGGCATCTACCCCAACAAAAGGTTCATCCATAAAATAGACTGTTGCGTCTTGAGCGAGGGCTCTTGCTAAAAAGACGCGTTGTTGCTGTCCACCAGACAGCTGGCTAATTTGTCTAGTAGCGAATTCTCTCATCCCGACCTTATCAAGACATTCAAGTGCAAAATCAACGTCCTTCTTGCTTGGTCTTTTGAACCAACCGATATGACCATACCGCCCCATTAACACGACATCCAGCGCATTCGTTGGAAAATCCCAATCAACCGATCCTCTTTGCGGGACATACCCTACTAATTTCCGCTGCAATTTATAAGGTTTATCATAGATCGAAACTTCTCCTGAAGCTTTAGGTACTAATCCTAATATCGCTTTAATTAAGGTTGATTTACCAGCTCCGTTTGGGCCAACTATTCCAATCAAATTCCCCTCTGGAACAGAAAAGCTTACATCTTGAAGAACTGGCTTCCTTCTATAAGCTACAGTAACGTTATCAACTTTTATTGGTTCCATTTTTAACCTCCTGTTCTACTCACTCTAAAATAACTCGGATGAACAGTATCTCATCCTATTCGAGTGTGGATTCTATTTACTTAAGTGCAGATACAATGGTGTCAATATTATGCTTATACATCCCTAGATAGGTACCTTCTTCTGTTCCTTCATCACCCATTGCGTCACTAAATAGCTCTCCACCAATCGTGACGGTATGACCTTTACTTGCTGCACCCTCAACAATCGCCTGAATCGAGCGATCAGATATACTTGTTTCTATGAATACAGCTTTAATCTTTTTATCTACTAACAGTTTTACTAAATCCTGAACATCCTTTAATCCATATTCCGAGTCAGTACTAAGCCCTTGTAACCCACGGACTTCTAAGCCATAGGCATTTCCAAAGTAACGAAATGCGTCATGTGCTGTTACTAGTACTCTAGCGTCTGAAGGAATCAATTCAATTTGCTCTTCAGCATATTCTTTCATTACTTTTAATTGTTCAATATAGGCATCTGCATTTTCTTTGAATGTACTCTTATGGTCTGGAGATAGTTTAGATAACTCCTCTTCGATCGTTTCAACAGTATAAATCCATAAATCAATATCAAACCAAATATGTGGATCATGGTATTTTGGGTTTTGTTCATCAGATAATAGCATTTCTTTTGGGACACTTTCTCCTACTGCAACAGTTGGCTTATCCTTTGCCATTTTTTCAAAGATTTCACCCATTTTTCCCTCTAAATGCAATCCATTGTAAAGAATAATATCTGCATTAGAAAGCTTTTGGATATCGCCTTGCGATGCATTATAAAGATGCGGGTCAACCCCTGGACCCATTAACGAGTCAACTGCAACTAAATCTCCGCCAACATTTTCAACAACGTCTTTGATTTGGGCAATTGTTGTCGTTACTCTAATTTTTTCTTCACCGCTGTTCCCCGTTGTTTCATTAGGCGTTGAACAACCAACGACCATACTAACAACTAGACTAAGCACCCCGACCATTTTAATCAATACACTTTTTCTCATCTTTCCCGATACCTCCATTTTTTGTTCAAGCTATAAATGTTTCTCTAGTGCAACTTTTAAGGTAAAAAAATTTCTTCTGCTCCATACGATATGCAATAATTAGTTTCGTGTGAATAAAAGAATTTTATTAGTGACATTTTTATGGACAAATAACAAAAAGTTTCCCTAATACAAAATTTAAATCCTAATCTAACTTTTGTCAACCAAAAAATTTCAACCATTACTTAGTGGGACAAGAGCCAGATCTTGTCTAATGCGTCTATTCTGAAAGGAAAATCGTTTCGTAGTTGTCGGCTTTTTTACCATTTGTAAAATAGTGGAAACGCAATGAAAAATCGTTGATTATTGGATTCTTTGCTCTAAAAATAATTAAAATAGTTGAAATGCTCCATTTTTTCGTTTGCTTAGTAAAACTGATCGAATCCTACACTAGAGGAGCATTTCTTTTCTGTATTAATTGGCGATCTAACACATTTTTAAAATCTTAGGATATGATTTATTAATTAGAACAAAAGGCTCAGGGCGCCCCTTTTAGCCTTAGGCAAAGCAAATGTTCCAAAATGATAAAAAGAGCGCACTTCCCGTCTTACTCATTTAGGGTTATTTGACCTCGAGTAGCTGGGTGCTGGAGCAGGATTTCTAAAGCACATCGTATGAAGGAATAAGATACAATCAAAACGTATCATTTCTAATTCATAAAAAAATAACCAGACCATTGTCTGGTTATAACATAGATTCACTCTGTTCGTTTTCCATGGAAGGACCTACTCTTTTAAAATGAAGGTATACAAGTCCAAACAAGGACGAACAGATAAGAAAAGCACCCGATAAAATATACACGAGTCGAACTCCAATTAAGTCCGTTAATGCTCCAATCCCTAGGATTGAAAAAATAAAAATAAGTTGTATCAACGTAGATTTTGCCGAGAGAATTTTAGTTAACGTATTCTCATCCACACTATTTTGATACATCGTTTCTTGAGCTATATCTCTTAATTGATAAGATGGCCCCATTAGTAACACTAACAGTAATGCGATGATAGGGACGGATATAAAGCCATAAATGAACGTAAGAATTCCAAATGTCATGGATCCTACTAACATTGCGATCGTTAATCTCCCTTTTAGATAAGAATTAAAACGAATAATTAGGATGCCTCCTAAAATTGTGCCTAAATAGTATCCGCCGTTAATATATCCCCACCATGTCTCCCCTTTTCCTAAAGCATCTTGTACATAGGTTAATGTAACGGCTCCAATCCAGATCGTCCCAACCCAGGCTTCGATTAAGTCCATAAAAACAAGAATTCTAAGTCCTTTATGTTTGAAGAGATATTTCCATCCAACTGTTAATCGACTCATAAAGGCTTCGTTTGGCTGAATTTCATGTTGTTCATTATTCATTTTTATTAGAAGTAAACAAACAATCGTCAGAACACATAATCCGATTGAAATGAATAGAGTGGTGTGTATCCCTGCGATGGCCAGTAATATACCACCAAATGTCCAACCCGCAAATAAAAATGTTTGATCCACACTCGATAACAGACTATTAGCCTTGACTCTACCATCTACGGGTACAATCGATCTGACAAGGGTTGATTTGATTGGTGTAAAAAATCCGTTAAAAAACGATATCAAACCTAATAGCATAAAGATAATTCCAATATGAACAGATGTATCTACTTGAGTAAATAGTACATACAACACTATCAGTAGAATGAATTGTACCGTTTGAGAGAATAATAGTAATTTCGGAAGTTTAAATCGATCAGATATCATTGGTAGCATTATATGACTAATCATTCGAAATATAATACTGATTAGCGTTACTGTCGCTGCAATGGTGGTTGATCCTGACTTATTATAAAGGTGTAAAACAACAACCATCGTATAAAGTGCAAATCCTAAATTTGTTGCAGTTTGGCTAACTAATACAGCGTAGAAAGAACGATTCATGTTGCTCAACCTCTCATTTCACTTCAAATAAGAGAGTCAAGAAGTCCCCTTCTTGACCCATTTACTCAATTTATTTAAACATGGACTGCATCTTTCTTCTCTTTCGATAAGACGTAATGCTAACATTTGCTTCAGTTTTTGAAGCGTTTGAATCCTTTTTTAATTCTACCTTAATATCATTATAATCTTCCAGAATAATTTGACGTTGCCAGTCTAACTGTTTTTCCATACTATCTTCCTCACCATCTATCAAGATCAATCTATCCTTTTAGACGAAGCGTCCTAACGAAAAGTTTCAAATTTTTTACAATAGTACGATAGTTTTTGAATAAAATTAGCTTTGGTTCCTTCATCCCTTGACCCGCTTCTCCCAATCCTCAATAACGTATTTGGTTGTATCAAGTCTATATTCGGCTGGAACCTCAATAAAACACATAAACTCTAAGCTATTCCCATCAGGATCTTCAAAATATACAGACGCATTTCCTTGGTAAGGTCTAACAAACGGCTCTACAAAAAAATTTTTTCCAAAAGGCTTTGCCTCAATCTCTCTTTCTTTTAACCAGTCTACTGATTGTTTCATAAACTCGTAGCTTACCCTAAATGCTATATGCCGTAGCGAAGGATGGTATGGAGTATCAACTTCCTTACCTTCCCAAAGGCCGAGCCAACTTTTTTCCTTCTCAATCCAAAAAAAAGCAGTATCTTCATCCTTCCAGGCTAATTCTAGACCTAACTTTTGATAGAATTCAATTGATTGCTTTAAATTACTGATAGGTAAATGCGCTTCAAAAAGTCCTTGTATCATTCGTTCTCCTCCGTTCAATCTGTTTTCTTGTCTTTATCATAACAAGAATAATTACAGACAAAATCATACATTAGGTAGGGACGTGTCTAAGTATTTAGTCGTAGGAACTTAAAGGGATAATAGGAAATAGTAGTACTTGTTTAAAAGTAAAAAAAATAAGGCAATCACCTTATTTTAAAATGTTGTTTGTATAATGTTAGGTTTGAAAGATGCTTACGGTCGATTTCAAAACCGAGTCCAGGCTCGCTTGGGACCTGAATCTTTCCATTTTCTATTTTTACTTCAGGCTGTATGATATCTTGACTCCAATATCGAGAAGATGCAGATATATCCCCTGGAATTTGAAATTGCGGGAGACTTGCTAAGGCAATATTGTGTGCTCTTGATACCCCGGTTTCTAGCATTCCACCACACCAAATAGGTATATGGTGAGATTGGCAGAGATTATGGATTTTTTGCGCTTCACGAAATCCCCCAACTCTTCCCATTTTAATATTGATGATTTTACAGCTACCAAGTTCAATCGCTTTTCTAGCATCCTCAAATGACACGATACTTTCATCTAAGCAAATTGGCGTGTCGATTTGCCTTTGTAATGTAGCATGATCAATAATATCATCAGAAGAAAGTGGCTGCTCAATCATCATTAATCGGAATTCATCTAATGCCTTTATCCTTTTAACATCCGCTAATGAATAAGCAGAATTAGCATCTGCCATTAAAGGTAATGTCGGGAAGGCACTCCGGATCTTTTTAAGAAGATCGTAATCTTGACCCGGCTTTATTTTTACCTTAAAACGCTTATACCCCTCATCCAAATATGATTGAATACTAGCAATCATCTGGTCATGGTCCCCAAGTCCAACAACGACCCCTGCTTCGACTTCCTTTCTCGTTCCTCCCCATAAAGAAGATAATGAAACTCCTTTTTGTTTAGCATCGAGGTCCCAAAGTGCAGCTTCGATAGAGGCTTTAGCCATGTTATGACGCTTATATTTGGAGCAGTCTATGAGATAATCTTCCATCTTTTTGTATGAATTTTGACTGAGCAAGGGTATTAAAAAGTCTTCAAGGATATGCCAACATGTTTTAACGGTTTCTTCCGTATACCATGGAACAGAGAATGCAACACACTCCCCCCAGCCCGTAACTCCATCACGATCCGTAGCTTCAACAATAATGACTTCGCGATCTTGTACTTGACCATAGCTCGCTTGAAAGGGTGATAAGAGCCTCATTTTCACATGATGAAGCGTCACTTGTGAAAGGTTCATATCGTAGCAGTCCCATCAAGTAAGGATAATAATTTGTGCCTTTGCAGCTTGTTAGTAGCATTTCGAGGCAAAGAGGTTACACTATATATTGCTTTAGGCAGCTTATAACGTGCAAGCTTTTCCCCGCAAAATGCCATTAGCTCTTCTTTGGAAATCGGGTTTTTGAGAACTACAAATGCTACTGGCACTTGTCCCCACTTCAGGTCTTCCTTCCCTGTTACTCCGGCCTCTGCTACTTCTGGATGAGAAAGTAAAACACTCTCAATTTCTGCAGGATAAATATTTTCACCGCCAGAAATAATTAAGTCTTTGCGCCGGTCCAGAACATATAAAAAACCATCCGCATCCAAATATCCAATATCGCCTGTATAAAGCCACCCGTTTTTCAAGGATGATTTTGTTGCATCAGGACAATTCCAATAGCCAGTTGAAACCGTTGGCCCCTTCACCAAGATTTCCCCTGGTTTATCATTATCTTGCTCCACGTCATTTTGAACAATTTTTACTTGTGAATGAAATAATGGTTTACCTGCCGATCCAAGCTTACTTAAACTATATTCAGATGAAAGAGTCACAACCTGTGAGGCAGTCTCAGTCATCCCGTATGTTTGAAAGACGGGAATATTACGTAATTTACTTTTTTCGAGTAACGTCTCTGGAGCAGGTCCTCCTCCAAGCAGAACACACCGTAAGCTCGGTGGATACCCAGAACCTCTTTCGTCTAAATGGTCAATCATTTGTTGAAGCATCGTGCTTACAACAGAAATAATTGTGACCTTCTCATTTACAATCTCCTTATTAACAGTCTCTGCCTGGAATCCATCCTGTACCACTACCTTCATTCCATAAATGACACTTCTCATCAAAATAGACAGTCCACTCACATGAAAAAATGGGACGCAAGCTAACCAACAGTCTTCTTGCTCAATCCCAAGATTAAGAGCTGAACCAATTGCACTCCAATAATGATTACCGTATGTCTGGATAACCCCCTTTGGATTGCCTGTTGTCCCAGATGTATACATAATTGTATCCGGTTTATCTAAAGAGAATTCTTTCACAACATGGAGTTCTCCCTTTTTGGGTTCGATAGTATATAGGGCATCAAAGGAGACAACCCTGGCCTTTGACTTACCTTCTAGCTGCTTCGCCATACTAGACTCAACTAATACAAAATCCACATGGGCATTTTCAATTTGCCAGAGTAATTCATTTGTTGTAAGTCTTGTATTGAGTAATACTGTAACTGCACCTATATATTTTAAAGCATGTAAGATTTCAATCATTTCAATACTATTATGTGAGAGAACTGCAATATTCGCTCCTCGCTTAATCCCCATCGCATGTAACCGTCCAGCCATCTGGTAAACCTGGTTATGGAGCTGATCGAACGTAATTTCTCGTTCCCCCATTTTTATGGCTATTCTTTGAGGTGTTAAATATGCTCTTTGCATGAGCCAATTAGGGACCACATTTACATTTTGCATTGATTTCCCTCCGATTACTTTTCCTATCAATAGTGTACTAAAAAATAGTAGGAGAAAAAAGTTTTTGGACAAGCACAGAAAAAATGGCGCAAGCGCCCCGTTTAGCCTAAGGCAGAGCTAATGTTCCTTAAAATGAGAAAAAGGGTTATTTGACCAAGGAAAAAGTGATTTTTCTTTTTCCCTCGAGTAGGATGAAATGGCAAAGATCGTCGCCATTTCATCTTGGCTTGACGCTGAAGCCGGTTCAGATTTGCTCATCAACTTACCCACAATAAACACCATGATAATTTCCTATACAACAAGTAAAACAAAAAAACCTGACCGAAGTCAGGTATTGCTGCTTATGGAAAACGAGGGAATTGTTTGAAGTCCGGTGTACGCTTTTCTTTAAATGCGTCACGTCCTTCTTTAGCCTCATCAGTTGTATAATAAAGTAACGTTGCATCACCCGCAAATTGTTGAAGTCCTGCTAGACCATCAGTATCTGCATTCATTGCAGCTTTTATAAAACGTAGAGCTGTTGGGCTTTTTTCTAACATTTCCATACACCATTGTATGGTTTCTTCTTCAAGTTTTTCAAGAGGTACCACAGTATTAACTAACCCCATATCTAACGCTTCTTGTGCATTATATTGACGACATAAGAACCAGATTTCTCTAGCTTTTTTATGACCCACAATACGTGCTAAGTAACCAGAACCATATCCTGCATCAAAGCTTCCGACCTTAGGACCCGTTTGACCGAAGATTGCATTATCAGCTGCGATTGTTAAGTCACATACGATATGTAATACATGTCCTCCGCCGATTGCATAACCAGATACCATGGCAATAACCGGCTTTGGAATGACACGGATAAGGCGTTGAAGATCTAATACGTTTAATCGTGGAATTTGGTCTTCTCCTACATATCCACCGTGACCACGAACCTTCTGGTCACCACCAGCACAGAATGCCTCGTCTCCTACCCCTGCTAACACAATAACACCAATATTTTCATCATCACGAGCATACGCAAATGCATCAATTAATTCCATTACTGTTTTTGGACGGAATGCATTTCTTACTTCTGGTCGATTGATTGAGATTTTCGCGATACCATTATATGTTTCGTATAAGATATCTTCATATTTTCTTTCAGCAATCCACTCTACTGTCATCTTTATTCCTCCTTGTTTGTCAAACTATGTAGAAACTCCACTACTATTTTACCAAAAAATTCAGGTTGTTCCACATGAATTGCATGGCCAGCATTAAATACTTTTTGAATAGTACTATTTGGAACTCGTACAGACATTTCTTCCGCAATCGTACAGAACTTTTCATCCCACTCTCCACAAATGAATAAAGAAGGTATCTTTATTTCTTGTAATTGGTCCCAATAGGAAGGCTGCTTCCCCGTTCCCATTCCTTTTAGACTACCTGCTAGTCCAATTGGATTATTGGTTAACCGCTCGGCACGAATAGCCGCTTGAATACTTTCTGGAAGAAGCTTTTGCGATTCGAATAACGGTATGTTTTCCCATTTATTCACAAATTCCGTAATACCCTTCTCAACTATTTCTTCAGCTAATTGTTCATCTGATAGAATTCGCAGATTACGCTCTTCTATACGTTCAATTCCTGGTGAGCTGCTTTCTAGAATGAGAGAGGAAACACGGTTAGGATACGATAACGCAAATGCAATTGCTAGCCGTCCACCCATCGAATAACCTACTAATTGAACGGTGTTTATGTCTAATTTCTCTAAAAATAAATTGAGATCCAAACAAGCAGCGTTCATCTCATACCGTGCTGAATCAAGCGGTGAATCTGTCTCCCCATGGCCAATCAAATCAATTGTAATGACTGTAAAGTGCTCAGATAAATTGGAGGCAATTCCCTTCCAATTTTGTTTACTTCCAGTAAAACCATGCAGGAACAATAGCTTCGGGCCACTTCCTATTATTTCATATGAATAAGTTATATTATTTAAAAGAATTCTCATGTTAACTGTTCCATTAAATATTGGTCAACTAATTCAACTGCTTCGTTCCATAGGTTTCTATGTAATATAACATTTTCATCTCTATTTTCAGTCGGAACCTCCACCACAACTAGTTGATTCATATCAAGACTATTCTTTATTGCCATTTGATACTCTTTCCAATCTTTGACCCTATGAAACACTCCGCCGTACATGTCGACCACTTTCTCATAATCTAAGTTTGTTGGCGTTCCAAATACCTCTTCAAAATGTTTCTTTTCCTTAGATTGGGGTAAGAAAGAAAAGATACCACCACCATTGTTATTAACAATAACGATCGTGATAGGTAGATTGTAGAGTTTACTCATAAGTAAACCATTAAGGTCATGATAAAAAGTTATATCGCCAACAATCAAGATGAGACGTTCATTGTGAGCACTGCAACCTAATGCAGTCGATATGATTCCATCAATTCCATTGGCGCCACGGTTTGCATAAATCTTAACATCTTTATCATTTGTAAAATAAAAGGTATCCAAATCGCGAATTGGCATACTGTTTCCTACAAATAAGCTAGTCCCATTCTCAAGAACCGGTGCTAATGTACGAATAACATCCCCTTCAAACATATACTCTTTTAACTCGCTTAACAGTACAGGTTTTACAAGCTTGTTTAACTTTTTCCAAAGAGTTAAATAGTCAGTTGTTGTTTCTACATCACGTAAAATCCGGGCTGCTTCGTCACAAAAAGAGTGTTCATTCACATGAAAGAAATAGTTCGCCCTTAATGTTGGGTCACGATAATCAGGATCCGAATCAATTACGATGTGATACTTTGCTAATGATTGACTGATAAATTGAGTTAGAACCTTTGAAACCGGCATAGCTCCAAACCGGATAATCACATCTGGTTTTAACGCAGAGAATGCCTTCTCACTTTTCAAAATGGTATCATAGCAATCAATAACTGATGACATATCGTGAGAGCCACTTCGGAGCTGGGAAAGTGGATCTGCCAAGATAGGAAACCCTAACATATTCGCCAAACGCACAACGGCATGCGGGAACCCTCCTTGATCATGTGAACCACACACAATAATACCTCTTTCACATCTAGATGCTTCTAAGAGAATATCTATCATTTCACTAGACATGACTGAACTAGTTGATGCACATATATTCTTTCTTCCATTTACTAAACCCCAATTAAGCTGTTCAAAATTTGGAACGAGTGGCTCACGAAATGGAAAATTCAAATGAACAACCCCTGCTGGTGAAGAAAGTGACGTTGCTACGGAACGAGCAGCGACCATCTTTACATATTGTAGCATCCCTGGGCTATTCTCCGGTATGCCCATCTCAACAAACCATTTACTATACTTTCCATATAAATCAAGCTGATTGATCGCTTGTGGTGCCCCTACATCTCGTAATTCATGTGGTCTGTCTGCAGTTAACACAATAAGAGGTACTCTGGAATACGTTGCCTCGATAATCGCAGGATAGTAATTGGCAGCAGCCGTTCCAGAAGTACATAGTAGTACAACAGGCTTTGTTGAAGCCTTCGCTAATCCTAGTGCAAAAAAAGCTGCCGAACGCTCATCAATATTAATCCATGTTTTTATGGAAGGATGCTCTGTAAACAACAAAGCAAACGGAGTTGATCTTGAACCTGGGCTAATGACTACCTGTTCAACCCCATTAAAAACTAGTTCTTGAATAAAGGTACCTAAATAATCTGTTAGTGCTTTACTGTCATTCATTTACCATGCCTCCAATTGCAGTAAGCATCGGTTTAAACTTAATTTGCGTTTCCTCGTATTCCTGATTAGGCTCCGATTTATCCACAATCCCACAGCCAGCAAATAGGGACGCCCTATTTTCTTGAAACAATCCTGAGCGAATCGCCACCGCAAATTCTCCATTTCCCCTCGAGTCCATCCAACCGATAGGACCTGCATACCAGCCACGATCTAATGCCTCATGCTCTCTAATCTCTTGTAACGCTTTTTCTTGTGGAAACCCGCCAAGAGCAGGGGTTGGATGAAGCTTCTGAACGATGGTTAGTAATGGCGTCCCTTCTTTAGCCTCACCTATAATTGGTGTGTATAAGTGTTGAATGTCTTTTGCTTTAAACACACTTGGTTTCGAAGGTTTTTTAATGTTTACACAGACTTGTTCCATTTCCTTCGCAATCATATCTACAACAAATTGATGTTCGACAAGATTCTTATGATCATTTAACAGCTCTTGTTCCAATAATTCATCTTCTTTTATACTTTCGCCTCTTCTAATAGATCCTGCTAAACAAGTGGAGAATAATTTCTCTTGGTCTTTTTTAATAAGACGCTCTGGTGTTGCACCAATAAATACTGATTTCCCGCTTTCATGGGCAAATATGTAGCTACTCGCCTGATTTTCTTGCAAACGATAAAGAATTGCTTCAACTGGAAAGCTCGTAGAAGTAACAAGTTTAAGTTCACGTGCAAGGACGGCTTTATCAAGCTCACCATTTTGAATATGGCTAACGACATCCTTTATTGATTGAAGCCACTTTTCTACCTCAATCTCTTCCTCTGTATACGTACATTCTTCAGAAAAGTCAAAGGGTTCCTTTACCGATTGAAGGATGTGCTTTTCCTCCATAAGTTGCTGTTGAAACACAACTTCAGGATTATTAGCTTCTGTTACAACCATATTGATTGTTAGCCACATTTTCCCATCAGAATACGTTAGCATAAACTTAGGAATGAAAAGCTTTGATTCCGGAAAATCTCTCCACAGTGGGGTTCTTTCTTTATAAGGGTCAAATGAAAACCCACCAAAAAGTAATGGTCCTGTTGCTTTTGTAGGTTCTTCTAAAAAAAGCAATCCATTATTAATCAAATCGTTCCACTCTTCTTCTATATTTTCAAATCGCTTTGAAGTCCGTTCATTTGATTGAATACTATATGCTGATCCAAGTCCAACAATCCATTCATTTTTGCTTGGCTCTCTCCAATAAAAACGTTCTCCTTTAAATAGCCTTCTTCCAACTGTAAAAAATATAAGGGGGTCTATATCTTCTATTTGATCGGAACGACTAATTAATATAGGTTGCTGTAATCTATTTGCTTCTTTTATTCCATCCACGATGTTGTCATGCCACTTGGTCTGTTGAATGGTTGCCATCTTAAATCCCCCTAAAAAACCTTCTATCTATGTAAACGTTTCAAATTGACTCTACTAAAATACACCTGACTACTGTCCATGTCAATATTTTGTCTATTTATTTCTATTTTATATTGTTTGTCCCGAACCTTAAAGGAAAACGTTTCAAATGCTGTAAAATCATGATGTTTATTCCTTTATAAAAGCGTTGACACTTCTTGTGTGTTCTCCTAAACTTAATGTGATACATTTTGGCGTGGAGAGGTGAAACGTCTATGGAATTACAAACAAATCAAGAACATAACATTAAAGAACAATCTAGCTGGAAAGTTTGGTGGGCATTGACAAGACCACATACGTTAACAGCTGCTTTTGTACCAGTTTTTATTGGAACAGCACTTGCTTTACCATATACGAATATTAATTCTTCTCTATTTATTATCATGTTGCTTGCCTGTTTAATTATTCAAGCTGCGACGAACATGATTAATGAGTACTATGACTTCAAACGAGGACTGGATCATGAAGGTTCTGTCGGTATTGGTGGAGCTATTGTCCGTCATGGAATTCAGCCCAAAACCGTTATAACACTTGCCTTTTTCCTATTTGGGATTGCAACAATACTAGGTGTTTATATTTGTATGCAAACTAGCTGGTGGCTCGCGATTATTGGTACGATCTGTATGGCGGCTGGGTATTTTTATACAGGTGGTCCAGTTCCTATTGCCTATACTCCATTTGGGGAAATGGTAGCCGGTCTATTCATGGGAAATATCATTATTTTACTTTCCTATTATGTGCAGACTAGTACAATTACAGTCGAAAGCGTTCTTATTTCAATGCCAATCTCTATTTTAGTTGGAGCTATCTTGCTTGCTAATAACATACGAGATCTAGATGGTGATAAAGAAAATGGAAGAAAAACATTAGCCATCCTAGTTGGTCGAAAGCGTGCGATTATGGTATTAGCAGGGATGTTTATCGTGTCCTATCTATGGGTCATTGTTTTAATTGGTCTAAAGATAGCCTCCCCTTGGCTACTACTTGTATTATTAAGTATCCCAAAGCCGATTCAAGCAACAAAAGGATTTATTGGAAAAACAATCCCTTTGCAAATGATGCCTGCCATGAAGGCAACTGCTCAAACAAATACGATCTTCGGATTACTCCTATCGATTGGATTAGTCCTTGCCTATTTTATTTAATCCAAAACAATAAACACAGCCTTTCATCTGGAGGGCTGTGTTTTGTTTTTCAGTTTTTCCTACATATGTTTTATTGAACATAGTACATACTATACAAGAAGGTGTTGAATTTAAACCTTATATAAAGGAGGGAACCCATTATGCTTACTGCTCTCCAAATGGAAAAGCTACGAAATCAATTGATCCAAGATAAAAGAGCGATAGTAGATCGATTTGAAAAAGTAGGACACTATGATTTAGAACGAGGAGCGATTCACGAATCAATGGGAGAATTATCAAGCTATGATAACCACCCAGCTGATAATGCCACTGAGCTTTATGAACGCGAAAAAGATATTGCGTTAAACGAACATACAGAAAAAGAACTTAAAGATATAGATGATGCTCTCCAAGCCATGCAGGATGGGACATATGGGATTTGTAAAGAATGTGGTAAAGAAATTGATCTAGAGCGTCTTGAGGCACTTCCAACAGTCCTATACTGTAAAGAGCATACTCCTGATCATCTCGTATCTCATGAAAGACCAGTTGAGGAAAATGTATTAATGCCTGCCTTTGGCCGATTTGAATATGATGAATCAGAAGGAGAGGCATATGATGCCGAGGATTCATGGCAAGACGTTGCCCGTTATGGAACTTCTGAAACTCCATCTGATATAGACATGGAAGTAGAGCATTATAATGACGCATACGTAGAATCAGATGATCCAGTAGGATATGTAGAGGTTTATGAGAACTTTATCGGCACAGATATAGAAGGTAAAAATATCACTGTTTATCCAAATCATCAACATGAACAATATGAAGATATATTAGATGAAGAAGGAACAATGACTATATTTGGAGATCTACCTCCTGGAGAAAAAGAGCCATACGTTGAAGAAGGAAAGGATCACTACAGATAAACACAACGATAGAACGATAAGTCTGCAGCCACAGGTTGTTTCCTTGAAGTTTACAATTTATCTTATAGAGGGATGAACAAACAAAAGGCGCAATCGCCCGTTTAACCTAAGGCAGAGCAAATGTTCCTAAATGAGAAAAGGGTGATTTTCCCCTTTTACTCATTTAGAAACATTTGACCTCGAGTCGCTAGGTGCTGGAGCTGGATTTCAAGTCATTAGCCCATTCTCTTACTGAAAACGTTTATACTTTCTTATAATTTTAAAAAGCAGTCCTATACAGGACTGCTTTGTCATTTATGGGTTGAATTATAGCTTAACTACGTTAGCTGCTTGTGGTCCACGGTTACCTTCAACGATTTCGAAGCTAACTTCTTGACCTTCTTCTAAAGATTTGAAACCTTCAGATTGGATTGCTGAGAAATGTACGAATACGTCGTCTCCACCTTCAACTTCGATGAATCCAAAACCTTTTTCGCTGTTAAACCATTTTACTTTACCGTTTTGCATTTAATTGACCTCCTAGAACTGGTACATCTCGGTACCAAAAGATTCACTGCCGAGAAGATGAAAAGACGCATAATAATACACATTAAAAAACCCTCAATCAAAATGTTTAGAAGTAAAAACTTACCAAACATTTCTCATGAAGGTATAACATTCTTACTTTCTAACTTTTCTAAACTTGCTCGATAGTAACTACAATATAACACACGAATTACGGTATAGTCAACAATTGCTAATGTTTATTTTACTAGTACCTTCGATAATCCCCAGATTCCATCTGCATATTCTTTGATCGTCCGATCACTTGAAAAATATCCAGATTTTGAGATATTTAACGTACTCTTACGATACCAGTCACTCTTCTTACCATATCCCCTTCCGACTTCTTGTTGAATTGGGATATAGGCTAATAAATCCTTTAAAACAAAGAATTCATCATTTTGAACAAGTAGAGAATCATAAATTAGCTCAAATTCGGTTCCAGTTTTAGGAAAAAATCCGTTAACTAATTGATCCACTACCATTTGAATCGGTTTATTATGATGATAATAATCAGTTGAACGATATCCACCATTTTCGTAATAATTTAATACTTCATCGGAAGTAAGACCAAACGTATAAATATTCTCCTTACCGACAGCATCTCCTATCTCAATATTAGCTCCATCCAAGGTACCTAGAGTTAAAGCACCATTCATCATAAACTTCATATTTCCTGTTCCAGAAGCTTCCTTACTGGCAGTAGAAATTTGAATACTAACATCAGTAGCTGGAATAATTTCCTCTGCTATAGAAACACGATAATTTTCAATAAATACCACTTTTAGAATGTTACTAATAACTGGATCATGATTAACTTTGTCCGCAACGGTGTTAATGAGTTTAATAATTTTCTTTGCATAATGATATCCTGGAGAAGCCTTCGCTCCAAAAATAAAGGTTCGTGGGTGAATGTCATAATTTGGATTTTCTTTTAACTTGTTGTATAGATGCATAATGTGTAAAACATTTAGTAGCTGTCGTTTATATGCATGCAGCCTTTTAACCTGAACATCAAAAATGGATTGGGTATCAATTTTTAATCCTGTTTGATTATATATTCGGCTTGCCAGTATCTCTTTACGTTTCTGTTTCACATTCATCAATTGTTCTTTAAACGAGTAATTATCGGCAAAGTGTTCAAGTCTTCTTAATTCTTCTGGTTCAGTTATCCATTTCTCTCCTATAGAATCCGTTATAAGTGTAGAAAGCTGAGGATTTGCCTTTAATAGCCACCTGCGATGAGTAATTCCGTTTGTTTTGTTATTAAATCGATTAGGGAATAACACATAAAAATCATTCATTTCACGATGCTTTAAAATCTCAGTATGGATTTTTGCCACACCGTTAATAGAATGACTTCCTACAATAGCCAGATGGGCCATTCGAATGACGCCATGAGATATAAGGGCCATTCTTTCAATGTGGTCCCATTCTCCTGTGTAAATATCCCATAACTCCCTACAAAATCTTTCGTTAATTTCTTCAACAATCATGAAGATTCTAGGTAATAACGGCTTAAAAATAGGAACCGGCCATCTTTCTAACGCTTCAGAAAGAGTTGTATGATTCGTATATGAAATGGTTTTGGTAGTAATCTCCCATGCCTCATCCCATGGAATACTTTCTTCGTCAACCAAGATTCTCATTAATTCAGGGATTGCTAACACGGGATGAGTATCATTAATATGAATCGCTACATATTGGTATAAGGTGGACAAATCCGGATACTGCTTACGATAGGAATTAATAATACTACGTAAACTTGCTGCCACAAGGAAGTATTGTTGCTTCAGTCTTAGTATTTTCCCCTCATCATTCGTATCATCTGGATAAAGAAACTCAGAAACAGCTTCTGTTTCACGCTTATATTGTAGGACATTTTTATGTGTTGGATAGGGTGCAGCCTCTGCATTCCACAAACGTAAAGTATTAACTGTACTTGTTTTATAACCGATAATGGGCATGTCGTAAGGTACTGCTGTAATCGTCTCAGCACCTATATGACGAAACTTTAAGTGGTCATTTTCACGATAGGCTTCTACCTCACCCCAAAACTTGACATCTACTGCCTCATCAGCCCTTCTAACCTCCCAAACGTTCCCATGTGTCAGCCATTGTTCAGGTAATTCAACCTGATACCCATTGACAATTTTCTGATCAAACAAGCCATGCTTGTATCGAATACCACAGCCATGGCCAGGTAAGTTTAGAGAGGCGAGTGAATCTAAAAAGCAAGCAGCCAATCTTCCTAATCCACCATTACCTAAGCCAGCATCAATTTCACATTCTTCAAGCTCTACAAGAGATATTCCTATTTCGCGTAATGCTTCTTCACATAAATCACGAATTCCAAGATTTAAAAGATTATTCCCAAGCATTCGACCAAGCAAAAATTCTATCGATAAATAATACACTTGTTTTCTTTTACAAGTTCTATGTTTTTCATTTGTTTCAATCCACTGAGCACTAATTTGTTCCCTTACCAGCTGTCCTAGGGCATGATATTGTTCACTTACAGTTGTGTCTTCAAAGCGCTTACCGTACATCATTTGAAGCTTCTGTAAAAAGATAAGCTTAAACTGCTCCTTGCTTTGGAACATACCCCTCACCCCTAACAGGTATAATTAGTTTTGAATATAGTTGATTGTACATAAATGCAGACCGACCTGAGCTATTATCTTCACTCATTGCATTTTGCATCAGTGACAGCCAAATGTCTTTATTATGATAGAAGGAAATAGCACGGTGAATGGTGTATAGCATGTCATGAGCATTAAAGTTAGTAAAACTAAAGCCGTTCCCTGTACCCTCTCCTTCATTGTACGAGGTCACGGTATCATTTAATCCACCGGTTTCTCGAACAATCGGGATTGTACCATACCTCATCGCAATAAGCTGCCCTAACCCACATGGCTCGAATTTCGAAGGCATTAAAAACATGTCTGAACCGGCATATATAAGCCTAGCTAAAGTTTCATCAAACCCAATATACGTCCGTACTTGATTTGGATACATATGACTCATCTTCTCAAAGAATTGTTCATATTCAGTATCACCTGAGCCAAGAACAATAAATTGAACATTGAACTGCATCAACTCTTGAAATATATGTTGTACTAACTCTATCCCTTTTTGCCTTGTCAATCTTGTAATCATGGCAATGATTGGAACAGATGTATCTTCATTTAGATGGAAGTGTGATTGGAGAACCCGTTTGTTCTTTTCCTTATACATAAGGTTATATTGGTCATACAAATATGGTATCGCAGGGTCCTGTGCCGGATCATACTCTTCATAATCAATTCCATTTAGTATGCCATAAAAAGATTCACGTCTTTCTCTTAATAATCCATCAAGCTTCTCCCCGAAATAAGGAGTCTGGATTTCATGGCAATAGGTAGGACTAACGGTTGTGATGTAATCTGACGCTAAAATACCCGCCTTCATAAAATTAACCATGCCATAAAACTCTAGAGAGCCTGCTGTAAAATAGGAATCGTCTATATTTAATAGATCATGAAGAATTTCTTTTGGAAACAGACCTTGAAAATGCAAATTGTGAATCGTAAATACCGTTCTTATTTCAAAGTGAAACACTTCCTTGATCAGAAAAGGTATCATTGCTGTATGCCAATCATGACAATGAACAATATCTGGCTTTACTTCTAATTGTGAGATAAACGAGATGACTGCGTGGGAAAAATAAGAAAAACGTTCACCATCATCAAAATGGCCATATAAGGTGTCTCTCTTAAAGTAGTACTCATTATCAATAAAATAATAGGTGATTCCGCCAAGCTCTAGCATATCTATCCCAACAAATTGCTCTCTCCAGCCGACTCGAACTGTAAATGAGTTTTGATGGTTCATGCTCTCTACAAATTGTCTTGGTATTCTACTATATTTCGGCAGAATGACAGATACATTTGCTCCATATTGTTTAAGTTCAATAGGAAGGGAACCAGCCACATCGGCCAGCCCCCCTGTTTTGACAAATGGAACACATTCAGATACAACAAACAGGATATTCATAAATTCATCACCGCTCCTTGTATCGTCCCTTTTTCCAACACAAAAGGTCGGCTTTTCTCCCCATAAAGCTTAACGTTTTCTCCAACTTTGACATCCTTATCCAATATCACTGATTCTAATGTACATCTATCTCTTATTAGACTTTGTTGCATAATCACACTATTTTTTATTACCGTCCCCTTCCCTACTCTAACTGCTCGAAACAAAATACTGTTTTCTATATGGCCTTCAA
Source organism: Bacillus salitolerans (assembly GCF_042680805.1). Taxonomy (NCBI): domain Bacteria; kingdom Bacillati; phylum Bacillota; class Bacilli; order Caryophanales; family Bacillaceae; genus Bacillus; species Bacillus salitolerans. The sequence continues at coordinate 6,413 of NZ_JBHUEM010000054.1, read as the reverse complement.
TGATGCATCCATTGGCAATAATCGAATTTTTCACCTTTGCTCCATCCATATATCTTGCGGGTGGTTCATCCTTCACTTTTGTATAAATTGGTCTATTTTTTATAAATAATTGTTTCCATACATCATGATTCAGCATCTCTAAGCTGTGATAGTAGTAAGCTTCAATGGAATTGATTTGGGCAACATACCCGTCATACTCGTAACTATGCAACCGATACATCATGTGACGGTCACAAAGAACATCAGAAAAATGAGTGTAACCAGATTCTTTATAATGACAGAATAAATCCATTAAAAACTCTTTTTTTAATAGGTACATATTTAGTGGTCTGCCATTTTTTCGAACCGTTGTAATATCTGCTCCTGTCTCTTTATGACTCATTAGAACTTTTCTAAAGTCGATGTTACAAATCGTGTTACAGTTTGTTATGACCACATACTCCTGTGTACTTCTTAAAAAATAGTCGATATTTGCTTGCATATGAGAGAAAGAACCAAATTCATCTACAAAAGAATCATCATGCCCATCTGTTGGTGGAAAGAAAAATAGTCCATCTCTCTTTCTATTTAAATCCCATTGCTTTCCTGAGCCTAAATGATCCATGAGTGATCGATATTGATGTTTTGGAAATATAGCGACTGATTGAATCCCTGAGTTCACCATGTTGGATAGTACGAAGTCAATTAAGCGATAACGTCCTCCAAATGGTATTGCTGCTAACGATCGTTTGGATGTTAGTAATCGTAGTGATTCATGAATGGTGGTTGCATCAATTAAGCCCATCATTGTGTCTTTCATTTGCAGGAAAACCTCCGTTATATAGACTCTGCGTTAGCAGTTTGGTGTGAGGATAGCATCTCTTCTGAAACTAAAATGATTTCTTCAGAGTCTCTTTCTGATCGAATAATCGTGCCCGTTTCAATTTTTACACCAGAAGGAATAATGGCTCGTTCAATAAAAACATTCTCACCTATTTGAACATCTGGCATAATGACAGAGTCTTTAATATATGAACCCTTACCAACATATACCCCTTGAAATACGACACAATGATCTATGGTCCCATAAATTTCACAACCTTCATTTATCAGAGATTTCTCAATTGATGCGTCTGGTGAAATATATTGGGGTGGTTGATTTGGATTTACCGAATATACTCTCCAAGCATGATCATATAGGTTAAGCTCAGGCTGATCCTCTAATAAATCCATATTGGCTTCCCATAAGCTCTTTACCGTTCCTACATCCTTCCAATATCCTTGGAAAGGATAGGCCATTAGTTTTTTCTTCTCATCTAATAAAAGAGGAATTACATCCTTACCAAAATCATGGCTGGATTCTGGATTACGGTCATCCATCTCAAGATACTCCTTAAGAATAGAGTAAGAAAATATATAGATTCCCATCGAAGCCAAATTGTTTTTGGGAGCCGCTGGCTTTTCTTCAAATTCAATAATTTTCAGCTCATGATTCGTATTCATAATGCCAAACCGACTTGCTTCCTCCCATGGGACTTCGATAACTGAAATGGTGACATCGGCTTCTTTTTCAACATGGTATGAAAGCAACTCCGCATAATCCATTTTGTAAATATGATCGCCTGATAAAATGAGGACATAATCTGGCTCATACTGCTTGATATAATTTAAGTTTTGATAGATAGCACTAGCAGTCCCTGTGTACCATCTCATATTGTTCGATTCTAGATAAGGAGGTAATACAGTAACTCCACCATGCTTGCGATCTAAGTCCCAAGCACTTCCAATTCCGATATATGAATTTAATAGAAGGGGTTGATATTGCGTTAATACTCCAACTGTTTCAATCCCAGAATTTGTACAATTGCTCAGTGAGAAATCAATAATACGATATTTCCCACCAAATGGAACCGCAGGCTTAGCTAAATTCTTAGTGAGTGTACTAAGACGACTTCCCTTACCACCTGCTAAAAGCATGGCAACACATCTTCTCTGAATCATTGCAATAATCTCCCCTCTCGGAAATAAGTAGAAATAGTATTGTATTTAATATGCATAGAGAGATGCATACATGACATAACTGAAAAAAACGAAATATTTAGTTTTCATTAATCATTTTTTGTGCGAAGGTGCGAAATATAATTTGTTTAATAGGAAAGATTCATTCATGTAAAAAACGAAGAAATCCGAGTAATTATAACTATTCAAGTCGGCATTTTTATTTCCTTGTAAAAAAAATCGCGCGAAAGACACTTTCGTATGACAGCTTTTTACAAGAATAGAGGAAGGATATCATATAAAAAAGAATGTAGGCGAAACATGTAGAAGGTCATTACGAGGGGAATGGAAATTTGGTAATTAACGAAAAAAACAAGTCCCATTTTTGCAATAGGAGGCCTTTCTGTGCTAAAAGTCATTACTACTAAACCAAATAAAATACTACTAGAGGGTTACTGAAGGCGTTCAAGTTTATACTATTTCAACTGGCAGTATTTCTCAAAGGGACCACGGGCGAGTTCCAGTATTTGTCAAATGGTTGAAATGTGGTGAAAAATGGTTGAAATAATGTCACGAATGGTTGGAATCAGGTGGGAAAAAGTTGAAATAATGTCTCGAATGGTTGGAATCAGGAAAAAATCGTTGTATTAAGTGCAGATATCTATACTTTTCTTGATTGTTAAGGAGCTGACCCAATCATAATCAATTAGTTATTACTATTTCTCCTTATGTGCTGGTCTGGTTGGAGAACTAAAACATTTTGAATCATGGGCCTGTATCTTATTGAAAGCTTAGATACTACTTTCGGATTATATTACTAAAATAGAAAAAGCTCTGCATATTTGCAGAGCTTTAAGAGATGACCCATACGGGATTCGAACCCGTGTTACCGCCGTGAAAGGGCGGTGTCTTAACCGCTTGACCAATGGGCCGTTATATAAACATTTATGGCGGAGAAGGAGGGATTTGAACCCTCGCGCCGCGTTAACGACCTACACCCTTAGCAGGGGCGCCTCTTCAGCCACTTGAGTACTTCCCCATATTTGGCTCCACCAGTAGGATTCGAACCTACGACCCTTCGGTTAACAGCCGAATGCTCTACCGCTGAGCTATGGTGGAATGATTATAAAAAATTATATGGTGGGCCTAAATGGACTCGAACCATCGACCTCACGCTTATCAGGCGTGCGCTCTAACCAGCTGAGCTATAGGCCCTAAAGTTAGTAAGGTATAATGGAGCGGGTGATGAGAATCGAACTCACGACATCAGCTTGGAAGGCTGAGGTTTTACCATTAAACTACACCCGCATATGGCTGGGCTAGCTGGATTCGAACCAACGCATGACGGAGTCAAAGTCCGTTGCCTTACCGCTTGGCTATAGCCCATTAATCAAAAGACAGTAAAAATTATAGTTTAAAGTTCATTACATGTAAAGTTATAATGGGGCGACCGAAGGGAATCGAACCCTCGAATGTCGGAACCACAATCCGATGCGTTAACCACTTCGCCACGATCGCCATTGTTATATATAATGGTGGAGGGGGACAGATTCGAACTGCCGAACCCAGAGGGAGCGGATTTACAGTCCGCCGCGTTTAGCCACTTCGCTACCCCTCCATATGTTAAAGAAACAAAATAGTTTAAAGTAAATGGTGCCGGCTATAGGATTTGAACCCACGACCTACTGATTACAAGTCAGTTGCTCTACCAACTGAGCTAAGCCGGCGTATATTGGATGTCTTATTAATTGAATAATTGATAGTACTTGTCGTCCCAATTTCAGATAGTTAAAACAAGAAGAGACTCGATTGGTACGCTGACGCATATCCTTCGAAGCCAATTCCGACGTGCTCACCAACTGAGCTATGCCGGCAAATTAATAGAAATGGTGGCTCGGGACGGAATCGAACCGCCGACACAAGGATTTTCAGTCCTTTGCTCTACCGACTGAGCTACCGAGCCATAATAGTGGCGGTCCCGACGGGAATCGAACCCGCGATCTCCTGCGTGACAGGCAGGCATGTTAACCGCTACACCACGGGACCACTTTGGTTGCGGGGGCAGGATTTGAACCTACGACCTTCGGGTTATGAGCCCGACGAGCTACCAGACTGCTCCACCCCGCGACAATAGAAATTATTCAGTTTTCACTGTGCCATTTAAAGAATATGGCGGAGGAAGAGGGATTCGAACCCCCGCGGGCTGTTACACCCCTGTCGGTTTTCAAGACCGATCCCTTCAGCCGGACTTGGGTATTCCTCCGTATAGTAAATGGTGGACCTTGTAGGACTCGAACCTACGACCGGACGGTTATGAGCCGTCTGCTCTAACCAGCTGAGCTAAAGGTCCTTATTTAGCTCTATATAAATCCTTTTTTAAGGATAGCGGCGGAGGGGATCGAACCCCCGACCTCACGGGTATGAACCGTACGCTCTAGCCAGCTGAGCTACACCGCCATATTAGTATTTTTTAAGTTTTTTGAACAGAAGTATAATATATCATATCATCACTTGAGTAGGCAATATGAATTTACTTCCAATTTGCTAATGATAGTTCAATTATAACTTAAAGTGGAGCCTAGCGGGATCGAACCGCTGACCTCCTGCGTGCAAGGCAGGCGCTCTCCCAGCTGAGCTAAGGCCCCATATTATATTTAATGGTCGGGAAGACAGGATTTGAACCTGCGACCCCCTGGTCCCAAACCAGGTGCTCTACCAAGCTGAGCCACTTCCCGAAAATAATGGCGCGCCCGAGAGGAGTCGAACCCCTAACCTTTTGATCCGTAGTCAAACGCTCTATCCAATTGAGCTACGGGCGCTAAATGGTGCCGAGGACCGGAATCGAACCGGTACGGTAGTCACCTACCGCAGGATTTTAAGTCCTGTGCGTCTGCCAGTTCCGCCACCCCGGCGATATAAATATATGGTGCGGATGAAGGGAGTCGAACCCCCACGCCGTAAGGCGCCAGATCCTAAGTCTGGTGCGTCTGCCAATTCCGCCACATCCGCGTACTAAGAAGAAATACTAATTATTATAAATGGTGGAGGATGACGGGATCGAACCGCCGACCCCCTGCTTGTAAGGCAGGTGCTCTCCCAGCTGAGCTAATCCTCCAAAAGTATATGATAAAAACTAGCGACTCTTACTATTATACAAACTTATAAAAAAATAGCAAGAGAAAATCACAAAAAAATATTCCTTCAAAACTAGATAACAGATTTGTATTCAAGAAAGTTTTTGTCCAGCTACGGCTCCTTGCCTCTCGAGGTCGAATAACCTTCATCTATCAAAAGTCTATCGACTTTTGCAGCTGAAGAACATTCGCTTTTCGAGGCAGTAC
>NZ_JBHUEM010000054.1:0-1085 GCF_042680805.1 Bacillus salitolerans | reverse complement strand
GCTACGGGCGCTAAATGGTGCCGAGGACCGGAATCGAACCGGTACGGTAGTCACCTACCGCAGGATTTTAAGTCCTGTGCGTCTGCCAGTTCCGCCACCCCGGCAATACATAAGGCAGTTGGAGCGGAAGACGGGATTCGAACCCGCGACCCCCACCTTGGCAAGGTGGTGTTCTACCACTGAACTACTTCCGCAAAAATTCATTTATGCATTGCATCACTATTCAATTAGTGGTGCGGATGAAGGGAGTCGAACCCCCACGCCGTAAGGCGCCAGATCCTAAGTCTGGTGCGTCTGCCAATTCCGCCACATCCGCGTAAAAATGGTGAGCCATGAAGGACTCGAACCTTCGACCCTCTGATTAAAAGTCAGATGCTCTACCGACTGAGCTAATGGCTCTAAATGGTGCCGGCTATAGGATTTGAACCCACGACCTACTGATTACAAGTCAGTTGCTCTACCAACTGAGCTAAGCCGGCATATAAAAAATTTCTACTAATTTTGCTTTTATGCTATTTGTTGTCCCAATCTTAAAAAATTTATTCAAACTACTTCTCGATTGGTACGCTGAAGTCTATCCTTCGATGTTCATTCCGACGTGCTCTACCAACTGAGCTAAGCTGGTATAACTATAACCCCTTCACTTGCGTGAGGTGAAGAATGATTTGAATTAGAAATCAATGGTGGAGGATGACGGGATCGAACCGCCGACCCCCTGCTTGTAAGGCAGGTGCTCTCCCAGCTGAGCTAATCCTCCAAATGAAACAGCCTGGCAACGTCCTACTCTCACAGGGGCAATGCCCCAACTACCATCGGCGCTGAAGAGCTTAACTTCCGTGTTCGGAATGGGAACGGGTGTGACCTCTTCGCCATCATTACCAGACTATTAATTCATCACTATTTGATAGCGACTCTTTTTATTATACTGATTTTATTCAGCATTTCAAGGGGAAATTTGTTCCCTCAAAACTAGATAACAATTTTGTATTCATGAAAGTATTATTTCGGTTAAGTCCTCGACCGATTAGTATCTGTCAGCTCCACGTGTCGCCACGCTTCCACCTCAGACCTATCAACCTGATCGT
>NZ_JBHUEM010000053.1:0-629 GCF_042680805.1 Bacillus salitolerans | reverse complement strand
AAAGAGTGATACTCCTAGAGACTATGAGTCCATTGAAGACCTTCCAATGGGACAACAAGTTCAAGTGGATTTTGGTCATACCAAACAAAAGACGCATAATAATAGGGAAGTAAAACTCAATTTTATCGCCTTTGTTTTGTCAAATTCACGATACAAGTATATGGAATGGCTAGACAGGCCATTTACCACCCAAGATGTCATTAGAGCCCATGAAAATGCATTTAAGTGGTATGGAGGTATTCCACATGAGCTAGTATATGACCAGGATAGTTTAATAGTGGTTAGTGAGAATAGTGGAGACTTAATACTTACAAAGGAGTTTCAACAATACAAGACTGAGAGGAATTTAACCCTTCGGGTTTGCCGTAAAGCTGATCCTGAAAGCAAAGGTAGAATTGAGAATGTAGTGGGATTCATTAAACACAACTTTGCCAAACATCGTATTTTTCATAATATTGATACTTGGAATGAAAAAAGTTGGGATTGGTTAAACAGAACGGGTAACTATAAAATCCATAACACGACAAAAAAAGACCAGTCGAAGTGTTCTCCTTGGAAAAGCAACACTTAAGACCAGTCTCGAAAAATATAGATGTTAAAAACAATTATGACTCTAGTATAACAAGATG
>NZ_JBHUEM010000052.1:283465-283570 GCF_042680805.1 Bacillus salitolerans | reverse complement strand
CAAAATGTTTATTACTTCGAGTTATTCGACTTTTTCATCAGGATTCTTCTTCAAAATGTTTATTACTTCGAGTTATTCGACTTTTTCATCAGGATTCTTCTTCAG
>NZ_JBHUEM010000052.1:159110-283455 GCF_042680805.1 Bacillus salitolerans | reverse complement strand
AGAGATGTTGACCTCGTTCTAATACAAAATATAATCGATAATACTTATTATTTTTTAGTTGAAAACATTGTTAATTTAATTTACACAATAATATGGACTTGACTTCAAAATGTTTATTACTTCGAGGTATTCGACTTTTTCATCAGGATTCTTCTTCAAAATGTTTATTACTTCGAGGTATTCGACTTTTGGATCGCGATTCTTCTTCAAAATGTTTATTACTTCGAGGTATTCGACTTTTTCATCAGGATTCTTCTTCAAAATGTTTATTACTTCGGGTTATTCGACTTTTTCATCAGGATTCTTCTTCAAAATGTTTATTACTTCGAGTATTCGACTTTTTCATCAGGATTCTTCTTCAAAATGTTTATTACTTCGGGTTATTCGACTTTTTCATCAGGATTCTTCTTCAAATTGTTTATTACTTCGAGTATTCGACTTTTTCATCAGGATTCTTCTTCAAAATGTTTATTACTTCGAGTTATTCGACTTTTTCATCAGGATTCTTCTTCAAAATGTTTATTACTTCGAGTTATTCGACTTTTCATCAGGAATTTTCTTTAAATTAAAATAGTCAGATATAATATGCACCCCGATTATCACCCATTTTCTTCATATTTTTTTCAAGAATTCTCTGTATCCTCGTTTTAGAAACCACTATTTCACACCAATCATGAATAACATTCGTAGTTATTTTTATTTGAGGAAAAAGTAGCTTAAACTCTTTTACACTTCGCATAACTGCATCTTCAACAAGTTCTATAAAATCACAGTTCTGGCAGACACAATTATGACCCTTGACAACAACAGAAAACGACTGGCAAGCTACACAAGTAATACCCTTCTTTACCATCTCATACTCATAAGATGGTAATTGTTTGTAAGGAGAATCTATAATATGTAGTGACAATAGTTTCTCAGCTAACACTTTGTGTTTTTGATTTAATTTTGATGTAGTAGCATCGAGTTCGTTTAAATAACGATTAATTTGGGATCTGAAAATAAATGGTTTGTTTAGGGGGGATTGGTAGAGAGTAAATTCGGGGTTGATAAACACTACCGAAGCATGAATAGAACCTTTATATCCAAGATCTTGGAGTAATTGTCGAAGCAATGATTCTGTTCTATCCAATTGGATAAGCGGATTTAATATTTCAGATTTTGGGCTTTTATATAGTCGATCGGATTCGTAATAATAGTCTCCATCATAATTTTTCACTTCGAAAAGGTAGATTGAATCAGACGTAATAATGAATGAATCGATTTGAAACATCGTATTACCTGTTTTAAGTAATAAATCATTCATAATAAGGCATTCACATTTGAGATTTTGGGTCAGTCTATCGAACATTACTTCACCCTCATATCCCTTATTTAAATTGAATAGGTGCTTGGAGTCCTTTACAGACAAATTCATCCGTAAGCTTAAATACGTTAAAATTTGTAAATCTAGGGTTTCTGTTCTTTCTTTAAATACCATATTCCACATCCTTTATTTTTCATTACAAATCTATATTAGGAAAAAACACCTGATAGCAAACTACCAGGCATTTAATCTATTACACTCTTTCTAAAAACACCGCTGCACCCATACCACCGCCTACACATAACGAAGCGATTCCACGAGTTACAGAGCGTCTCTTCATTTCATAAGCAAGGCTTGCCACAATTCGGGCTCCCGTACAACCAACTGGGTGACCTAAGCTGATACCACTTCCATTTACATTTACTTTGTCGCGGTCTAATTTCAATTCTTTTTCAACAGCTAAATATTGTGCAGCAAAAGCTTCATTCACTTCAATTAAGTCAGCATCTTCTAAACGCCATCCTACTCGCTCAAGACCGCGCTCAATTGCAGGTACTGGACCTCTTCCCATAATCTTTGGGTCAACGCCAGCAACTTGGAAGCCGACGATTCGGGCAAGCGGCGTTAGACCTTTCTTCTTTGCTGTTTCCTCATCCATTAGAACGAGAGCGGCTGCTCCATCATTTAACCCGGAAGCATTTCCTGCTGTTACGGTCCCATCTTTACGAAATACGGGCTTTAACTTCGCTAAGTCTTCTCCTGTAATTTGCGGGCGAGGGTGTTCATCCTTTGAAACAACAGTCTCACCTTTTCTAGTCTTTAACGTTATCGGCAGAATTTGTTCATCGAAATATCCATTTTCAATCGCAAAGGCAGCTCGTTTATGGCTTAATAGGGCAATTTCATCTTGCTCTTCTCTAGAGATGTTATGAATGTCAGCAAGATTTTCTGCTGTTTCCCCCATCATAATATGATGAATGGGATCTTCAAGCACTTCCCATACAGAATCAGTCACTTGACTGTGCTGCATACGTGCTCCCCATCTATGCTGTTTCAAAAGGTAAGGACTTGAGCTCATGGCTTCTACACCTCCAGCAATGGCAATATCAGATAGCCCAGCCTGGATTTGGAGAGCAGCTGAAATAACAGCTTGCATGCCTGAAGCACATTGACGTTGTATCGTATATCCTGTTGTTTCGTTCGAAAGACCTGCAAGTAATGCTGCAGTTCTTGCTGTATTCGGTTGATCAGTACGCTGTATACAATGACCAAGGATAACTTCATTTACTTCATGGTTTTGAAGCTTGCTCCTAGAAACGACTTCCTGAATAACAGGAACCATTAAGTCTGTCGGTAATAAATCTTTGAATGCCCCTCCAAAATCACCAATTGGAGTTCTTACTGCTGAGGTAATTACCACGTTTCTCATGTTACTCCCCCTTTATCATCTCAAAACTAAAAAAATCACCTGTCCCCTACATTATTATTATAAAGGAGAACAGGTAATTTTTGTTTTATTTTACATCATAATTCCACCGTCAACATGAAGAACAGTACCTGTTACATAATCAGCATCGTCAGAAGCTAAATATAAATAAGCCTTCGCGATGTCTTCTGGCTTTCCAAGTCGTTGAAGTGGTACCATTGCAACCATTTGCTGAATCACTTTCTCTGGGACGGCTGCAACCATGTTTGTTTCCGTGAAGCCAGGAGCAACCGCATTGACATTTATTCCCTTGCGTCCTAACTCCTTTGCCCATGTTTTGACCATTCCAATTACGCCTGCCTTTGCCGCAGCATAATTGGTTTGGCCAACATTTCCATATACTCCTGATACAGACGAAGTCACGACAATTTTTCCTTTCCCTTGCTCAACCATATAAGGAACAACTGCCTGCGTGCAGTGAAATACACCTGTTAAGTTCACGTCTAGTACTCTCTGAAAATCCTCGGATGCCATCTTCGTTAGCATTGCATCTCTAGTAATTCCAGCATTATTGATTAATATATCAATCTTTCCATACTGCTCAACAGATTGGTTGACCATTTGATCAACACTTTCACGGTTTGCTACATTCACTTGTACAAAGGCTACATCATGTCCTTCGTTTCGAAGTTCAGCAGCTCGGATGCCACCTGTTTCTACATCATAATCTGCCATGATCACCTTTGCTCCTTCTTTCGCAAAGGTTTTCGCTGCCTCTAAGCCAATACCATTTGCAGCACCCGTTATAATCGCTACTTTATGTTCTAATCTCATTGCTTCTCCTCCACTTTCTTCTCTAAAAATACTGTAATTGCTTCAACTAATTGGTTTATATCATCGACCAATGGAGAGTGACCACAATCCTTTAGTTCAACATATGTAACATATTGTTTTGGAAGGTCACTTAAGAGTTCCTCTTGCATTTGCTTTGTAATCACAAGTTCTCGATCTCCGAATAATGCAAGAATGGGGAGGTTCAGGTTATTTACTAGATGATTCCCTTCTATAACTCCATTATGATGCTTACTAATATTGAATCTATTCAGAGCATAAAGTACATCTGCATAGTTTTGTTGCGTACACATGTCATCAATATATTCTTCATATTTTTCCGAACTTGGTTGGTTTTTATCATAAATCACTGAATTCCATACTGCCTTTAGTAAATTGGCGTCTCTATTATCATAGGCTGCTTGTATGGGGATTGTTCTAACGGCATCCATTCTAAAATCATCTTTCGTTTTTAAACGATTGGTTAAATCTATATTTCCTTCAGCATTTAAACCGTAAGCAGGGAATCCTCTTGTAGACCCTGAAGCTACTAATACTAATTTAGAGGCATAGCCTGGATTTTCAGCGATAAATTGCATAGCGACAGTACCACCTAAAGACCACCCTACAGCAGTAAAATCCTTTAGGGATAATGCATCTACAAATAGTTTCATATCATCTGAGAAATCCTTTATACTTTCAATTGGTTGTTTATAAGTAGACAAGCCAAAACCACGTAAATCAAGGGCAATAATACGGTACTCATTTGGTAAAGCATCGATCAATAAATCCCAATGTTTTGACGAAGTCATATTTCCATGAATTAAAAGTAGCGTTTTATTACCGCCCTCTCTTACTCTATAACCAAGAGTTTCACCATTTGGTAAACCTACTGTTTTTAGGTGCACAGTCATCTCTATTCCTCCCCATTCTTTAACGTAGTACTATCCCCAACGAATCGTCGTTGCTCCCCAAGCATAGCCAATGCCTGCACTTACAAGAACAATAACATCCCCTTGTTTAATTTTTCCCGCTTTTTCAGCAAGCTCTAAAGAAAGGATTTGATCCATTTGTCCCATATGACCATATTCGTTCAGATAAATAGATTGCTCCTCCGTAAGCCCAAGCTTATCTAACACATAGTCGTGGGCCGACTTTTTCATATGGAGAATGCCTAAATAGTTAATATCCTTTTCAGTTAAGTTACTTTTCTCTAACGACTTCCGAATGACCTGCAAGAAATTGGCCATCGACTTTTCCTCTAGTCGCTGCTTCATTCCTTCAGGATCTAATACATCTAGCGTATTCCGCTTATTTTTAATGGCTTCTTCTGAAATCGGTTCTTTCGTTCCACCAGCTACAACCACAACATCCTCTGAAAAAGAACCATCTGTCATAAGGTGGCTTTCTAGAAGTACATTCCTTTCAAGCCCTTTTTGAAGCAGAATAGCACCACCACCCGCTGAAAGATTATACATGAAACGGGTTCTAGGATTATCGTAATCGATAAAATCTACATTTCGATACCCACCAGCTAATAAAACGGTATGGATGGATTCATCCGCTTTCATCATATCTTTTGCAACCTTTAAGGCCATAACCGTTGTTCCGCACCTTAACGCAACATCAAATGCCCACGCATTTAGAGCACCAATTTCCTGCTGCGTTTTAATTCCAGCTGTCCATAAAGGATACTCTTTATGTTCTTCGCCAATGTAAATAATTAAATCGATGGTAAGTGGGTCGATTCCAGCTCGTTTAATGGCCTGCTTCGCTGCGTAAATTCCCATTTGGCACGTATGGTCTTCAGGACCAGGTACCGGTTTTTTAACGATACCTAGTTTCTTTTCTACCACTTCTTTTGGTATTCCAGATTTTTCAGCAATTTCATCACTTGTCATAAAGGAATTGGGTATATAAACACCTGTACTCACTATTCCTACCGCTGTCATGCGCTCACTCCCCAAGCACTCTTTTCATATACATCACCATATCTTCCATCGATTGAACGGATATTTCCTCTTCACCTTGAACATGCTTCACTTTAATACGCCATAATTTCTTTCCTGTTTCTTCTTGCACATTGATACAGGTGCAACGAACAACAAAGGATGTGATTGGATGTGCTTCTTCCATGGCATGTTCCCTCCTTACATAGAGGCATTCGCATTTCGCCTTGCTTCTTCATTTTTAGCATCATGTTTCTTACTTTGTCTTTTCGCATACCAGCCCTTTACTGTCCCAATAATTCCGGCTGGGAAAAACATGACGGCTAAAATATAGATGATTCCAAAGATGATAATCCACCTTTCAAAAATCCAATGAACCTTCGCTAAATCCTTAAGGAAATAGTGAGCAAACTCAATAATTCCAGCACCTAAAATCGCACCAACTAGCGTACCAACTCCTCCAATAATTGTCATTAACAGTGCATCTAACGTCACTTCTGTTGTAAAAACAGATGTGTTCACAAAGCGTAAGGTTAAGACGTAAAAGGAGCCTGCTAAACTTGCAAAAATACCCGCTACAATACTAGCAAACACTTTATAATGCAAAATTTTATAGCCTAATGACTCTGTTCTAGGTTCATTTTCTCTAATGGCCTGTAACACTTTTCCAACAGGAGAAGAAGTAAAGCGCCTAAGTGCCAGATATGCAATGATCATAAAGGCAAGGGTCACAAAATATAACATCATTCTATCTTTTAGGAAATCTGGTATTCCAAATGTAAAGCCATCATTTCCTTTCGTTAACGAGCGCCACTTTTGGGCACCTACTAGAAATAATCCAGCAAAAGCTAGGGTGAGCATGGCGTAGAAATGACTCTTCAGACGAAGGGATAAAATCCCAACAATATAACTAACAATGGCGGCTAGAATGACACCAACAATCATGCTAATGACTAAATAGAGTACAGTTCCGTCAAATCGGTTTAAAATAATTCCGGTTGAATAAGCACCAATCCCAAAGAACATCGCGTGTCCAAACGACACAATTCCTGTAAACCCTAATAACAAATCATAGCTCATCGCAAAAACAGCGAATATAAAGATTTGAGTAAATACGATCAAAAGTGTTCGTGAATCACTAATAAAAGGGAAAAGAATTAAAAAAACACCAATTATCAACAAGAACAAGTTAGACTTCTGCATCTTCATCATCTTCACCCCTTTACTCCAAATAATCCTTGTGGCCTAAAAATCAACACGATAATCATTAATAACATGTTAACCGCTAATGATAGCTCCGGAACGAAATATGCCATAAAAGATCCGGAGATACCCACTAAAATAGCTGCTAGTACAGACCCAGTAATGCTTCCCATTCCACCGATAACAACTACAATGAATGCTAATATTCCAAATTCCAGTCCCATTTCCGCATAGATTACACCTGAATATGGACCTAGTAATACCCCGCCTAATGCTGCAATTGCAGCTCCTACCATGAAAACGAGGGCAAATACTTTTTTAATATTAATCCCAAGCGCTTGAACCATTTCCTTATCCATAACTCCTGCACGGACAATTAGTCCAATTTTTGTTCTTGTTAAAAGTAAATGAATACCAAAGTAAATAAGAAACCCGATTGCAATAATGAATAATCGATATTTAATTAAAAGAATCTCACCGAATTCGAAGCTTCCCTTTAGCCACTCAGGCGTTGTCGCACTTAACTGGTTTGGGCCAAACACGACCTTTAATAACTCACCAAGTACAAGCATGACCCCAAGCGTAATTAAAATTTGCTGGATATGGTTGCCATACACAGGTTGAATGATAAACCTCTCAAGTAGAAGACCTAGAACAAGACCAGCAATGATTCCTAATAGAATACCGATGAAGAAATTTCCTGTTGTATTATAGGACCAAACTCCAACATATGCTCCCCATGCGAACAATGCACCGTGGGCAAAATTTAATACATCCATCAATCCGAAAATTATTGTTAAACCAGCAGCTAGTAAAAAGATCAACATACCTGTTGCAAGACCATTAACGGCTAAGTTCACTAACAATTCCATTGTGCTGCTGCCCCCTCTCTACGCAATACCTAAATACTTTCTTCGTAATGCTTCATCCTCTTTCAACACATTCATGTCACCCTCATAGGCTGTCATGCCGTCATCAATAATATAAAAACGATCACCAATCGTGCTTGCCATCATAAAGTTTTGCTCAACGAGGATAATCGTTGCTTCTTTTTTCAGCTCCATAATCGCGTTCATCACGACTTCAACCATAATCGGTGCTAAGCCCTTACTTGGTTCATCTACGAGTAATAACTCACTATTATTGATGAAGGCACGTGACATCGATAGCATTTGCTTTTGACCGCCACTAAGAGCCCCACCTCGTTTTTTCCAAAACTTCTTTAAGTCTGGAAATAATTCTAATATCCATTCCTGCCGTTTCATCGTTTGTTCGTCCTGTTTCTTCATCGCAACCTTCATATTTTCTTCAACTGTTAAATCAGCAAATATCCCTTGATTTTCAGGAACATATCCAATTCCTAGATTCGCAATTTGATAGGTTGGTAACCCTTGAATCTCTTTATCTTTAAAAGAAATCTTTCCTTTTGATGGTGCGTTTAAACCCATGATTGATCGTAAGGTCGTCGTTTTCCCCGCACCATTTCTCCCTAGCAGAACGGTTACTTCTCCTTTTTTCACTTCGAATGAAACACCTTGCAGAATATGATATTGTTCAATATATGTCTCAATAGATTCAACCTTAAGAAGCATCGTTCAAGCCCCCTAAATATGCAGTTTGTACAGTTTCATTTTCCATAATTTCCTTTGGCGTACCATCTGCTAACAGTGCTCCGTTAAACAGAACTGTAACGGTATCAGATAAATCTAGAATCATATCCATCTTGTGTTCAATTAAAATGATGGTTTTATTGTTCTCCGCCTTGATTTTCTTAATAACTTCTAAAATGGCTGGTACTTCTTCAATAGACATCCCCGCAGTTGGTTCATCTAATAAAAGCATTTCCGTATCCAACGCTAGAAGCATTGCAATTTCTAGCTTTCTTTTTTCACCATGTGCTAGGTTTTTCGCAAGCGAATACGCTTTTTTATCAAGAAGGACTGTTTTTAATAGATCATACGCTTCTTCTTCTAGACTTTTGAATGATTGAAAATGGGAAAAGAAGTTATATAGAATTCCTTTCCGTGATTGGACAGCTAACCGAACATTTTCTAGTACAGTTAGGTTTGGGAATACATTTGTGATTTGGAAGGAACGTCCTATTCCTCGTCTTGTTCTTGCTGTAGGAGATAGTTTTGTAATATTTTCACCTTTAAAAAACACCTCTCCTCTTGAAGGAGCGAGCTGTCCACTTAATAGATTAAAAAAGGTCGTTTTTCCAGCTCCATTCGGACCGATAATCGATTTAAAATGGCAAGGAGGAACCGAGAAATTTACACCATCTACCGCTGTATGTCCTCCAAAGGAAATGGTCAAATCTTTTGTTTCTACTATTTTTTCCATGGTTTTCACCTACTTAAGAGATTTACTATAAGGGTATAGAATAAGTGGATTCATTAAACTATCGGAGGTTCTTTTTGTGAATGAATGAAGGAACTTTAGCGAGACCAAAGTTCCTTCATTAGCTTTTGCTTAGTTATTACGGATTGGTGGAGCTGTCTCTTCTGGTGATAATTCACGCATTAACACAGGAACAGGATAGTCAACTCCATCAACCTTTTCTAAACGAATGGCATATAAAGTTTGTAGTGCTTGATGATCCTCAGCTCTGAATGTCATCGTACCCTTTGGTGTTTCAAAGCTCATACCTTCCATCGCACTAATTAATGCCTCTGCATCAGTGCTTCCTTCCGTTTTCTTGATGGCTTCAACGATCGCAATGGCAGCGCTCATTCCGCCTGGTGTAAATAAATCAGGGACTTCTCCATTATGGCGCTTTTTATGCTCTTCCACTAACCAATCATTAATTTCATTTGACGGAAGTGTATGATAGTAAACTGAAAAGCCTTCCATACCCACTAAAGCATTCATGGTTGTTAAAGCAGCGATATCAGGCGCACCCGTTGAGATCTTAATCCCTCTGTCTTGAACCTTCATGTCAGAGATTTGATTCCATGGTGAGTTAGCGCCTGCCCATACTACGAATAAGTAGTCTGGCTTTGCGTCGATGATTTTTTGAATGTTTGATGTAAAGTCCGTTGCAGCTGGGTCTGCAAATTCTTCGTGGATAATTTCTGACCCTAATTTCTCAGCTGCTTCTTTAAATGCAGCAATCCCGTCATGACCAAATGCAGAATCTGGAGCTAGTGTTGCAATTTTCACACCATCTCCCGCAATCGCTGCCGCTCCTGCAACCGCGTCCTGTGATGAGTTACGAGCCGTACGGAAAATATACTTATTCCATTCTGATCCTGTAATACTATCAGCTACCGCTGGTTCTACAACCATAATTTTTTCATACTCTTCAGCAAGTGGTAGAACAGCTAGTGTGTCACCTGAGCTTGAAGATCCTACTAAGAAATCTACTTCATCTTCCTCTAGTAGTTTCGTTGCTTTTTGAATTGCTACTTCTGGTTTTGTTTCAGTGTCTTCTACAATAAATTCAATCGGATGGCCGTTAACTTCCATTGTTCCACCAGTTGCATAATGAAGTCCTAATTCAAATCCGCGAATTGTTTGTTTCCCGTAAGTCTCTAAAGGACCGGTAGTCGATGCAAGTACCCCGATTTTAATTGGCTCTTTCTTTTCGTCGGTATTTGAATCTGAAGAAGAATCAGAAGTTGAATTACTATCAGTTGTAGTATCACCTGAATCATTCCCATTGTCAGTAACTGTTTCCGAACTTCCACATGCAGATAAAATAAGAAGAAATGCGAACATCAAAGCAAATAAACCATACCATTTCTTGTTACCCATGTATTATCCCCCTTTTTCATTACATCTCCATTTAAACGTGGAAACGTTAACCGTATCGTAAATGAGATTAGTTACAAATGAGTTACAAAACCGAAAAGCGGAGGCGCCTTGGTAAGCCTCGACAAGCAAATGTTCTGGCATGGAAAAAAGGTGGTCTTCCCTTTTATCCATGACAGGTTATTTGACCTCGAGAGGCTAGGCGCCGCAGCTGGACAACTAGAAAAGCGGAGGCAGGACGAATAATGAAGCCAGGCTAAGTGCGCAACGTCCTGTTGCAACGCCTGCCTGACCTACATCCTGTAGGCCTCAGACATAGCAAATGCTCTGGCATGGAAAAAAGGTGGTCTTCCCTTTTATCCATGACAGGTTATTTGACCTCGAGAGGCTAGGCGCCGCAGCTGGACAACTACAAAAGCGGAGGCGGGACGAATAATGAAGCCAGGCTAAGTGCGCAACGTCCTGTTGCAACGCCTGCCTGACCTACATCCTGTAGGCCTCAGACATAGCAAATGTTCTGGCATGGAAAAAAGGGTGGTCTTCCCTTTTATCCATGACAGGTTATTTGACCTCGAGAGGCTAGGCGCCGCAGCTGGACAACTACAAAAGCGGAGGCGGGACGAATAATGAAGCCAGGCTAAGTGCGCAACGTCCTGTTGCAACGCCTACCTGACCTACGTGCTTGTTTGTTCGCCTAACTTAATTTTGTAATCATTTCATACATTTGTCTTGTTGGTTCCATAGGGGTAACGCCAAGTTCTGATTCTAGAACATCACAGCACTTTCGGTACCATTTTATAGCATGTGGGCGATTATTCTTTTGGTAGAAGCAATACATAAGTAGCCGATACGCTTCTTCCCACGTTTGGTCTTTTTCTACTATATTTTCACACCAATGGATTGCTTCATCATACATACTTTTTTGAACGGATAATTGTGCCATTTTTTCAGCACCTCGTAAGTAATAAACAAGTAACCGTTCTCGTTCTGCAATACACCAATCGTCAAAGCGCTTTTCCGGCAAATAGTCTCCATCATATAGCTCTAAACCTTTTGTAAGAAAGCGTAGAGCTTTCTCGTTTTCTTTTTCCTTTAATCCCGCTCGTATCCACCTTTCAAATTCTTCTGCATCTAAATAAATACTTGCTTTTGGACTAATTCCATATGATTGTCCATCACGCTGAAAGAAAAATGGGGTACTTCGTGCTTTTCGGTGTGGCTCTATTGCATTATTTAATGCATTAAATGCAACCTTAAAGTCTCTTGCAGCTGAATTCTCATCAACGTCTGACCATAATAAATTTAATATGGTATCCTTTTGAATAAACCTATTTCGCTTCGTAATTAATAGTTCAAACAGTTCCCGTGCCTTTGCACGCTGCCAATCACGTTCCCGAACTTCTTTCTCACCAATCCAAACCCGCAAGCGCCCTAATGTTTGGATTCTAAGTGTGTAGCCAGGGTGACTTTCAACATCTTGAAAGCCAAGTTCATTCAATAAAGAGGTTACATATTGCCGTTGAATTCCTTGTGCTTGTGCCTCTATTAAAAGAGGGGTTATGGATTGAAGATCTCTTGGGCCAAAAATCGTACGACTCGAAAGAATAAACTCGTACCCACCAATTTGTATACCATTCAATAAGCTTGTAAAGTGCTCTTGAAATAGAGTCCACTTCTCCAGATGATAATCAAGATAGGATTTCCAAAGTAAAATTAAACTCACGCCATATTGATCACCACAAAACAGGAATTGCTCGTGTGACTTTGACAACCATACACCCGCTTCTTCTAATTTCTCTGCATAAATACATGTAACACCAATACATAATTGAATACATGCCGAAAGCCACAAGTCATTTACCCGTTCGGTTTCGAGTAGGGCTTGTTTTCCATACTCCATCGCCTTTTCGTAAGCACCCTCTGCACCATATAACATGCAAAGTCCCATTAATGGTTCTGCTTTACCTCTAGGTACATCAAGCTCTTCCATCATACTTAATGCCGTATCATAGCATTTTTTTGCTAACGTTTGATCATATCGCCCAATGAGTTGCACCGCATGACCCATTCGAATCCAGCCGCATGCTTCAACAAATGGGGCTTTGTAACGAATCCCTTCCTGAATCCCTGATTCTGCTAATTCCTTCGCTTCTTCAGCCTCACCCATGAAACAATTAATGAGAGATAATAATAAATTTGTTTCTCGGTGAGATTGCTGTAAGTGGGCATTCGTGTCATGTAATTCAAAATTCTTTTTTTGGAGTAAAATTCGTTTTGAGTCTTTTAATTGACCTGTTCGCAGCCTTAATCTAGATTCTAAGTTCCCAACATCCTCAAAATCATCAGTTTCAGTTGCTTTCTCAAACCACTTTTCAGCTTTTTTACCTTGTCCTGCATTCACTAAATTTTCTGCCATTAAATAGTAAAGCTTTGCCTTTTCAATAGTTGAAGCGTTTTCATTTTTTTCCATAATATTGATGGCCTGTTGTAAAAGACGGTCTGCCTTACCAGGTTGAATCGTATCTAAGTAGATAAATGCCTGTCCTGCTAATGCTTTATACTCCCCATATAAATCTCCAGCTTTATTCGAATACAGGGCAGCCTTTTGGTATTGTTCATCTGCTTCCTTGTATAGACACTGATAACGTAGCACTTCACCTTGATAATAATAAAGCATATAAAATTGTTGCTTTTGTAGATGAGATACCTTCATTAACCGTTCAAATAAACTTTCTAATTTTCCATTTTGAATAAGCGTTCCGCCATGCTCATTTAATAAAAAGGCAATGTCATCATAGTGTTCTAGCTTTTCTAAATGATAGATAGCTAATTCTACTAAATTTCTCTTACGATAATAAATGGATGCACGATTATGTAGTACTTTGAATTGATCTTGATTTTTTGCTAGCTGAGTTTCTAGAAACTCTTTAAATAAAGCATGATAACGATACTGATTTTCTCCAATGGACTGAAGAAATAGGTTTTTCTGAATTAACAACTCAAGCATTTCCTTCGAACCTGAAATACCTAATACTTCATTACATAAAGAAGGCGTTACTTCATCAAAAATACAGGTTTGCTCTAAAAACTGCTGAACCATAGGTGGTTGCTTTACTAACACTTCCATGGCTAAAAATTGAAATAAGTCCTCCATTGACGAATGTTTATTCGTCAACAGTCTTGATAGATCGCGGTGATGCCCTAGCTGTTGAATGATCATTTGTAGAGCTATAATCCATCCTTCTGTCAAATGGTAAATTTGTTTTATTTCTGTTGGTTCTAGTTCTAGGCTATATACATCAGTAAACCAAGCCTCAATATCTTCCATGGAGAATGTTAAATCGGATTCTTTAATTTCAAGGAGATCTCCTTTCACTTTTAAAGAACTTATGATTCCCCACTGTGGACGAGCTCTACTTAAAAACACCATTCTTAAGTTTGACGGTATATTTTCAATAAACCAGAGGACCCACTCTTCAATTTGTTGGGAATGTTGTACTAAATGAAAATCATCGATAATCATTAAAAATTCTTTATCTAGATTTACAATTTCATTTATTAGTAGAGCACTAAAACTCCTAATTTCCTCATCCCTGACATAACGGTTCATCTTGTTTAAATAGTCTACTAAATCTTCTCCAAATGTTGGGAACTGACTTTTTATAGAATGAATGAAATATGTAAGAAATGGAATGATTTCATCATCATAACCAGATAAGCTATACCAGCAATATTGTTTCTTCATGTCTGCTAAGAATGTGGAAACGGCTGTACTCTTACCATACCCTGGGCCAGAATGAACAATAGTCAAAGACGTATGAAAAATAGCCTTTAACTTTTTCGTTAAAGCAGGCCTTCGTAATATATCATCCTTAATTCCTGGTGGAGTTAGCTTAGTTTGTAAAATAAATGAAGAAGTCACACTACCACACCCTCTATTATTACTTAGAATATTTATATAATTCTATCATATTTATGTCACTTTTTGGATGATGAACAAAAGGCTCAGTGCGCCCCGTTTAGCCTCAGGCATAGCAAATGTTCCTAAATGAAAAAAAGGGCGTTTTTTCCCTTTTACTCATTTAGGGTTATTTGACCAAGGAAAAAGTGATTTTTCATTTTTCCTCGAGTAGGATGAAATGGCAAAGATCGTTTCCATTTCTTGGCTGGGTGCTGGAGCTGGATTACTAATCAGATCGAAATAAAGATGCAATCAAAACTTATAATTTCTTTTGATTCATAAAAAAAACCCACGTAAAGTGGGTTTAAAAAGAGATATCTAGCTGATCGAGTGGAAAATAGCGAAGATTCACCTTGCCAACTACTTGATTAATTTGAATAAAGCCGAAATGCCTGCTGTCAAAGCTTCCAATTCGATTGTCTCCAATAACAAATAAATGTCCTTCTGGAACGGTTTCCTCACCAGTGATTTCCTGTAATGTAAAATCAAAGGTTAGTTGGTTTTCAGTGAATAGTGATTTGTAGGGTTGTAGGAAAGGCTCCTCAAACGGCTTTCCATTAATATATAGGATATCATTCTCATAGGAAATTCGATCGCCTGGTAAACCAATGATTCGTTTGACATAATCTTCTTTTTCGTTTGCATGAAAGACAATTACATCAAATCGTTTCAATTCACCAAATTGATAACCAATTTTATTTATGACAAGTAAATTTCCTTCTTGTAGGGTTGGGGACATAGACTGACCTTCTACGATATAGCTTGAAAAGAAAAAGGAACGGACAGTAAATGCGAGTATGAGACCTAGACCAATTGCTTTCATCCAACTAAAACCATTCCTGTCCTGTTTCTTTTTCATCGTTTTTCCTCTCCCTTGTTCATTTTTGTTCTCGCATTTAAATATAGCTCTACTCGCTTTCCGACATACCACAATACCAAAATAATAAAAGCTACAATGGCACTACGTATAGGCTGTTGTATTAATGATTTGAGATCATACCCAATAAAACTTATGATAAAAATCATGACCATTTTCCCAGTTAGCACAGCTAAAATAAACTGGTACATGCTTACCCTAGA
This sequence comes from Bacillus salitolerans, assembly GCF_042680805.1. Classification (NCBI taxonomy): domain Bacteria; kingdom Bacillati; phylum Bacillota; class Bacilli; order Caryophanales; family Bacillaceae; genus Bacillus; species Bacillus salitolerans. The sequence continues at coordinate 267,946 of NZ_JBHUEM010000052.1, read as the reverse complement.
GAGCCCCGCAACGACATTGATAATGGCAGAGGGAGAAAACGGAAAGCATAATAATAGAAACAGTGGGCCAAACCCATGTCGCTCTACCCAGATTGTCAGTTTACGAACCTGTTTGTTCTTGCTTAAAAACTGAAAAAAACGTTTTTGACCTAATCTCCGAACAATGGAGAAAACAAGGATTGCTCCTAAACATGCCCCAATCCATGAATATAAAAACCCTAACCATAATCCGAATGCAGCAGCATTTGCTACCACAAAGATGAACAAAGGGAGAAAGGGAAAAATGGCTTCTAACATCGGGAGAAAAATACCCGGTAAAGGTCCTAAGTCTCGGTACTCATCCATCAGTTCTTGAACGTGTTCTAATGTAAAATAATGTTGTATTGATTGCCAGAATTGTTGTAATGACTCTACATCCATGAACGAGCTCCCCTAGCCTGAATCTTATAATACAATTATTGTACAACAATAATTAGACAATACAAAAATTCTTTTATAGATAGTTGTCAAACCAGTTCACAATATGGTTTAAACGATGAAGCCGTAAGGATAGATCACCGCTACGGGAAAGCTCATGATTTGCTTCTGGGAAACGAACGAGCTTCGTCTGCTTCTTTTGATGCTTTAAAGATACATATAATTGTTCTGCTTGCTCAATTGGACAACGATAATCCTTTTCACTATGCAGAATTAACAGTGGAGTCCTCATGTTATCTATGTATTTTAATGGTGAGACATTCCACAACTTTTCCACATCAAATGCTTCTCCTCTAAGTACTTCCCACTGCGTAAAGAAGTAACCGATATCACTCACCCCATAAAAGCTAATCCAATTACAAATACTTCGCTGGGTAACAGCCGCTTTAAAGCGATCTGTGTGTCCAACAATCCAGTTTGTCATAAATCCACCATAGCTTCCACCGGTTACACCAAGGCGCGCTTCGTCAATAAAGTCATAATTCTCTAGTACATAGTCTACAGCAGACATGATATCTAGATAATCCTTTCCGCCATAGTCACCTCGAACGGCGTCGACAAACGTCTGTCCGTAGCCGTGGCTCCCCCTTGGATTCGTAAATAACACAGCAAAGCCCTTTGCTGCTAGCACTTGAAACTCATGGAAATAGCTATTCGCGTACATCATATGTGGTCCACCGTGTATCTCGACAACAAGTGGTACTTTCTTGCCTTCCTTTAAGCCAACTGGTTTCATGATCCAGCCGTGAATGTCCCACCCATCTTGTGCTTTAAAGCGGAATGCTTCTGCTGCTACTATGTCTATGCCTTCTAAGAATACTTTATTTACATTTGTCAGCTGCTTTTTCTCTCCTGTATGTAAATCAAACATAAAGAGTTCACCAGGTTGCACGTGTGTACTAATACCTGCAATCACCTTATGTTTATGAACATCGACAGTGAAGCTATAGACATGCTGATCGTCGAGGATAACCGGATACATCAACCCCTCAATATCACCATAATAGACAGCTGTACTACCCTGATCACTGGCAATAAAATAAAAGCCTGTACTATCTAACGTCCATACTAATCCTCTGTCACTACCACTTTGCTGAAAGTCACCAATTGCCACATCACCAATATGAACATCTAAATTTTCAGTTAAACATGTAAGCTCCGATTTCTGAAGGTCATACAACCAAATTCTAGATAGTGTTGCAGACAAATACTCCTTTTCATGTCCAATAAAAGCAAGATAGGTTCCATCAGGTGACCAACTTGCCTGACTATACTGTCCATTGGAGCTTGTAATTCGTTCCATGTTTTTATTTTCTAAATTTACTATATACACATCCGTAATCAGCTCATACTCGGCTTCATCAGAAGGATTTGCGAATAAGACGACATTTTTACCATCAGGAGAAAAGCAGCCTATCGAATAATTTACGTCATCTGTTGTTAACGGTTCGTATTTATTTGTATGAATATCTACAAGTGCAGCCTTTGAATACTTATGATCAAAGAAGCCACTAGCATCCGACTTGTAGGCGAGCTTTTCAACAACCATAGGCTCTAATTGTTCACTTTTAGCTTCAGACTTTACTTCTTCATTCTCAGAACTAAGCAAATGCGAAATAAGTAGCTGCTTACTATTTGGTGACCATCCAAACTGACTTACTCCATTTGGTGTATCTGTTACTTGTCTTGGTTCACCACCAGAAGCACTCATAACAAATACTTGCTGCTTCTCGGAGCGATTAGATAAGAACGCAATCCATTTTCCATCAGGTGACCATGCAGGATTCACATCACGTACCTTCCCAAAAGTCCATTGCCTAATTTGATCACCGTCATTATTACCTACAAAGAGATGAGAGTAATATTTTTTCTCTTCCTCGTCCATGACAGTTTCCACGAATAAAAAATTCTCTCCGCTTGGAGAATACAACGGGCAATTAACGGACTTTAGTTTAAATAGATCCTCTGGTTTTATTCCTCTTTTTTTGATCATACTTAGATACACATCCTTCACACCTGTGTTTTTATAATATTTCGACAATAGAAATACTATCTCCTTCTTTGCATCGTTAGTACTTTGGACTTCTATGAGGTTTACGTTTGAGACTCATGTTTATTAGTTGGAATAATTGAAACTTTCCGCCTTCTAAGAAAAAGATATTTCCACTTGCAATTATCCTGTTCGTTCAATATGATAGAAGTACGAACAAACGTTCTAATGAGGGAGTGACCTACTTTGACACGCATACCTGACGAAGATCGTAATTTGTTAGAACAATCACTTTTTCTACCTATGACTTTGACTGTCTTTCAGCGAGATTTACAAATTATTGAAAAAGCACCCTTTAAGTTAAAGCAGCCTTATTTACGGTGTATTGAGGAATCTATGAATCATATTCAAAGGGATTTAGCAATAATTAAGCATGAAATGAAAAAGAAAAAGCTGAAAGCACAGCAGCTACAAAGAGATGATACATTTACGACTTTCCTTTTTGTCTATAAAGGCTACGAGGAACAGCATAATTACTTTAATCCAAGAATTCGTAATTGTGTTCAATCAATAATGGAAAAGTACTTATTACAAACAAGAGCATAGATGTAACTACTGCTTCTGTAAACGATGGTGCGATGAGGTTAAGAAAGACACTCTTCTTGTTTCTGGTTCTATTCGACTTGATAATGTAGCTCGTAATTGTGCTGTTCGGTACAACTGATTTTCTAGTGAACCTTTTGAAATGGATAAATCAATCAATTCGTGATTGGAAAATTGAAGTGTAGTTTGATGTTCTGTAGCTTTAATGGATTTTACATAAGCATGTGAGATCCATGCGCATTGCTCCCTGCTTGGGGATAATGTGGGGAAGAAATAAATGTAGTTGGATGGATCAATAACGATGGGCGCCTTATGGGTAATACCCATGATTTCACGTGTACCCTCTCTACGGCCTTGAAGACTACTTCCAAAAAAACGGCAGCTTCTATCCATAATTTCAATTGGCTTCATTGCGACAATATAGCTCGTCTCAATCTCCATTATCCTTGAGTATAGACCTCTTTCTGTCACCTCTGGCAAAACAGCCATTGTGTACGGACTAATTTCATATTCTTTCAAAACGGTCTCTTTCAAACAATCACACTCCTTTACTATTTTTCCATTTCATAATAAGACAAAGTGAGGCGAAATAAAAGAGAAAAGTGGAAAAATTCACAAAACATTTAAGAAACACTTGGCGAGTGCCGAGTGTTTCTTATGCTGTATCCTAGTTAATAAGTAGCATCGACTTCCCAATTTGCTAAAAAAGTGACTCCCCAATTATTGGAGAATCACTTTTTTAGCAAGTACATAATATACTTAAGAATTATTGTATACTTGCTGTATTTCCTTTTCAGCTATATACTCATTACCCTCTTCTACTGAAATATGCTCATCTACTGAGTCACCAAGGTTCGAACCACTGAAATGATTAAACCCCGCAGTTACAGTCATTTGAGGATTTAGTGGTGTACCAAAAGGGATTTCGTTTTTTTTCGTATATCCATGATGATTTTCTGTCATGGGTTACCCACCTCCATCTTATTATAGTGTGTACCTTCATAGAATGTATTATCCGTCATATTTATTTTTATTCACCTTTTTTACTATTTAGTTAATTTCTTAAATATTCAGAAAACAATTGAAAAGAATGTACTTCTTCGTTATAATTGAATAAATATATGAAACAAATGCCCGATGATAACGATGTTTTACATTCTTACCTCAGGAGTGAGCATCATGAAAAAAGGAAAATCCTATACTGAATTGATGAAATCTGCTGCAAGAAAGAGACTAGAGGTTCAGGAAAGTCGAAATTTTTATGTAGACATGATTCTTGATGAAATCATCTTTAATTCAAAAGCCAAAAAACTAAATAAAGAAATAGATGTAGCACTAGATAATCGAGACCTGAAAACATTTTATAAGCTATCAAACGAATATAAACAGCTCATGAAACATGCCTAGAACAATAAGGTCTCTCCATAAGATAACCCATCCTATCAACATTTTATGAAGGGTTCCAAACATAAAAATAAGCTAGCCTATTAAGGCTAGCTTATTTTTATTCATGTTGCTCAGAAATGTTGGCAGGTGCCTGGATTGTCTTATTTACTTGCTCACTTTGAGCAGGTGCTTTTTTCGTTATGTTATTTATAATTTGCTCTAAATCAATTCCCGACACATCTTTAATCATGTTTGGTGCAGTTGCCATAAGCTGTGTAACGTAGTTACTTACACGGTTGGCACCGTCACCATTCCCTGTATCGACAACCGTAATTTTATCAATATTACCAAGTGGTGCAGCGATTTTCTCTGCCATTTCAGGAAGCATTTTCGCAAGGATATCAAGAATCGCAGCCTCTCCGTAGTTCTTATAGGCTTCAGCAAGCTTTTCCTTTGCTTCAGCTTCTGCAAGACCTTGCAAGCGAATAACCTCTGCTTTTGCACTACCTTGGGCACGTTCAGCTTCTGCACTTGCTTTAGCTTCAGCTTCAATTCTATACTGAACAGCATCTGCTTCACGCATTCTCTTCGCTTTCTCTGCTTCAGCTGATTGCTCAACCGAATAACGATCTGCATCTGCTTTCTTTCTAACTTCCGCATCATACTGCTTTTCACGACGCAAAATTTCTTTTTCTTCTAAATCAATTTGGCGTTCCTTACGAACAATTTCTACCTTCATACTTTCTTGAACTGCTTGTTGCTGTGCTTTGGCTTCAGCAATTTGATACGCTTGATCTGCTTCTGCTTTTGCTGTGTCTTGCTCTCTCTTGTACGCTGCTACCTTTAATTCTTTATCTTTTGTTGCTTCAGCGATAGACGTATCTCTGATTAATTCAGCACGTTGGCCTTCTTCTTCTGCTGCCGCTTTTTTAATACGTGAATCTCTTACTGCCTCTGCTTCTGCAATTTCTGCATCTCTCTTAACAGCTGCAATTCTTGGTCGCCCTAGTGAATCTAGGTAACCGTGTTTATCTCGAACATCTTTGATGGTAAAGGAAACAATTTGCAGACCCATTTTCTTTAAGTCTCTAGCTGCAACGCCTTGAACTTCTTGTGCGAAGCGATCCCGGTTACGATATACTTCTTCTACCGTCATGGAGCCAAGAATCGAGCGTAAATGCCCTTCCAACACTTCTTGTGCTTCACTTCTTAAATCTTCAATCGGTTTCCCTAAAAATTGTTCAGCTGCTGTTGCAATTTCTTCAACAGATCCCCCAATTTTTATAATGGCAACTCCATCAGCCATAACGGGTACACCTTGTTCTGTGTATACTTCTGGGGTTGTAATATCTAACTTATGAGATAATAATGAGATGAACTCTGCCCTTTGAAAGATTGGCAGAATAAAAGCTCCTCCGCCACGGACAATCTTAATTTTTCGTCCTGATTCATCGGAAAGCACATTTTTTGTACCAAGGAAAGAACCTGTTACAATCATTGCTTCATCTGAACTTACCGTTTTGTATCTTGCCCAAAAAGCAAGACCAAGCACTAAAAATACACCTATAACGATTGCTGGAATTAACATGTATGATTCCATTTCTCCACTCCTCTACTCCTTTTTTATCTATAATTGGTCATAAGGGGATACTAATAACGTATCATCACTTATCTCAATTATTAATACCTTTGTACCGGTAGCAATCTCTACTTGATCAAAGCTTGCCGCAATTTGATTAGATGAGCTCCCACCAATTGAAAGCATTACTTCACCATACCCATTTATTGGAATAGGCACAGAAACCTCCCCGACCTTACCAACTAGATCTTGCATGGAGAATCCAGTTGAATTTTCGGTATTTTCCATCGGTTTGACATAAAAAAAATAGAATGCTGCACTTAATACGATTGCTACTCCAAATGACAGAAAAAGAACAAGTAGCTTTGGAATATTTGTATAAGAAGTAAGTATTATTCCAGCTCCACCAAATGCCGTTAGACCACTCATTATGACCGTTGTTTGAAAAATACCCGGTAGATCAAACGTCAATGCATCAAGCACATTTTCCAAAGCATTTCCAAGAAAGTCATCGAAAATAACAGTCAATAATGTAAAGAGAATACCAGTAATAAGACATCCCCAATAAAACTCAAGCATCGCATGCACCTCCTCGTGGCCACAATAGTAATACGGTTTATAAATGGGAAAAGTTTCACACTATTCTTATTTTACATGAGAAACGAGGTTAGAAAAGGGTTTTTTGTAAATTGGTAGAAAATATCCAATTCAAAAAGGAGCATGCGCTCATGCTCCTTCATGTAATAATATTATAGAGAATCTGACAATCTAAACAGATAATCACAAATGACCGCTAAGCCTTTATCAAAATTCTCAAGATGGAAGTGTTCGTTTGGTGAATGGATGTTTTCACTCTCTAAACCAAATCCCATTAATACTACTGGTGTTTTTAAGATTTGATCAAATACGGCAACAATTGGAATCGAGCCACCTTCACGAATGAACTTTGTTGGAACTCCGTACTCTTCTTCATAAGATTTTGCAGCCGCTTGAATGGCTGGATGATCAAATGGTGTTATAAACGGATGGCCTTTATCAAATGGTGTAACCGTTACTTCTACTCCTGCTGGTTTGTTTTTTTGAATATGCTTTTCAATTAATTGAATGATTTCATCAGGATCTTGATTTGGTACTAATCGACACGTAATCTTTGCATGTGCTTCAGCAGGAATAACGGTTTTAATTCCTTCACCCTGGAAGCCACCATAGATTCCATTAATCTCAAGAGTCGGTCGTCCTGACACTCGTTCTAAAAACGTATACCCTTCTTCTCCAACTAGTTCAGAGAGTTCAAGATCTTTTTTCACTTTTTCTTCATCAAATTGCAAGGCTCTATATGCTTCTCTCTCTTCTTCCGTCAGAGCTCTCACCTTATCATAGAAGCCCTCTACTCGAATCTGGAAATTGTCGTCATGGAAGGAGGCGATAAGATCCACTAATTGCTTAGCAGGATTTGGTACTCCCCCGCCAAAGGCACCAGAGTGTAAGTCACGCTTGGGACCCTTCACATCGATTTGAACACCGGCTAAACCACGCAATGCATAGCAAATGGCTGGTTCTCCTTTTGCATACAGAGCTGTATCTGATATAAGCAAGACGTCTGCTGCAAGCATTTCCTTATGTTCTTCAATAAAGTCTGGAAGATTCGGACTTCCAATCTCCTCTTCCCCTTCGATTAAAAATTTGACATTTACAGGGAGAGAATCTGTTGTTTTCATAATCGCCTCAATGGCTTTAATATGCATAAAAACCTGACCCTTGTCATCACTCGCTCCACGTGCGTAAATCTTTTCATCACGAATCATAGGCTCAAATGGTGGTGTCTCCCAAAGGTGCAACGGATCAACAGGTTGTACATCATAATGACCATAGATAAGAACGGTCGGCTTTCCTTCAGCACCTAACCACTCTCCATATACGACTGGATGACGCTTTGTTGGCATAACCTTTACATTTTGCATACCCGCTTCTGATAATGAATTCGAAATCCAATTGGCACAGCTCTCTACATCTTTTGTATGTTCAGATAAGGAACTCACACTAGGAATTTTCAAAAACTCGGTTAGCTCCTCTAATTGACGATCACGCTGTTCGCTTAAATAAACTTTCACATTGTTGTTCATATGTATGCTCCTTTCATCTAGAAAACAGATGTATAGTGTATTCGACAGATTCTAGCGTTTCCCTTTATCTTTTTCAAGTTCTCTCACATTCCCAGCTTGAAAAGAATTTTACCTAATTTATATTATCCATACATGTTTTTCTTCATCCTACAAATACTACCAATTAGACGCAAAACGATTAGGATGGAGGAAATTATGTTGAAAATGATTCGTTATGTACTTTTAACAGCGCTTGGTTTCTTGTATTTCCTACCGTGTAACGTAATCGCCGCTCCTCCGGAAGATGAGTTAACACAATACGTAAACGAATTAAATTGGACACAAGACGAGCTAATTGAATACCTTGATTTTTATGAATATACGTTAAATGATTTTCATACAATGGCAGCATTGAAGGAGGTTCTTGGAACACCTATTTCTGATGACAATCTCAAAAACCTACTGATTACGTATGATATGTCATTGGAAGAGGCAGATGATTTACTTGCTCAATTCGGGGAGTCCATTCATGACTATAAATTTATTGAGGATCTTGAATTAGCTCTGGATTTTTATTTGAATCACAACGAAGCGATGGCGGGCTTAACAGATTTTCTTGCCTATGTTGGTTTAACAGACGAAGAATTAACCATTCTGTTTGAACATATAAGTTCACTTGATGAAGACGCCCTTCAATCGAAAATAAAACAAATTAACGCTAAGATTGAACAATATAGTTATGTAAATGATACGACTGAATTATCGAAAAACCAGAGGCAAGATTTACTAAATGTTTTCATAGATGTATTAGCTTCCTATCAGCTATCAGGCAAATTTTTCTTAGCTGATGATATGGATGGAACCGGAAAATCTGAAATTACGTTTGAACAACTTCTCCAATTAAATACACTTAATGGGAAAAGTATCCTTGTAGAGCTTTATAATACGAATGGGGTATTAATTGCTGATTTATCACTGTCTGACGAGATGGTCGCTTCTGATTTCATTTTACAAACGGGTGAACAGTTTGCGCATATTGGAGAGATTGCAGGAGAATTGAATCAATTAATGCACGGAGAGCGCTTGCCCGTAACTGCTTCTTCCTATATAACTCACGCTCTTATTGGTTTCTTGCTTCTTGGAACTGGATTCATAATGTACGTAGTTCAGTTAAAGAAAGAAGCAAGGTAACTTCCGATATGAGGAAATAAAGAACAGTCCAAATGAAAATAGGACTGTTTTTTTGTTGTATGATGGCCGCTTTTAATTGGATATTTATGTTAAAATAGGCGTAGGGAATTTTACAGGAAACGGAATGTAAAAGGAGCCTGACTAGCTTTCTATTCATGAGAGGGGAGATTTTTTTTTGCGTGAACAGTATAAAATGATTTCAAAAATTGTCGGTTTAGAATTATTGTTAGTGTTTTTCTTTACATTAAATGGTGCATTCGTGACCATAGTTCAGCCATCTAGTCCTAGCTTGCATTATATCGCTCTCTTACCAATGGCAATTGGGATCTACGTTTATTTATTTAAAACGGGACAGTGGAATACTTACTTTTCACCAAGAAAACTAACACCTTTAAAAGAAACTAGTCTTCTCAGTTCTCCTTTATTAATTATTTTGGTCCTTATATTATTCGCTCATAAAGGTATTGACACTACTTCAATTCTTGATTTGATCCTATTATTATTCACACAATTATTTATCGTTGCGTTTATCGAAGAAATCTTCTTTCGAGGGTTTATGTTAAGGGTAGTAGCATCAAAAGGTTTCAAGACAGCCGTAATTGTTTCAAGCTTACTTTTTGCGATCACGCACTCGCTACAACTTCTAGGAGGTCACTCACTAGAGGACACCCTCTTACAAATTTTATATGCTTTTTTTGTTGGGATTGTGTTGTCTTTACTCATTGTGAATCGTCAATCCATTATGATTGCGATTGCCTTTCACGGTTTAAATAATTTTTTTATCCTGGAAAAAAATACAGAAGGTCCAGCATTTATAAATTACGTGCTCATTATCATTCTACTACTTTATGCCATCTATTTATGGATACGAGCCTCTAAATTAACAAATGTTGATGTGTCTAATCAGGGGCACTCCATTCATATTGTAAACTAAGAAACATGCTCAAAGTTTATTACGTTGAGCATGTTTTCAGGCTATGATCACCATTCTATTACTTTATAAACTGTGCTTCTTCTGTCGAACCCTTTAAAGCGGTTGTGGAAGACTGTCCACCAGTGATTACTTGAGCGACTTCATCAAAATAGCCAGTTCCTACTTCACGTTGGTGTCTAGTTGCCGTATATCCATACTTTTCATTCGCAAACTCCGCCTGTTGTAAGTCTGAGTAGGCGGACATTCCTCTTTCCTTATAGCCCTTTGCAAGTTCAAACATTGAATGATTCAGTGCATGAAATCCTGCTAATGTAACGAACTGAAATTTATAGCCCATCTTGCCAAGCTCTCTTTGAAACTTATCAATTGTCTCATCATCAAGTTTCTTTTTCCAGTTAAAGGAAGGAGAACAATTGTAAGCTAACAGCTTTCCTGGAAATTGTTCATGGATAGCATCTGCAAAGGCTTTTGCCTCGTCTAAACTAGGCTCTGATGTTTCGCACCAAACTAAGTCTGCATAAGGAGCATAAGCCAACCCTCTTGCAATAGCTTGATCTAAACCAGCTTTTGTTCTGAAGAAGCCTTCAGCCGTACGCTCACCTGTAATAAATGGAGCATCTACTGGGTCAATATCACTCGTAATTAAATCAGCTGCATTGGCATCTGTTCTCGCAATAAGAATGGTTGGTACTCCAAGTACATCAGCAGCTAATCTTGCTGATATTAAATTTCTCACTGCTGTTTGAGTAGGGAGTAAAACCTTCCCACCTAAATGTCCACATTTCTTTTCTGATGATAATTGATCCTCAAAGTGTACACCAGATGCTCCAGCTTCAATCATGGATTTCATTAGTTCAAATACATTTAGCTGTCCACCAAACCCTGCTTCTGCATCCGCCACAATCGGTGCAAACCAATCAACATCCCCTGCACCTTCTAAGTGCTGAATTTGATCTGCACGTTGCAACGCTTGATTAATTCGATTCACAACAGATGGAACACTATTGGCTGGATAGAGACTTTGATCTGGATACATTTGCCCTGATAGATTCGCATCTGCTGCCACTTGCCAGCCGCTTAAATAAATGGCTTTCAAACCAGCCTTCACCTGTTGTACAGCTTGGTTTCCTGTTAGCGCCCCCAGAGCATTCACATAATCTTCAGAATGAAGTAATCCCCATAGCTTTTTTGCGCCATTTTTTGCAAGAGTGTATTCTATGTCAATCGAGCCCCTTAATCTTAAAACGTCTTCTGCGGTATAGGGACGATGTACTCCTTTCCATCTTGAATCGAGCTCCCAGCTTTCCTTGATTCTTTGTAAACGTTCGCTTCTCTCCATTGTACTCCCTCTTTTCTTATAATTTTTCATAGCCTGGTAACGTTAAGAAATCTACGAATGTATCCTCTAAAACAAGGTGGTTTAATAGTTCTGTAGCTTCATCATATTTGCCTAGGTTAAAAGCTTCTGGACCTGCCCCTTGTTTAATATTTTCAAACTCTTCATCTACTAGCGTTTTATACCACTCTATCGTTAATTCTTTTCCATTGATTATAAGCCCCGGAGTGTGAAACCATTGCCACAGCTGTGCTCTTGAAATTTCAGCTGTTGCGGCATCTTCCATTAAATGATGAATAGGAACCGCCCCCATCCCCCTAAGCCAAGCTTCGATATATTGAATCGCCACACTAATGTTTGTTCGGATTCCCTCTTCAGTAATAGTCCCAGTCGGTACCTCAATTAATTGTTCGGATGTGATGCTCTCATCTAGGGTTTTATGAAGCTGATTGGCACTTGGCATCAGTTGATCGAACACCTCTAATGCCACTGGAACTAATGCTGGATGTGCGACCCACGTACCATCATGACCATCTAGTGCTTCTCGCTCCTTGTCAAGACGAACCTTTTCAATTGCTTGATTGTGCAACTCTAGATTGTGTTTCACTGGGATTTGTGCAGCCATCCCCCCCATCGCATGGGCTCCGCGTTTATGACAAGTTTGGATAACTAATAAAGAATAAGCTCTCATAAAGGGAACGGTCATCGTTACTTGTGAACGGTCCGGAAGTAGTCGGCCACTTTCTCTAAATTTTTTAATGTAACTAAAGATGTAGTCCCACCTACCACAATTTAAACCAGCTGAATGCTCACGGAGTTCAAAAAGGATTTCATCCATTTCGAATGCCGCCAATATCGTTTCAAGTAAAACCGTTGCCTTGATCGTTCCTCTGGAAATCGATAAATAATCCTGGGCGAATAGAAACACATCATTCCACAATCGTGCCTCCAGATGATTTTCTAGCTTAGGTAAATAGAAATAAGGTCCACTGTTTCTGTTTAGTAGATTTTTGGCATTGTGGAAAAAATACAGCCCGAAATCAAAAAGACTTCCTGATATTCTTTCATCGTTTAATAAAACATGTTTCTCTTCTAAGTGCCAACCTCTTGGTCGTACAAATAAGGTCGCTACATGATCTTGTAAGATATACTTCTTTCCATGTTCATTTTCAAAAGAAATCGTACGATTGACAGCATCTCTAAGATTCATTTGACCTTCAATCATATTGTCCCATGTTGGAGAGGTTGCATCTTCAAAATCAGCCATGAATACTTTTGCACCAGAATTGAGAGCATTAATAATCATTTTTCGATCAACCGGTCCGGTGATTTCTACTCTTCGATCTACGATATCCTCTGGAACAGGCGATACCTTCCAATCTCCATTTCGTATGTGCTTTGTGTGAGGTAGAAAATCAGGAAGATTCCCCTTATTTAATTCTTTCTGCCTTTCTTCTCTCACCTCTAATAGTTGTTTTCTTCGTTGACCAAATTGCTTTTCCAGTGATGCAATAAACACTAACGCTTCTTCTGTAAGAATCTCGTTGTACCCTTGTTTGAGTGGACCTATAACCTTTAACCCGAGAGTTTGAATCGTCAAATCGTCTCCTCCTTTTAGAGAAATGGAATCGTGGTTAATACTTGTTGTTATAATACAGTTGTATTTAATTTTATCTTATTATATAACAGATTATTCAAAAGTGTAACACTTTTTTTGTAAATTTATCCAAAAAAAATAAAACTCCGAATCCAGGAGTTTTATTTTTTCCAACGGTGCGAATGTGTTTATAGACTAATTTAACTCAAACTAGGTAGCTTTCTCTAGTTGTCTTCTATTACAGGTTGACCATAGCTCTCTAAAAAGTGTAATCGATCAAGCATTGGTGGATGGGTATACCTAAATATTTTGACTAATATAGGTGGATTTACCTCACTTAAGTTAGTTTTTGAAAGCTTTTGAAAAGTCATAACCGCTGCTGTATTATCTCCGGTTAATTCAATCGCGTACTTGTCTGACTCTAGCTCATGCATTCTGGAAACTGTATTGTTTATCGGTAAAAAGATAAACGATAGCAAGGATAGGAGCAAGAAAAATAAAGGAATAGACGATATTTCTTGCATATTCTTAATATGGAGAGCGTGTCCCCATCTTGTAACAATCGTATTCATCATCTTATGGATAAGAAATAAACCGACTAACGTAACGAAAATATATCCAACGGTACCAAATAGAATGTGTTTTTTGACATAATGCCCCATCTCATGTGCCATGATAAATAAAACTTCATCATCTGATAGCTTTTCTATTGTTGTATCCCATAGAACAATTCTTGAATTCCCAGCGATACCTGTCACATAGGCATTCATTGCATTTGTTTTTTCCGACATATTCACTTCAAACACATGCTCTGCCGGTATTCCAGCTTCATCTGCAAGCGCAAGTATTTTGGCTTCTAATTCCTTATCCTTAAGTGGATAAAAATCATTATAAAGAGGGGCAATCACAACCGGTTGAATAAACGTCAAAAACAACGTGAATGGAATAGATAAAAGCCATGCATAAAACCACCAACGTTTTTGACTACGTTGAATTAATGTGTAAAGAACAATCACAATAAGTCCTGTTAATAAGAAATTTATCCAGTAATCAATCATATAGTCTTTCATCCAATTAGAGAATGGCTGTACATTGATACCGTATTTTTTCGAAGCTGAATATCCATACCATTTCAACGGGAATGAAAGAATTGAAGTTAGTAGTGAAAACCAGAAAAAATAAACTAGAATTTGTAAGGAACGGAATCTCGTAGTGGCTTCTGACCATACTTTTATTTTTCTTGATAATCCCACTATTAATAGTAGAAATAGCAGCACCCATTCGTATGGTGTTGATAGAAAAAATAATAAATTCCGAACCGTTGCGTAATCTTGACTAAGTGTAAGCTCTCGTTCATCCATAAAGGTAGCAGGATCCGCTGCTGTGCCTCTATACTGCTCCGGTATGGTGGTATCGGTTAAAAAAAATAAATAGCTACCGATTGCCGCTCCAAAAAGGATGTAACCTACTATTAATGCGACGATCGTCTTTCTCATCTGTCTCCCTCCTAACATGTCCTCTTTTTATTTTTAGTCAAATTCTGTTTGTTTAGAACATCATATCGAAAAACTATTTGTTTTTAAAATTAAAATCATCACTTTCTATTTTTTTAAGTAGGATGAGTAGCATCAGAATGAAGGGGAAGCTGAATTTCAGTAGAACAGCCTGTAGTTATTAACCCATCGTGCGCATAGGGTCATGTCTATCTTATTGCACGTGCAACATTTTGGGTGATTTTCTACTATTTTTTAATAAAAAGATATGATTTTGATAATTTATTTGATTGTTTTGAATCGCGAAGACTTTGTGTAATGAAATTTTGATTTGTTTTTTCGTAAAAAACGGTTCTGATTGTCATATTGAAGAAGTTATCATCAACTACTGTAAATTTATCAGCGACTTATTTCTCTATATCAGCAACTTTTTCATTTTATCGGCAACTTTGAAAAGTTATCATCAACTATTTAGTTTATCAGTGTCTTTAGTAGTTTCATCATCAAGTATCCCAATATTATCGTCAACTCTTTCATTTTTATCAGCAACTGTAAGATGTTCATCTATTCTGTAAAACAAAAAATCGGCACAAAGCCGATTTTTCCTACTTGTTTATTTACTTAGCACTTGATCCTTTAATGCTCTTCTTAAAATCTTTCCTGTTGTATTTTTCGGTAGTTCTTCTAA
This sequence comes from Bacillus salitolerans, assembly GCF_042680805.1. Taxonomy (NCBI): domain Bacteria; kingdom Bacillati; phylum Bacillota; class Bacilli; order Caryophanales; family Bacillaceae; genus Bacillus; species Bacillus salitolerans. The sequence continues at coordinate 252,570 of NZ_JBHUEM010000052.1, read as the reverse complement.
AAACTCTATTGAGCTTGGTAGTTTGTATTTCGCTAAATGTTCTTGGCAGTATGCAAGTAGCTCTTGTTCTGTTACGTTTTCTTTTGTTACTACATATGATTTAACAGCTTCACCGAAGTTCATATCTGGAACACCGATAACTGCTACTTCCACAACAGCTGGATGTGAATACAGCACCTCTTCTACTTCACGTGGATACACATTATAGCCACCAACAATAATCATGTCTTTTTTCCGGTCCACAATATAGAAGTAACCTTCATCATCCATCTTAGCTAAATCTCCAGTGTATAACCAGCCGTCACGAAGTGTATGGGCTGTTTCCTCTGGGAGCTTATAATAGCCTTTCATAACATTTGGCCCGCGTACGATTAGCTCTCCTACTTGACCAATAGGTACTTCCTCTCCAAGCTCGTCAACTACTTTATTCTCAACATTCACGATGCTCATCCCAATAGACCCAGCTTTTCTTGGTCTATCTAAAGGATTAAAGCATGTTACTGGAGCAGCTTCAGACAGGCCATATCCCTCCGATACTAATACATTAAATTTCTGTTCAAACGACTTTAACAAGGCAACTGGCATGGAGGCTCCGCCTGAGATACAGAGACGCAGACTCTGTAAATCTACTACATTTGCTTCAGGGTATTGCAATAGAAAATTGTACATGGTTGGAACACCTGCAAATACAGTCGCTTCATATTTTTTTGTAATGGCAAAAATATCACCAGGACTGAAGCGGGGAACGATGATTATGGTACCACCATTCATTAATGGTGCATTTAAAGCAACCGTTAAGCAAAACACATGGAACATTGGCAAAGTTGCAATGACACGATCTTCTTCAGCTATTTTTAAATAGTTTGCCGTATCCTGAGCATTGCTAAATATGTTCTTGTGTGTAAGCATTGCTCCCTTTGGCTTTCCCGTCGTTCCGGACGTATATAGAATGACTGCAACTTCTTCATCATTGATTGTAGGTCCTTGATATAATGGATTTCCTGAAGCTAACACAGTTGTAAACGATTTCATTTTAGGGAAAATAGAAAGCTTTGTTACATCAAGTTCCTGTTCTTTCTCTTTTGGTGTTTCACAGAAAATCAACTGCTCCACTTTTGGTAAATGATCTTCCATTTTTTCAAATAATGGAATGAGTAAATCTAAAGCGACTACTACTTTGACATCACCGTTGTTTATTATGTACCCAATTTCATCTGGGGTATAGATTGGGTTGATCGGAATAACCGTTGCTCCAGCACGGATAGCACCGTACAAGCCAATAACAAAATGAGGACTGTTTCCTAAAAGTAGAGCAATGTGATCGCCTTTCTTCACACCCATATCTAGTAAAGCGCTTGCAAATTTTGAAACAGCACCATCTAGCTCACGGTATGTACAGGCAGCATCTTGAAAATAATAAGCTGGTTTATCAGGTAGACGTTTCGCATTTTCATGTAATTTCGAACTAATATTCAAAGAAAATCCCCTCACCTTCATATTATTTATAACAATAAAAAAATTCTAAATATTTATGTTTATTATATTCTAATAAAATATTTCCATCAAGTGGAACTTGTGTTTTCACTGATATAATTCTAGAAACATTATTTTAAAAAAATAGTGAGGGAGCACTCCCTCACTATTTTACGATGCCGTCCAGCTCCAGCCACTTTTTGCTAAAGATACTCGGCCTTTGTATAATTCATTCGCTTGCTCCATCAATTCAGCATGGTTACCAAAGTGGGGAAGGTGGGTTAATAACAATTCCTTTACCCCTGCTTGCTGTGCTAGTAATCCTGCATCTGTACTCGTCATATGACCTGCTTTCTTCCCATCCATACCAGCATATAAATTACACTCACAAATTAGTAAATCTGTGCCTTTTGAAAAAGAAACAAACTCCTCTTTATAAGACGTATCGGCTGTATAGACGAAAGACGTTCCGTCTGCCTCTATTCTCATAGCATAGCAAGGAACAGGATGGTCTGTTTGAAGAAAAGAAATCGAAAAAGGACCAATGGTTACACTACTTTCTGGATCATATGGAAGTGCTTTTGTAACATTTGGATAAGTTAACGATTCATACCCTTGCTGATCCTGTTGGTGACCGTAAATTTCCAGTAGGGACATTTGTTTCCCTAAGAAACCTGATATGAGCCTTCCGTACTGCAACGCACCGATATCACAAACATGATCATTGTGATAATGAGAAATAATGACTGCATCGAGCTCCTCGACTTGAATATAGTTTTGCATCTGTGATATAACACCACTTCCACAATCGACAAGTAGTTTAAAATCTTTATGTTCAACAAGATAGCCTGACGTTGCCTCATTCTTTCCAGGAAATCCACCCCAAAACCCGATTACTGTTACTTTCAAGCAAACTCCTCCTTCAATATGTTCAATCTCATCTTACCAAAAATAGGTACAAACGTACATTTCCACTCTGTTACAATACAGTTGTTGACATTGGACAAATTGTTATAATACAATATTACTAACAATATGAAGGGGGAATCTTCAATGTTAATGAGTAGCACCGAGTTCTTTAAAAATCTACCTCCAAAACAATGCAGAGAATGTGGAAAAGTAATGGAAGAACAACACGAATGCTATACTAGTCAATGTGAAGATTGCAGAAAAATTGGTGAATAGACATCTTGTGTAAAAGCATAGACTCCACTTAACAGCAGTACATCCATTTAGACCTGTTTTTCATCATCCATCTTTCTCCAATACAAAAAACCACCTGTCCATATTTACAGGTGGTTACTTAATTTAAATAGATACGATAATGTCTTCAACTACCCGCTTGCCTTGATCAATACAGTCTGGTAAGCCGAGTCCCTCAAAGGAGCTACCAACTACGAATACATTAGGAAGCTCTTTTTGAACAGTTTCTTTCATTTTATTGAGTCTTTCCTTATGTCCGACCACATATTGCGGCATTGCTTTCTTCCATCTTGAAATTACGACAAAATCAGGTTCTGTTGTTACACCACTAATGGTTTGAAGATCCGTTTTTACAGCTTGAAGAATTTCATCGTCTGATCCGTACACGATATCTTCATCGCCCGCCTTACCAACATAACATCTAATTAGCGCCTTTCCCTTCGGAACTGTATGTGGCCATTTTTTATGTGTCCACGTACAAGCCGTGATGGTATACGGACTATTTCTAGAGACAACAAATCCGGTTCCTTCGATCAATTGGCTAAACGCTTCCAATGGATAGGCCATCGCTACTGTGGCAACAGATGTCGAAGGAATATCCTCGAAATCTTCCATTATCCCATATGGTTTAAGGATCTCACTCGAAGCTAAATGAGGCGTAGCTAGGACAACATAATTCGCTTCAAGCTTTTCACCATTGTCTAATGAAACAAAATAACCGTTCTCACTCTTTTCAAGACCTAGTACTTTTCTTTCTAGAAGCACGTTCTCTTTTGGCAGTTGCTGACCAATCGTATCCACAATCGAGGATAGACCTGAACTGACCGTTTGGAAAATACCTTTTTTACTTTTGCCTGTCTCTTTTTTCTGTGGTGATGTCGTTTTCATCCCCAAAATCAAACTCCGGTATTTACTTTCTACTTGTTTAAATTGAGGAAACGTTGACTCCAAGCTTAATTGGTCAATATCACCAGCATAGATACCAGACAAGAGCGGCTCAATTAAATTCTCCACTACTTCACTTCCAAGGCGCCTTCTAAAAAAATGCCCAAGTGATTGGTCTCCTTCAATTCCACTCTTTGGTAAGATCAAGTCGGCAGCAGCTCTTAATTTTCCTACGGGAGAAAATAAGCCCGATGTAATAAATGGGGTTATTTTTGTTGGAATTCCCATAACAGCACCTTCTGGTATAGGAAAAAGCTCGTTGTTTACTAACACATGTGCTGTACCAGTTGAATTGTTAACAAGTTGATCACCCAGACCAAGATCTCTTACAAGCTGCCCTGCACTTACTTTCCGTTCGAGAAATGAATCAGGACCTCTCTCAATTGTAAACCCATCTTTCTGAACGGTTGAAATTTTCCCACCAAGGTGCTTGCTAGCTTCTACTAGCTTGAAGGAAATCGGTAAGCCTTTTTCATTCGCCTGCTTTTGTAAGTAAAAAGCTGTTGTTAAACCCGTTATCCCCCCGCCAATAATGACAACTTTCTTCTCCTTTGAATTCATCTAATCGCCCTTTATTCTTCAATACTTGAAAGCTTGTTTAATACGACTGTACCAACTGCATCTATAAACTGTGGCTTTGCATTTGGCATTTCCGGCCTATAATATCTAGCACCAACTTCATCCGTTACATGCTTACATTCAATATCATTATCATAAAGTACTTCTAAATGATCTGATACAAATCCAACTGGAATATATACAAATGCTTTATAACGTTTTACCTCAAATAAATCTCTTGTTAAATCCTGGACATCCGGTCCGATCCACGGTTCCGGTGTATTACCAGCACTTTGCCAGCCTACTTCGTAGTTCGCCACTCCAGCACCATTCGCTATTAAATCAGCTGTTTCTTGCAGTTGATTTGGATATGGATCACCAGATGCAATAATTTTTTCTGGTAAACTGTGCGCTGAAACAATTAAGACAGAATGTTCACGTTCTTCTTCAGTCATCATGGAATACGTTTGTTTCACTTGGTCAACCCAATACTGAATGAACTTAGGTTCATCATACCAGCTCTCAATACTATGTATAGTCGGTCCACCAATTTTTTCAGCTTCTTCTTTTGCTCTGCCGTTATAAGATTTTACGCTAAAGGTAGAGAAATGTGGTGCTAGTACAATACTAATTGCTTCTTCGATTCCGTCTTGTTTCATTTGCTGTACAGCATCCTCAACAAACGGTTCAATATGCTTTAAACCAAGATACATTTTAAACTCGTATTGTTCTTGATTTTGATTTAAGTAAGCTTCTAGACTTTCAGCCTGTTCTAAAGTGATTTTAGCAAGCGGTGAAATTCCACCAATTGCTTCATATCGTTCTCTCAATTCTTCTACTAGTTCCGGAGAAGGTTTGCGACCTCTACGAATATGTGTGTAATAGCGTTCTAAATCTTCTTCCTTATATGGAGTCCCGTATGCCATTACTAATAAACCTATTTTTTTCTTCAATTTACAATACTCCCTTTCCTTCACTTTTTAGAGGAATATTCATGTACAAATGCTGTTAGTTTTCTTAAAGTATCTGGGTTAACCTCTGGGAACACACCATGCCCAAGGTTAAAGATATATCCAGGCTTTTCTATTCCTTGATCTAAAACTTCCTTCGCTTTTTCTTCAATTACTTCCCAAGGAGCTAAAAGAACAGAAGGATCCAAATTTCCTTGAACCGGCTTCGTAATGCCTCTCTCCCTTGCTTCTCTAATTGGCAAACGCCAATCTAAGCCCACTACATCAAGTGGAAGGTCATGCCACTCCATCGCTAAATGACTAGCCCCAACACCGAACATAATGAGCGGAACATTTTCTTCTCTTAGAGCGGAGAAAATCTTTTCCATAGTTGGTTTTATAAAGATTCGGTAATCTCGTGCACTTAGCTGTCCAACCCAAGAATCAAAAATCTGAATCGCTTTTGCACCAGCATGAATTTGTGATTTAAGATATGCAATCGTCATTTCCGCTAGTTTATCCATTAATACAAACCATGCTTTACTTTCCCCGTACATAAATGCCTTTGTTTTATGATATCCTTTTGATGGACCGCCTTCGATCATATAGCTTGATAGCGTAAACGGCGCACCAGCAAAACCGATTAAAGGTACGTTTAGTTGTTCTGTTGTTAGAAGCTTAATCGTTTCTAAAATATAAGGTACATCTTGTTCAGGATTAATTTCTCCAAGCTTCTCTACATCAGCTAAAGATCGAATTGGATTATCAATAACAGGTCCAACACCAGCTTTAATATCTACTTTCACTCCGATAGCAGGTAGGGGAGACATAATGTCTTTATAAAGAATCGCAGCATCATTATCATACTGCTCAACCGGAAGTCTTGTTACATATGCACATAACTCTGGTTGCTTAGTGATTTCAAATAAAGAGTATTGTTCCTTAATCTTTCTATATTCAGGCTGTGAGCGCCCTGCTTGTCTCATATACCAAACCGGCACATGGTCTGCACGTTCACCCTTACATGCTTTTAAAAACGAATCATTAAATGTTTTCGTTGTCATTTTCTCTCACCTTTCTATATTCGACAAACTATACCTATTATTTTTAAGTTATTGTAATTTAACTATACAATATTTCTATTTTTTGTATAGGTATAGCCGTGACAGTTCATAAAATCGACATCATTTAAACATTATCAAATTAAATGGTTTGTTATCAAATTTTTTGGTTTTCAAAAAAAAACCTCCGAGGTGGAGGCTTTCATCTAAAGTTTGGAGTTGCTATGTTGGACGGTTTACCAAGCTCCTCGGTTTGTGGATTAAACGGCACTACATAATAGCTTGAAGGATTAAATAGATTCACACTTTCAATTTCGAATGAACCGGTCCCCTTTACTTCGTCTATTTTCGTCCATGTATTGTCATTTCTTTCGAATATATGGTAGACAATTCTTTCATCCATGCTTGTAGTCCACTGCAAGGTAACTTTAAAGAAACCAAATGGTCGAAACGTTAATTTAGCCTGCAAATCTGTAATAGCGTGTAATAAAATAGGTTTTTCAAGCTCTTCCACCCCGTTTGGAGCGACAAACTCTGCTGTATGATCATGGTTTGAGGACGCTAGAATTTTTTTAAATAGTCTAGTTGGATATGTGCTTCCATGTTTCAAATAATGATCTTTATCTGTTCGATCATAACCCATCCATAAAGCACCAACAACATTTGGAGTATAACCGACAAACCATGCATCCTTTGTACCGCCTTCTACACCTGTAAAGGATGTTGTACCAGTTTTCCCAGCAAGACTTCCTGTATACTCACCTACTTTGGCTGTCCCTTCATCGACAACCGCTTCAAGCATTCTCGTAATGTACCATGCTGTTTGAGGTGAAAACACTTCGCTTTCTATTATTTCAGTTGAGGTTAACAAATTGCCAGCTTGATCGACTATTTTTTGAATAAAGAATGGCTCCACTATCTTCCCTTCATTAGCAAAGGCACGATACGCTTTCGTCATTTGCAAAGGTGATATACCATTTTCCAGACCACCAAGTGCGATTGCCAGACCTTGGTCAGGTAGTGAAATTCCTGCCCTATTTATATATTTCTTCCCATGATCGATTCCAATTTTATTTAATAGCCATACAGCTGGTGCATTGGCAGAAGTAGTTAATGCATCATACATCGATATCTTCCCTTTATATACCCCATTATAATTTTGGGGTGAATATTCTCCATAAGAAAGGGGCTCATCAACAAGCATTGAATAAGGATGATAGTCAGACTCTTCTAAAGCTGGACCATAAACAGCTAGTGGTTTAATTGTAGACCCAGGCTGTCTCTTAACGATCGCGCGATTGATTCCTTTATTCACGTACTTTCTTCCACCAACTACCGCAAGAACACCACCAGTGTGTACGTCCATCATGACAAAAGCGCCTTCAACTTGTTCATTCGTACCTGGGAAATACTGGTCCTTCTGAAACAGTTCGTGGGCGACTTGTTGAAGGTCACGATCAATAGGAACTGTGATTGTATATCCTCCCGTCATCATTTCTTCATTAGAAAAACCAAAACGTTGTTTTGCCTCTTCCATGACCATATCTATATATGTAGCAAAAGCTGGATTTTTTGTATATTCATTTCTGTTTAACGTAATCGTTCTGCCTTTACTTCTTACAGCTTGATCTGCATCTATATAACCTTTTTGTTGCATCACGTTAATAACCAAGTCTCGTCTCTGTTTACTTTTTTCAGGATTGTTTATAGGAGAGTAATTCGTGGGACTTTTAGGAATTCCCGCGAGTAACGCAGCTTCATCGATAGTCAATTCTGACACCTTTTTATTGAAATAAAGATTTGCTGCCGTCTGTATTCCGTAGGCTCCATGTCCAAAGTAAATCTGGTTCATGTACATCTCTAACAATTTCTTTTTACTATATTTCCGCTCCAGATTTATCGCAATTACTGCTTCCTTTGTTTTTCGTAGGATTGTTTTTTCATTTGATAAAAACACATTCTTGGCTAATTGCTGAGTGATTGTACTACCTCCTTCTACTTTACTCCCAGCAAGAATGTCCTTATACAAAGCTCTAAAAATTGCCTTTACATCAATGCCATGATGTTCATAAAACCTGGCGTCCTCTATGGCAATAAAGGCATGTTGAACATGTTCTGGTACTTGATCAATTTTTACTAGCTCTCTATCTTCAATGTACAATTTTGAAATCACATGACCGTTTCGGTCTATCAAAGTAGTTGTCGAATCCATAACAAGATTTTGTTCGTCTACTACAAAATCCCCAGCAAACAAGATTAGAAAATAACCTGTTAAACCAATTATTATAGTTGAAACTACTGCAACTGCTCCTATCAGAAGCTTTCGTTTCATTAAGACACCTCTTTTATCAACTTTTTACCACTGTACACTATGTTCGACAAAAAATGCATATCCTAGTGCCTCTTACTATTTTCTACCAACAACGAGCATATATGTATAATCTTTTTTGAACATCATCATTTTATTTTCAAAAGGGGTTGCGTTTATACTACCTATAAAGGAGGTTAAAATATGAATCTTTATATTACATATGGAACATATGAATTTCTCTCCCGCATTAAAGACCAGTATGAGAACGAAACGATGCTGCTTCTTACAGGAGAAGAAGATCGAGCAATGCTATTGCATGAAGGAAAAGGAGAAACTGTGTTTAAGGAAGGTAACACATATGAAATATTGGATCAAGCTGGGGACTTTAATAGTGCAGGGTTTGCAGTTCTAAATAATATCCCTGTGTCAGATGAAGGGCGGTCAATCTTTGAATATCGTTTCTCACAAAGGGCTAAACAAATTGAGAATGAGCCAGGCTTTAACGCCATTCGGGTGCTTAGGCCTAAAAACAATGATACTTACATCATTGTAACCTTATGGGATGATGAGCAGAGTTTTCTTAACTGGCAAACTTCAAAAGCGTACGAAAATACCCATAGAACCAGAGGAACATCAGAGGGAATTGATCAACCGTCCATATTCCCTAGGCCATCCTATGTGACAAAATATACGGTAATAAAAGAGTAATTTTGCCAATTATTTCAAGTACTTTTGATAAACCACCTGTCCATTTCCTAGGAAATACGAAAATCTGACAATTTATGTAGAAAAAACAGCGAGTCATTCTATAATGATAATTCGCTGTTTTTTTTATGTCTATTTTTTTGTACCTTTATAAAAATCGTTTCATAAAGAAGCAAACAAATTATTACATAAATAAATCCAATCAAATATCCTGCTAACACATCTGTTGCAAAGTGGGCTTGTAGTAGAACTCTACTAATTCCTACTAAAAGAATATAGAATGCAAAAAAGGTGATGATCACATTCCTACGTAATGACGTTTTCGTAAGCCTCCAAATAAAATATATGAGAATCCCATAAAAGGCCATTGTTACTGTAGAATGTCCGCTAGGAAAGCCATAACCAATTGCATCAATAAAAGGATCATGGATCGGTCGTTCTCTCTTATATATATCTTTCAATACTTTATACAATTGATCACTACCAATCAATACAAGTGCTATCGTTGCCATTCCAAGATAATCTCTTGCTTTCAACCATAAAAGGGCTAATGCCATGACTGCAATTGAAATCACAACTGGTTTGGAACCTAATTTTGTAATGAAGGATAAATATTGATAAGTCCTTTCATTAACCGTAGATTCTGCGATGTTCAGCACGAAACTGTCAATCCATAATTGCTTATTTTCCATCAGTAATGCTGAGATTAGACTATATAAACTAGCACTTATTATAACTAAGATGAACATATGCTTTTTGTTTACGTAGCTTTGCTCTTCATTCGATACACTATTCAGTTTCATTTGTACCCTCCTTTCTATTGTATAGTATAGCCTCTTATGGGGTCGAGTTGTTAAAAATTTCATCAATTTTCAATCATTAAATGATATAATATTCATGTGTAATTGTTAGAAAATTCAGACCCTAGGAGGACAATCGATGAAACAAGAGCTTTATGAAAAATTAGACAAACGTTTTTCGAAGATGGTCGAAATCAGAAGATATTTACATATGCACCCAGAACTATCGTTTCAAGAGGTGAATACAGCGCAATACATTACAGATTTTTACAAACAATTAAATATTCCTGTTCGATCAGGTGTTGGTGGAAACGGTGTAGTAGCAAGAATTAAAGGTGGAAAGCCAGGTCCAACCGTTGCTCTTCGTGCTGATTTTGATGCCTTACCAATCCAAGATGAAAAGGGTGTCCCCTATAAATCTACAGTACCAGGAGTCATGCATGCATGTGGGCATGATGGACATACAGCAACCCTCCTTGTTTTAGCTGAAATCTTGAATGAACAAAGAGGAGAATTAGCAGGTGAAATTGTTCTTATTCACCAGCACGCTGAAGAATACGCTCCAGGTGGAGCATTTTCTATGATTCAAGACGGCTGTCTGGATGGTGTAGATGCAATTTTCGGTACTCATTTATGGGCAACTGAGCCAACAGGCGTGATAAATTATCGAGTTGGACCGGTGATGGCTGCTGCCGATCGCTTTGAAATAACGATTCAAGGCTCAGGCGGACATGGAGCCCAACCTCACAAAACGAAAGATTCCATTGTAATTGCTTCGCAATTTGTCGTTAATCTACAGCAGATTGTAAGTCGAAGAGTTAATCCAATCGATTCTGCAGTGGTTACAGTTGGAAACTTCGAAGCGAAAAATGCTTTTAATGTAATTGCAGATTCGGCAAAGCTGATTGGAACAGTACGAACATTTAATGAAGATATTCGTGACCAAATTGAACAAGAAATTGAAAAGGTACTGAAGGGTACTTGTTATACTTCCGATGCAACATATGACTATTTATTTGAACGCGGGTATCCAGCTGTCGTAAATCATAAAGAAGAAACGGACCTTTTAGTGAAGGTAGCAAAACAAGTTCCTGGTGTTACATCTGTAATCGAGACGGAACCACATATGGGTGGTGAGGATTTTGCCTATTACTTGAAGCATGTGAAGGGTACCTTCTTCTTTACAGGTGCAAAGGCTGATCATATTGAAAACCCATATCCACATCACCATCCTCGGTTTGATTTTGATGAAAAGGCAATGCTTATAGCGGCGAAAACATTAGCCGATGTTACCATTACGTATCAAAACGAACATGCAAAGAACTCACAAACAGTATGAACAAAAGGCTCAGGGCGCCCCGTTTAGCCTAAGGCAGGGCCAATGTTCTTTCATGAAAGAGAGGGTGTTTTTCCCTTTTATACATGACAGGTTATTTGAACAAGGAAAAAGTGATTTTTCTTTTTCCCTCGAGTAGGATGAAATGGCAATGATCGTCGTTTCATCTTGACTTTGCGCTGGAGCTTGATTTAGCCGTAACATTGTATAAACTAAACACCCAGAAACGTAAACTTTCTTACCTTAAAATAACAGCCAACCGAATGAATCACTCCGGTTGGCTTTTAAGTAGTCTTATTCTGTAACAATGCTTTGCTGTTTCTCCTAGATGAGTAAGTAACTGATAATTGGCAACTGCTCCAACAGCAGCCCCTATTCCGGGAACTAACTGAAAAAGCTTAACAAGATCAATGTAATCCCGATAATCCTGTTGCCAGATCCTCCAATCAATTTGCTCTCGATGTTGTTCCTTCTCATCCCATCCTTTTATTCGCTCCACTAAGCTTTCTTTTTGAGCCTCGCTCGAAAAGGCAAGTTGAAATATGTTTAAAATAAATAATCTCTCATCATAATTTTTTGTTTGAAAGCCATATATCGAGCCTATTTCAAAAAGAAATCTCATCTTAATGGCAAGCAGTAATGGGAAGTCCGCCATACCTAAAAATATACCTCCTGCACCTGTTCCTGCCCCTTCTACCGCTGCAAGACGTTGAAAGTATTTCTGCCTTTCAAAGACTATCGTTTCCATTTCTTTTAAAGGTAAGGTTGGATTGAACTGTTTGGACGGTATATATTCATTTGTTGTTAATGTAACTTCCACCATTTGTTTTATACTATCAGTCATCATGACATGTACTTTTTCCGGTATTAGCTTTTGGATTGACGTTTGAGCCGTTTTAGACACTCGCTTAAGTATGTTCTCCTTTTTTTGCAGCTTTTTAAACCATATCATCGTTTCTTGTAGCGCTTCCTTTTCATAGACCATGAATTACGTCACCTTTAGCTTCCTTTTTAGATAATATTGAATAAACACATAACTAAATAACACAGATACAATGAATGTAACCCCAGCTGAATAGAAGCCCGCTGACGAAATAACAACAGCAGATAAAACCATTGCCTTACCTACCATTAATAGCATGAGTAAATTTGCAAATGAAGCTTGTCTTGTTGATTCTGATAGTGGATAAATGGTCAGCCATATTTTATTTTCATGGACTTTATACATAGATAGAAGCTGTAAGCTTGATAAGTAGATAAAAAATGGCACAATCAAAGCACCAGCGTAGCGATAGTCCATCACATACACCAACAATCCAGCAATAACAAACAATCTAGTAAAAATGCCTAGAAACTCCCCAGACCGTATAAATGTTTTTGCATATAGCATGCTATAGACGTTTTTTTGCTTATATGCAATCGATCCAGTAGCCCAGTTTAACCACTTTCTAGACTTTATTTCATTTTTCAAATGAGGTACATCAACAAACATATTAGCGATTCTATAAAACCGCCCCATCAATTTAGCCTCTTCCTCTAATAACAATTCCCACTTTAAGGATTTGTCCTTTGTAAGTCTAACAAACGAAATATGCCATAAAAGGGCAATGACCACCATCATGAAGAGATAGATCATCGAGGCTCCCGAAAATAAGAAGAACAAAAAAGCAATATTAAAAACCAGTCTTAACAAATAGTCACTTCTTCTTGTTTCTTTTTCTATGTAATAATACATTCGCCAGGATTGTCTACTATTCCAAAACTTTAATAAAAGAATAAGAATATACATCATCAACAACTGGATCGGTGACCTGTCTTGTATATGAAGAAGTAATGGAATAAAAATGATATAGATGATACTGGCGCTGCTTGACTGAAGGATGTAACTATAGATGAACCCTTTTTGAAAAAAACGGTCCATTTTATGTTCAACAGGTAGTAAAAAAACAAGATCTGCTTCTTTTAAAAATGATCTTATGGGGGAAGCTGAAATGAATATACCTAGCACAACCGCTACTAACCATATATATGGGCTTGGGTTTGATAATTGTGTAAGCCACCCTTTATAGTAAATAGCCCCAGCGCTAAACGCGATTAATAGGACAATCATTAAATGATCATTAAACATATAGCGTAAATAGCGACTTACCTCTTTTACATGATCACCAAATCGGTTACTCCAAATCTGATCAATATTCATCATGGTCTTTCTTCCTTTGTAAGCTGGATATATATATCATCTAATGTCGCATTAGGCATATTAAACTCGTCCTGAAGCTCAACCAATGTTCCTTTAGCTCGAATTTCTCCCTCATGTAAAATAATGAACGAATCACAATATCTTTCGGCAGTAGCCAGTATATGGGTGGACATTAAAATACCTGCCCCTTCTTCCTTTTTTTTCTGAAGTAGCTGCAATAGCGATTGTATGGCAAGCGGATCAAGTCCAACAAATGGCTCGTCTATTATATATAAAGATGGTTCTACTAAAAAGGCACACATAATCATCACCTTTTGCTTCATTCCTTTGGAAAAATGAGCTGGGAACCACTTTAGACGTTTTTCCATATGAAATTCTTTTAACAAAAAGGCAGTTCTATCTTCAAACGTTTTTTCGTCAACATTATAAGCCATTGCTGTCAGTCTAAGATGTTCTTCTAATGTTAATTCCTCATAAAGAATTGGCGTTTCTGGGATAAACGTGAAATCTGATCGATAACGGTCCTTGTTTTGTTTAATTGTTTCACCGTTAATTTCAATTGCACCTTTAATAGGATCCATTAGCCCGATAATATGTTTAATGGTCGTACTTTTCCCTGCTCCATTTAATCCAATTAGGCCGACTAATTCATTGGAATTGATCGAAAATGACACATTATGTAAAACAGGGTTTTTTGTATATCCACCTGTTAAGTTTGTAATATTTAACAAAGGCTTCATCCAATGACACCTCACTTTTTTCTTTTTATCTTAACAAAAAAATCCAACAAAGGAAAAAATGTTTTCTTCATTCATCTCACACATATAATAGTGAAAAACGGACATTATAATATATGAAGAGGAGATGAAGTAAAAGCAAATCAATCGCGGTAACCTTCCTATTGATACTTTCATTTAAATGAGGTGTTTACGGCAGGTATTAACCGATATGACTCATTGTGAGTTTGGTAAGTAGCCTTGCCATTAAATTGCAAATGAGGTGTTTGTTAAAGACAACTTCGCTTTGAAACAAAACACAATTCATATTAAATGAGGTGTTTGCGGTAGACCACTTTGTTGAGAAATAAATTGGGTTTATCATAATTAAGCAAATGAGGTGTCTGCTAAAAATAAACAACACTAACTTTTCTCACTCCTCTTCATACGGGGTGCAACATAACGTTGCACCCTTTTTATATGGTTTAACCTTCTAAACAGAAGGTAACATTTGTAAAAGCGTATTTATATCGACTACAATAAAGTATAACTTCAATCAGTAGAGGGTTTCCTCATCTTCCACTGATTGTTAGCGGCTCACACGATGTGGTCACAGGATGTGGGGTTTAGCGCTAGTTAAATAGTAAATTTGAATAAGGAGGAAGGTAGATGGAACATAAGGACGATTGTATTTTTTGTAAAATTATCAAAGGAGAAATACCAAGTGCAAAAGTATTTGAAAATGACTATGTTTTGGCATTTCTCGATATTAGTCAAGTTTCGAAAGGACATACTCTTGTTATCCCAAAGGATCATAAGGAAAATGTATTTGACTTAACTCCAGAAATCGCTCAAGAGATTTTTAAAGTAGTACCTCAAATTTCAAATGCGATTAACAAGCAATTTTCACCAGTAGGGCTAAACTTATTGAACAATAATGGTGAACAAGCTGGTCAGTCTGTTTTTCATTTTCACCTACATATCATTCCCCGCTATGGTAAAGGTGATGGATTTGGGGCTGTATGGAAGTCCCATGCTAACGACTATACACCTGAACAATTAACTGAAATTGCAGAAAAAATATCAGCCGGCTTATAATGAGAACTCGTCCTCATTTATCAAAAGGAACTGCCAAAGTCTAGAGACTTGGCGGTTTTTCATTCTGTTTTCGTAATTCTTTCATCGTATAGACATCATTCGCGATTTCCCAATCTGGATGCTCAAGTATGGATTCAAACTTAGACAGTCTTTGCTTTACCTTTAGCCTAAAAGAATGATCCCATCTTACTAAATGGATAAATCCCTCTCTAGTTCCCTCAAACTCACAAAGCATTTTACATTCATTAATCATATCGGCTTGCCACATTGAGGGAAGGCTAGACACACCAGGAATATCAGGGAACCGGTAATATGAATCATGAAAGAAGAGCGCTCTAGGATAATAATAAGCGTATACATTTGTTATAGACTCATTTGCAAATAACTCAATCTTATTTCCTTTATGTACTCTAAATTCATATCCACCTTCTGTTTGATGCATCTGCTCTAATTGATCTTTATCAAGAAACGTTACCCAAACCTCTGTTCTAGCGTCTTTTACAGGTGCTATAATAGCAGGCAATGCACCATATGGAGCTAATAGCGCGCCATAAACGACATCTGTATCTATTATGGTTGCTCTCATACATAAAAATAGATCAGATACGTTTTTATTAATACTTGATTTGTATAATAGCTGTGCTAAGCATACGTTGGAGCCGTATGCTAAAACAGGTATTCTGTCTATCATTGGAGTTAATTGATTAGCCTCTAGATAGTCTCTTACCGTTATTTTGGTATGACTTGGATATATAAAGGATCCATACATATGATCGCTTGATGATAAATGGATGATAGAGTCCTCTACTGAAGGAGCCCCCTCTTCTATACGATGGGCAACTCCATTTGAAAACAAAAATGAACTAACAGGTCTTGGTCCAGGATAAATATCTGGATGATCATAAGGACTTAAATGAATTGGTTTATTATCACGAAACAATGTTAGTACCCCACCTTCATTACGTTATACTGACTATATTCTTGATGACTTGGTGCTATCCCTACTTCGTTCACTAAAAAGTTTCTTTATTTCTTGATTTATTCATCAAGAACAAAAGGCTCAGGGCTCACCGTTTAGACACGAAAAGCAAATAACCTGTTATGAAATAAAAGGGTGGTTTTCCTTTTTATTCATGACAGGTTACTTGAACTCGCGCTGAAGCCGGATTACTAAGCACATCGTACTTAGATACAATCAAAACTTATAATTTCTTATTTCTCAAAAAAATTCCCCCTCTCATTGAGTGGGGTTTCCAAAATTGTGCACTATAATAATAAATAAAAAATAAAGGAGAGCAAAAGAAATACTGTTCCGCCCCCTCCCATTAGCACTGCTTTTTGACGCAAGACTCTACTTGGAGGGTAAGATCCAGCAGTTTGAGACGAGAGAAAATATTGAATCATTTTCACATAAAAAAAGATACTAACTATACAAAAAATGGTCATTATAACCTTCACATCACACACTCCCTCCTCTATTTTATCTTTATGCGAGTGTATTTACAGTTATGAAAGTGTTTTGTCCAATTGAGTGTGGGTATAGTAAGGTTAAAACATGTTCTTCCATGTGGATCGGATCTAAAAAATTGGATGATACTTATGTAAACGATAAGAAGTAATTTTAGTTCAATTACGACAAAAAGAGGAATTCACTTCTTTTTGTCGAATTTAGAGGCATTTCCACATTTTTAAATTTATAAGAAGGTGATAGTCATGAATAAAGGGAACTCATTTATGTTAGGATTTCTTATTGGTGGAGTCGTAAGTGGACTTTCAATCCTACTCTCGACACCTAAAACAGGTGTTGAACTTCGGTCGACCATTAAGCACAGTAGCCAGGATTTATTAGAAAGGCTCACCCATTTAAAATATGAAGCGAAGCATTTTCTTCATACAGTTGAACAATCTTCAAAAGAAGGAAAAGTGCTAGTCAAAGATTTTGTTGATGATGTTCAAAAGACGGTAAACCATTGGAAGCATGCTATTGAGCCAAACCAAAAGAACATTCAGCGAGAAATTGCTGAAATAGAAAAAACATTATTATCTTTAGAACAAACTGTAGGTCGCCATCAAGTAGATTAAGCTTTGATGGTGGCTTTTGTTTAAATATTTCGGCAATTAAGTGAAACTGTCTTTATTAATTAGTAGATTATTGGCATAATAGGAATATAGAAAAACTAGGGTCTGAAACCTTAGTAAATGAATGGTAGGATTTGAAATTGTTACTAGAGTAGGTGACTAGGATGAATACAAAAGAAGATTTCTCAATGAAAGAAGCCATTGCATATAGCCAACGAATGGCACAAATAAGTAAAGCACTTTGGAAGTCTATTGAAAAAGATTGGCAGCAATGGATAAAACCTTATGATTTAAATATTAACGAACATCACATTTTATGGATTGCCTATCATCTTAAGGGAGCATCGATTTCTGAAATCGCGAAGTTTGGGGTTATGCACGTTTCCACGGCCTTTAACTTTTCAAAGAAACTAGAAGAGCGAGGATATTTAACGTTTTCAAAAAAGGAAGATGACAAGCGTAATACGTATATTGAGTTAACTGAAAAAGGTACCGTGTTACTACTTGAAATTATGGAAACATATGATCCAACATCGTATTCTGTGTTTGGAGGATCACTTCCACTCAAGAGTATATACGGTAAGTTCCCTGAGTTCTTAGATTTGATGAGTATCATCCGCAATATTTATGGGGATGACTTCTTGGAAATATTCGGAAGATCTACAGAAAATATTGAAAACGATTTTATTGAAGTTGATGGAAAGTTATATAAAAGAGTAGACTAACTACCTTCTACTCACACCACTACTCATAATGAGCTTAAATTCACTCATGAGTGGAGTATAAAGCTGTTGCCTATGCATCGCATCAACAGTTTCTAACACCGTGAGCCCGTCAGGAAGAGACCGTTCAAACACTTCTAATAGTTGTGAAAAAACGAGGAGTCCTTCCTCTTTTTGTTGAAAATAAAGTTCTAATAATTCTTCACTCAGAGTAAATATTTGTTGAACGTCTTTCTCAGCTATTTGACGTTTCATCACAAGGGCATAAAATGGCCATTTGTTAAGATCTACCATCTGAAGAATTAATGTTTGATAGTATTCCAAACGCTCTAGGCGTTGTTCTACTGTTTCCAATGTAAACACCTGCCTTGAAATTAATACCCTAAATTCACTCTTGACCTTTCCCCATAAAATTAGTAAAGTAACATGGTGAAATGTGAAAATCATCGCAACAATATTTTATATCAACATGAGGTGAATTTATGATGAACTGTTGGAAGACCATTAATCTATCAAAGGATTACGGGTTCCATCGTTTATTTTTTCTTTCTTTTCTTACTGCTATCATAGCATTTATTGTGAATTTTTTATTATTGCAATTTATTTTTTCTACTAATCAATTAGAGGATAATGGGTTAATTTATGTTTTAGTAAGTGCTTTCCTTCTGTATCCACTCCACCAAATTATACACATATCGGTATTAAGGATGCTAGGTAAGAAAGTGCATGTAAGACTAAAGCGAAGAGGTTTCTTACCGATTATAACGATAAAGCACTGTCAATTGCTATCAAAACAAACAGCTATTTTTTCGGTATTGTCACCTTTACTAACGATTACTACGGTACTGATTATTTTAATTATGTTTTTTCCAAGCTACATTCATTACTTCTCTATCTTATTAGCCCTTAATTTAGGAGTTTGTGTCACAGACCTACTCTATAGCTATCAATTTATGAAAGCACCAAAGCGTTGTTACATGGAAGAAAGCAATGGTGGATATGATATATTAATACAAAAGTATTAATACGAATCCATGAACTTATACTTTCGATAATGATGGTGATAAAGGTTTACTGATAGCTAACTAGAAGCATCCTGATGGGGATGCTTCTATCTTTTTACCGCAAGTTCTAGCTGATCATTTTTTAAATCAAATCGGTTAACAGATAGTTGAAGGTTTTTCTCTAGCCCAATTTCTTTAACATTAACATGGATGATATGTTCATTGGGTATGACAGTTACCCAATCTGGGAACTCCATTTGTTCTTGGATGAGACCTAATACAATTTCTCCTGGCAGCTGAAGCTTTCCTAATCGAATTTCTTTTTCATAGAGGGTTAGTCCTCCGTCCTCATTGACAGAAGGT
Source organism: Bacillus salitolerans (assembly GCF_042680805.1). NCBI lineage: Bacteria > Bacillati > Bacillota > Bacilli > Caryophanales > Bacillaceae > Bacillus > Bacillus salitolerans. The sequence goes on along the minus strand of NZ_JBHUEM010000052.1, from coordinate 233,046 downwards.
TCAAACACCATTTGAAAAGGGACTTCCCTGCTAAATACAAGTAGCCAACCTTTTAAGTAAATATAATCGTCTAACACTACTTCATAATGAATATTGTTAAATTCTTGTTGTTTTTTTCCTAATTCGTCTGTAATCCAAGAATTTATGGATGCCTTTGTTGTAGTTAACGTAAAAAATGATTGTCCTGGTGCTAGATTTTGCTTCTCATACGTAATGATTTCCGGCTCAGTTGTAATTGATGCAACAACAATCGTAATCGCTATTGCCATGACAATCATTACAAACGCTAATAATGAAAAAAATGCTCGTTTCCAAAAGTTCCGTTTCTCCCTCACTTGTCATGACACCTCTTTTGCAACATTGATTTAATGAATAGCTAATTCAATGAAAATTTCATGTTTCCATTCTAATTATATTTATTTTATACTATAAAAAGGAGGGGCTGATTATGATCGTTATATATATACCACTTGCGGTGTTCATTTTGTTTTCGATAAACAAACTGACAAACGCGTTATGTATACAAAAAGAAATTCCTGAAGAACGCCAAGTCAAAGTATTTCGGACAATCAATATATTAATAACGATTTTACTTATCTCTTCCTATGTAGAGGTATTGTTCACATAAAGTGAAACTTCAATCGGTGGAGTTATCCTCATCCCCCACTGATTGATTAATGAGTCCCACACGATGTGGGTCACACAGACGTTGCCAAAAGATGTGGCGATTTTAGTCTGTGTTCTATAAAATTGGGCTCTTACTAGCGTTTAACTTCTTCAAACCTTCTTTAGTTTTGAAGGGGCTTAGCGCCAGTTAGAGCGCGATAATAGAGATAACCGAGAATAGTTAAAGTAGTGTCCACGCACTACTTTTTATTATCGCCAAAAAAGGCAGAGCTTACACTCTGCCTTCTTACCTAACTTTTTTTGCTTCAAGCTATTTGCTTATAACCAAGCAGCACCTACAATGATTAACAAGATAAACAATACTACAATCAACGCAAAACCTGCACCGTATCCTGAACCCATTATTAACACCTCCTTATAATGGTTAAAATATTCTATGCAAATAAACCTTTTCATGAATAGGCATTAATCTAAAGTTCCTTTAAGTTTTTAGTAACCCACGTAAGCAGAACCCACAATGATTAGTAAAATGAACAGCACGACAATTAACGCGAAACCACCAGTGTATCCGTGACTCATTCATAATACCTCCTTTAATTTTTTCTACTATCTAATAACCTAAAGAGTTGCTGTTTTTCATTAGGTTTACTATATACTATAGAAATTACCGAATCTTTGACTAAACGAATGTCCCGTGTTTTGAAAAAAAATTAAAAAAATATGAAAAGGAAATGTTGATATCTTAAATAAGTTGAAAACAATCAATTATTTACACCCCTCCAAAAAATAGGGCATTTGGTCCAATTGCTTGTTTCCTTATGACCGATCACGAAAATTATGGTATAGTTATGGATGTGGTTTTTTGGGACATACTGTTAATGGAAATGTACCCCAAGACCATCAAATACAATTATTTACATAATAGGAGTGTTAAATCATGAAGAAGTTGGCCCTTGCTCTTACCATCTCAGCAAGCGTAATTGCTCTAGCAGCTTGTAATAACAATGACGATGGCTCGTCAGCTGAAGTAATTGTCGAAACAGATGCTGGGAATATCACAAAAGATGAACTGTATGAAGCCATGAAAGAAAGATATGGAGATCAAATACTTCGTGAGTTAGTTTACAGTAAAGTACTTAGTGAGAATTACGAAGTGAAAGACGAAGAGGTACAAGTAGAAATTGATAAGTTAAAAGAACAATATGGTCCACAATTTGATATGGTTATTCAACAAAGCGGCTTTAAATCTGAGGAGCAGCTTCTTAAAACGATGAAGGTTGGCTTACTTCAGGAAAAAGTCGCGATGAAGGATATAGAAGTGACTGAGGCTGAAGTCGAAGAACATTACAAATCATTAAAACCAGAAATCAGAGCAAGCCATATATTAGTGGAAGATGAAGCAACTGCGAATGAGTTAAAGCAGAAGCTAACTGAAGGCGCTTCTTTTGAAGATTTAGCAAAGGAATACTCGACAGATGGTTCCGCTGCTAGTGGTGGAGATCTAGGATTTTTTGGTCCTGGGAAAATGGTTCCAGAATTTGAGCAAGCAGCCTATGCGTTAGAAATAAATGAGATTAGTGAGCCTGTACAATCTCAATTCGGGTATCATATCATCAAATTAACTGAGAAGAAAGAATTAGCTCCTCTTGAAGAAATGAGAGAAGATATTGAAACCGAGCTTCGCCGAAGCAAAGTAGACTTCACAGCTGTTGAAGATCTTGTCCTGAAAGAACTAGAAGCAGCTCATGTTAAAGTCACAGATCCTGATTTGAAAGATATGTTTAAGAAATCAGAAGTAACTGAATAAGAATCTTCGAATGCCAAAAAGAAACGCCTGTCTTAGAGAGGCGTTTCTTTTTTTGATTCATTAGCATAAATCGTCCGTTGAATAGTAGGTTTCTTCACTTACTGGGCTATCGTAACTTCTTCTGCTTGGTCTTGCTGCTGTCGCTTTTCTTTTTCATATTTCATTCGTTCCATGAATACTTGGCCTTCGCGCTCAATATAAAATTGTTGCATTTCGCGGTCCCTTTTGGACGTTTTCACCATCATTACACCACTAAACACAATTCCTGTAACCACTAAATAAATCCACCAAGGTATCGTTATCATCATTTTAACCCCTTTCAAGACAAGCATTTCGTTATCAAATAAATATGAGAGGAATGTTAAAATTATGACCAATACTTTTAATTATGGAATGTCGGCTTATAAAAGGCACGATTATCAAGTGCGAAAACTCGATCTGAAAATTCACCCGGTTTTACTCTTTCAAGGGCTCGGTCTAACATATTCATTTTAGCATCTAAATTATCTATATAGTGAAGGATCTCAGCCTCTTTTATTAATGGTGGTTTCGGGCTTCCCCATTCAGCTTTTCCGTGATGGCTGAGTACAATATGCTGAAGAATCATGACTTCCTCACCATGTATGCCAAGTTCTTCTGCAGCCTTTCCAATTTCGTTCACCATGATCGTAATATGACCGAGTAAATTTCCTTCTGTAGTATAGACTGTTGAGATTGGTCCAGATAACTCCATAACTTTTCCGAGATCATGTAAAATGACACCAGAATATAACAAATCTTTATCTAATGAAGGATATAATGAAGATATCGCCTTTGCTAAATCCAACATAGACACAACGTGATAGGCTAGTCCAGAGATAAATTCATGATGATTTTTCGTAGCTGCTGGGTATTGTATGAATGCAGCCTGATGCTTCTTTAATAAATGTCTTGTTATCCGCTGTATGTTGGGATTTCTCATTTCAAAGATATACTGCGTTATTTTAGACATCATTTCGTCTTTCTCAAGTGGTGCCACCTCTAAAAAATCAGAAATGCTTACATTATCTAAATCACTAACTGATCGAATATTACGGATTTTCAGTTGGTTTTTTCCACGATAATTTTGAATATCTCCAAAGACCTTTACAATTTTTTCTGGCATATAATCGGCCTCATCTTCTGGTGAACAATCCCATAGCTTTGCCTCAATATCACCTGTTTGATCTTGGAGTACTAGGGATAAAAATGGCTTCCCGTTACTTGCTACGCCTTTCACACTTGATTTAACTAGTAAATATACATCAACTTGTTCTCCTACTTCATAATGGGTAATTCCTTTTACCATTATTATCCCTCCATTCAATCTAAGTGAGCCTTTGTTACCTACATTATACTATTAATAAGGTTCTATGACTTTAGGAAACTAATGTCGCTATCTTTCATTGTGAAAATATGCTGTGTATGAATCTTTTTATATACTTGTCTGTCACATGTAAAAAAGATGATTTGTCTCTTTTTTGATAGCTCCTCTAGCACTTGTAAGGTGATTGTGAATCTCTCTTCATCAAAGTTAACGAAACTATCGTCGATTAGTAAAGGAAAATTAACTGGTGATTTGTACGTATTTGCTAAGGCTAGTCTTAATGATAGATATAGCTGTTCAGAAGTGGCTTGGCTTAGTTCATTTGGTGTAAACCTTAATCCGTCTCTTCGCTCCACCAAAAAGCTTTTTTCCTCTTCTGGTGCAAAAAGCTTGGTATACTGATGTTTTGTTAGTTTCTTAAAAAACTGTTCTGCTTGACTGATTACTTCAGGTAGCCTTACAAGCCTGTAATAATTTTTGGTTTGATTTAAAAGGTCCATTGCAATCGCTAGCTTTGACCATTTTTTAGCCTGATCTTCCAATACTGCCCGCTTTGACTCGTACTTCTGTAAGAGAGAGGAGTATATTCCTTTTTCTTCAAGCTGTTGTTTCCGTACATGTAACTCAGCTTGTCTTTTTTGTAAGTCTCTCTCATTTTCCAAAAGATGTTGAATCCTTTCTTTATATTTGTACATTTGTTGTTCGATATCCTGCACGTCTTGTAAAAGTGAGAGCTCATGTTCGATAGTTGTATTTCCCTTAAGGATGTAGTTTATTCTCTCTTTTAAGTCCATCTCTTCTGTTTGTAAATGACTAAATAAAACGTGCTTCCTTCCCTTTTCCCTGAAAGCTTCTTCATGTTCGACGCCTGCTAATCGGAATAGTTCCTCTCGTTCCTTTAGATAATATTCTCTCTCCTGGATAAGCTGGTCAATTTGACTCGTAACATCGTTTTTTTTACTTTCTAATAAATATCTCTGTCTAGCTTTTTCTTTTTCTGCTTCTAACACTTCTTGTAATTGAGACGATGTCATTTCATGGATTTGTAATTTTGATAGTAAACGATTTAAAGCTAGTTGATATTGCTCTGCTTCATCTTTACATAGACAGAGCTCCTTTTCGATGTTTTCTACCTCTATACATAAAGATTGAAGAAGCTTTAACTGATCAAACATCTCCAACATTGTCTCATAGGCATAGCCAGCTGGGATTTTCATCAATGATTGGTGAGTATCTAATGCTTCACAGACTTCTCGCCAAGATGGTTCCCACTTTTCAAATTGGACAATCGTTCGTTCATACTCTTGTTCAAGCTGATAAAGCTTTATCTTTTCCTTTTGTACGAATTGGCTAATTTGATCATCCTTCGCTAGCAAGCTTTGAGCTTCAAAGAGGGTATTGTGATTCGTATCATGAGAAAGGCTTTGCTCCTTAGCTAAAATAGCCGCAAGTTCCTTCTCTTCTTCAATCAGTATCGGTAAATACGACTGCGTAATGAAACCGTAAAAAATTTTCGTTCCAATCCCTATCAATAAACTGACTATACAAGCACTAACAGCGATTACGAGCCGCTCGTTATACCATTCCCAAGCAGCAAAAATAATTGAAAGAATGGCTAAAGGTAATAAAAACCACCATACAACCTGTTTCCCCTTTTTTTCTTTTACCCTCAGTTCATGAACTTGAGTTTTTACAGCTGTATGTCGCTCTTTTAGTTTTTCTTTATCCTCTGAATTTCCAATGTATGTCTGAACGTCTTTTTGTAAGGAAGCTCGTTTTTCTGCACTCAAAGTTTGGGCTTCATATTGCTTGATTGTTGCTTGTAACAATTGCAATTCTTCTGTTAGAGTTTCTTGCTTTGCATCCAGCGCTCTCTTTTGGAGTTTCAAACTTTCATATTCTTGTAGATCTATTCTCATATTTTCTTTTAGAAAATGGGTTAGTTCTAATGTTACGAGTTCATTTCGGTCTAGCTTGAGACCATAAGAATTCTTGATTGATTCAATTTGTTCTTGCTTATTTTTTCGTGCATTGTGAAGCGTTGCTTGTTGTTCATGATGATATTGTTGAATCGATTGTTTTTGAACGAGAGATTTTATTTCATTTTCAGCTTCTAAAACTAACTGATGAATATGAAAATCAGCTAGCTTTTCGTTCATATCCTTTACTTTCTCACTGAGGGCGTTTATTTTGGCTTCAATAGGCATAATATGAGAATTCAATTGTTCAAGACGATGAACACCATCAATGGGGAAAGATGACTGATCACCTAGTGTTTCCAGCTTATTGATAACCCGATTGAGCTCAGCTTTCGCAGGAACATATTGTTCTGCTATTTGTAATAGTTCTAGCTTCTTTATCAGTTCTTGATATTCAGCGGCTACTTCTTCTTGGGTTTCTTTTGTCTTGATTTCTTCCAGAAGGATCGTTTGATAGTCATGCAATTGTCCCTTCGCTTGTTGTAACTGTTGACTAAGCTCATCTAGCTCATCGATGTTTTGATTGATTTCTGGTTTTTTTCCAGAAGGCTTGAACAGCTGTTCCATGTCTTTTGCAATCTTCTTTTCGATTTCATGGATTCGATTGTTACCTAGAATACTAGATGAAAATAAGTATTCATTTAAGTCCTCAGATTTGATGGCATTCATTTCTTGCAGTCCATGTAAGGAAAATGCAAAAATGGAAGAATACATTTTCAGATCCATACCATGAAGAATTTCACTTAGCTTTTCCTCCTTATGAATCGAGCCATCACTTAAATATACCTTTACATCTCCAATTGATTTTCCAGCCACTCTTTCAACCACCACTTCGCCATGAGGTTCCGTTTGAATGGTCATACTGCCTCCGTATTTAAAACCAATTTTTGGTTCGTACCGATTCACATTCTGAAGTTTTGAAGGAAATCCAAATAGAATACTATGAATAAATGACATTAGTGTGGATTTACCTGCCTCATTTTCACCATAGAAAATCTGTAATTGCCGGTCATTGATTGAAATCTCTTTGTCTATGATTTTTCCATATCCATAAATTTTCAACTTCGTGATTATCAATCTTTCACCTCCTATTTAGTATTTAGAAGTTCTTGTAATAAAAACGCTTCAGCATCAGCTATCAGTGATTGCCGCTCCTCTTTAGTTAAAACAGTTAAGTGTTTTCTCACATTCCTATGCCTGTACAAGGGAGCAATGGTTTGATCTACCTGATCATAACTCTCGATGATTTGAAGCAAATCACCTAAGAAATTCATTTCCTTGATTAATTGCTCGCGATTTGTAGGAAGGACCGTCTTATTCTCAACTGAACTGATCCATACAAAATCATCGCGGTCTTCTTCGGGTGTATGAAGGATATCAATTAGCTCTTTTATCACCGTCTCATCTTGGAGACTGGAAGAAAGTTCTCCGCTTCCAATCAACTGTAGATGAAAAAGTGTTCCTTTTTTTGAGCGGTGATCTTCTAGCAGTGCTATGCATGCATGAACCAACTCATCAAAGGATGTTATCGAATCAATAGAAACAACAATATTGTTCCAAATCACTTCACCAGTCTCCATAAACGAATATGTTGTTCCTAGTTCACTTAGTTCTACGAAATAACACCCTTTTCTTCCGATTTCTTTTCGATGACGCCCTTGAATATTGCCAGGATAAATAATAGGTGGCTGTTCTGAGAGAACTTGCCGCTTATGAATATGTCCTAGTGCCCAATAATCAAATTCCTTTTCCAGCAATTCATGAACCGTAAACGGAGCATAGGTTGAATGCTCTTCGTTACCGAATATGGAACCATGAAGGATTCCGATGTGAAACTTACTCCCACTTATCTTTTTGTAGTACGGAGTCATGTTTTCGGTGACTGACCGATCCTTATAGCTAAAACCATATAAATGGACAAGCCCTTGATTTTCTCGACGATATTGTTTCATCTCAACAGACTCTCCAAAAAAGTGGACATTCGAAGGCCAATCTAAGCTAATCCAGCCTCCGTTTAAATGATCATGATTTCCATGGGTGATAAAAGCCTGAATTCCAACCTTATGAAGGCGAACCATTTCATCTCTAAACCGAAGTTGAGCCTTTAAGCTTCTTTGTTCAGAATCAAATAAGTCGCCCGCTACAATAATAAAATCAACCTTTTGCTCTATCGCAATATTAATTATGTTTTTAAAAGAAGTAAATGTACTTTCTTGAATCCTCTCCACCATCTTCGGTGGTAAGTACTTTAAGCCAAGAAATGGGCTATCTAAATGTAAGTCTGCCACATGTAGGAATGTTACTCGTGTTAACATGTTCCTTCACCTTCCTCTATTCTATCAATCCTATTTTACCATCGTTCTAATGCGAATGCACGTTCCCATTAGAAAAACTTGGCTTCTTCAAGCGTTCAATACGACCTTTTTTTAAAAACATTCGAATTAGTATTATTTCGATGATCCTCGTTAAAAAATATTATTATTCTAATTTAGTAGCAAGAAAATCCTATTCTATAAATAGAATAGGATTTTTACTATAATTCTATACTCTCAATCTAAATTATAGAGGAGTACATCCAAATACTCGCTTAAAAGATCGTTCAAACGTGGTGGTAAATAACAAAACCGCTCCTTAATAGGAGCGGACTTCATGATAAAATCAATTGTTACCCACTGAACGCGGCAACCTATTATCCCTTCTTCGTTAATTGAAGGGCACTCTTTATATCTTTAAAGGAAGAAGATTTACCGTATAGTAAGACTCCTCCTTTATAAATACGTGCTCCAAGCACAGCGAGTAAAATGATTGTTCCTACTAACAAGCCAATACCTAGTAGAATTTCCCATGTTGGAATGTTTAGCATACCTACTCTCAGGAACATGATCATTGGCGTAAAGAATGGAATGTATGAAGTAATTGTAATAAATGTATTCTCTGGATTACTTAGACCAAACATGGCAATCATAAACGCCGCAACGACTAATAATGTCATCGGAGTAATCATTTGCTGAACATCTTCAATTCGGCTAACCAATGAACCTAAAACAGCTGCTAAGGTTGCAAATAAGAAGTACCCTAGCAAGAAGAAAATAATCGCATAAATAATGGTGGAGGTTGGAATGTTGCCAAAGCCTAGGTATTCAGTAAATCCACCTTCCATATTTTCCATATTACGTTTTAACGATTGGTAGCCAACCAGTAAAATTAACGCAAACTGGGTGATACTTAATAATGCGACACCCAATATCTTTCCAAACATTTGCTTAACAGGTGATACACTTGAAATTAAGATTTCCATCACGCGTGAAGACTTTTCTGTTGCTACTTCCATCGCAATCATGCTTGCATACATTAAAACCGCAATATAAATCATGAATAGTAAGATATACACTAATCCACGTGCTGAATCTAGCTCTTCTTCTGTTTTCGCATTTTCTTCTAAAGCGACTTTTTCAAATTCTACTTGCTCGTACAACTGCTGAATTTGTTCAGAGCTTAAGCCCATCTTTGCTGTTGCCATTGTTACCTTTAATTGTTGCATTGCCATCTCTAGCGTTGACGTTGCGTTTGAGTTCGTAATCGACATCGCTTTGAATGAGCCGCTTGGCAGTTCTTCTTCATTATAAGAAATGGTTAGAACACCATCATATTCACCATCTATAATACTCGCTTCTGCCTCGTCCAACGTTCCATCAAAAGGTATGACCGTAATCTGATCATCCATCGCATTAACCTGCTGCTCGAATGGTAAGTATAACTCATCTGTTTCATCCATCACGAGAATCTTTGTTTCTTCATCTTTATCAAATACAGCAATAATATTTTCAATGTTTGTTAAAGCAACAACAATTAGTAACGTAATAGCTGTCGTAATGATAAACGATTTAGACTTTAATTTGTTTAAATACGTATGAAATAGAATAATCCAAAATTTACTCATGGTAAGAAGCACCTACCTTTTCAATAAAGATATCATTTAGAGATGGTTCCTCTAGCTCGAACTTTCGAACAAACCCTTTGCCATGTAGCTGTTCAAAGATACGCTCTGAAATCGATTCGTCCCCAATTTGGAGTGTGATACCATTGCTTCTTTCTGTCACCTTACGAACACCCTGCAATTCATGCAGGAAGCTTAGATCAAAATCAGCTTCAATCGAAACATTTTTTCTACCAAATGAACGTTTAATCTCTTTAAGTGATCCGTGTACAACGGGCTTTCCGCGGTGCATAATACATAAATGCTCACAAAGCTCCTCCACATGCTCCATACGGTGACTTGAAAATACAATTGAAGTTCCGTTATTTTTCAAATCTATAACCGCACTTTTTAATTGCTCGACATTGACAGGATCTAGTCCACTAAAGGGTTCATCTAAGATTAAAAGTTTTGGTCTATGTATAACCGATGCGATGAATTGAATTTTTTGTTGATTTCCCTTTGATAATTCTTCAACTTTTTTATTCTCATATTCTGGAACATTAAAACGCTCTAACCAGTACGCTACTTCTTTAATAATCGTTTGTTTATCCATTCCCCTTAAACGACCTAAATATACAAGCTGATCCTTCACCTTCATCTTAGGATATAAACCGCGCTCCTCGGGAAGATACCCAACGATATTACTTGTCTCATAGTTAATTGGTTTGTCTTTCCAACTAATCTTCCCTTGGGATGGGTCTATGAGTCCTAGGATCATTCGAAAGGTAGTGGTCTTCCCAGCACCGTTTGCACCTAAAAACCCAAACATCTCTTTTTCGGGTATTTCAATTGATAAATCATCAACGGCAACAAACGATCCAAACCTTTTTGTCACATTTTCTAATTTTAATGCCATTTTAATCAGTCCTCCATTCCTTTCTTACATACGATTGTTTCGTAAAAAAGATTCAAAAAAAGCAGGGAAATTAGTTTTTTTATTGAAATAATTTATCTAAATATAATATTTACTTTCAGAAAACAGGATCCAAGGAACGATCAAAGAGAACTCAGGAGGGAAATTATGCCTATTTTTACTTTAACAGTTTTTGATAAAAGTGGAAATAAATTAGTGGATGAAAATTTTGAAGCTTCATCTGAAGCCGAAGCAAAAACAAAAGGTGAACAAATCTTAACTGAAAAAGGATTTGAAGAACACACCCACAGATGTGTAAATGCTAGTGGAAAATTAATTTTATTTCATCGATAAAAAACGAAGCAATCGCTATAAATCTATCGACGCGATTGCTTCGTTTTCTCTTTTCCTATTAATTCCCGGTAAAAACAGGTCGTCTCTTTTCTATAAACGCTTTGATACCTTCTTGATGATCAAGTGTTTTTCTCATTTCTGCTTGATGGAAGGTTTCCAATTTTAGCGTATCCTTTAAAGCCTCTATCGATTGCTGCACAAAGATATTCTTTGTTGCAAGCATCGATAGAACTGGTTTTTCTAACCATTCTGCTGTTTTTTGTGACACAGCTTCTTCTAGATTTTCTGATATGTCATCGATAAGTCCTATTTGAAATGCTTCAGCTGCTGTGAAGGTCTTTCCTTCCCAAATGATGGACTTTGCTTTCATATCTCCAAGTCGATTTTTTAAGAAGAAATGCCCACCTCCGTCAGGAACTAATCCGATTCCAATAAAATTCATGGCGATCTTTGCATGTTTGTCTGCAATCACATGATCGCATCCTAGTCCAATGCTTAAGCCTAAACCAGCGGCAGCTCCATGTATCGCACAAATTGTTAATTTATTCATCGCATATAATGTGGTTACAACATCGCCAATTACCTGCATGATGCTTTCAAATGGTGTATCAAAAGTCCCTAGCATCGATTTAATATCCCCACCTGCTGAGAAGCCTTTACCACTCCCTTTTAAAACAACAATATGCTCGTTCATTTCTGTTACTTGCTTAAGGTTTTCTAACAATTCCTCTAACATGGGTACATGCAGCGAGTTATAGGCATCTGGACGATTTAAGGTAAGATAAATAATCCCGTCTTTCTGTTCAAGTAATATGGTATTTGACATTAGGTTGATCCTCCTTATCTTCTATACATACCAATTCGATTCTTAAATGGGAAAACCTCTATAAACAAAGAAAAATCCCATGTAATCGAAAGGCCCCAATTGATTGGATATCAATTGGGGCTTTTACTTTAATTATGTGATTTTAACGATCCAAACAAATCTTCAAGTAACGATATTTTATCTTTCGTATACTTTTCATAGCCATCATTGTAGGATTTCGGATCTTTCGGGTTAGCAAAACGTGTAATTTTTCCAGTTTCAGGATGGACAAATTTACTTGACGCACCGCAACCTAAACCTAGAATAGTTTGCTGTTCTTCCATAATCATAATGTTATAAAGACTTTCCTGACCAGGTATCGAGTAGCCGACATTTTCAAGATTACCTAGAATATTCTTTTGTCGGTATAAATAATATGGGACATAGCCATGGGTCGCCGTCCAATTTGTTGCGAGGTCCATCATTTCCATAATTTCATCTCGCCCTGCCACTTTATATTTTTCTTTATTCTTCGTCATTTCAGAAGCACGTTTGAATGAAAGAGTATGAACGGTTAACGACTCAGGCATTAATTTTTTGGTCTCGTCTAACGTATACTGGAACTCCTTCGTTCCTTCACCTGGCAATCCAATTATAAGATCCATATTAATATTCGTCATCCCCATTGAACGAGCGAGCTTATATTTTTCAATCGTTTCTTCTACTGTGTGATGACGACCAATTGCCTTTAGTGTTTCTTGTATATAAGACTGCGGATTAATACTGATTCGATCAATATTCCATTTATTGAGTACTTCTAATTTTTCTTTCGTAATCGTATCAGGGCGTCCTGCTTCCACGGTGATTTCTCGAATGTTACTTACATCCGGAAAAGATTCATACATTTCCTCATACAATAAGTCCATTTCTTCCGCTGTGATGCTTGTCGGCGTTCCTCCACCATAATAGATTGTCGTTATCTTTATGTTGTTATCCTTCAGCCATCTACCCATTTCCCTCATTTCATAGTGCAAACCACCTAGAAAAGAGTCAACTTGCCCATATTTATTATTAATTGCATACGCGGGAAATGTACAGTACGCACATTTAGTTGGGCAAAATGGAATACCGATATATATACTGATTTCTTTATTCAACTGATACAAATCAGGAATGACTTGAAGCTGTCTTTCGACAATGGTTTGCATCAGGTCAATTTTTTCATCATGAATTTTATAATCTTCCCTTAGTTCTGCATGAGCCTGTTCCTTCGTTTTACCTTCTTGTAGTTTTTTGTGAAGAAGCTTTGTTGGTCTTATCCCCGTTAGGATTCCCCATTTTTGAACGACACCTGTTACATCCTCCAGTATTGTCAAAAGAACATACGATACGGAGCGTTTTATGAGTTTGAATGTTTCCTTATCTGTCATATGTGGAGTGAAGTGTTCATGAAAGCTAGACTCATGATACCCACCTGTTTCAGTTACACCACTTGCCTTCGTACGAACTTGATGTTCATCGGTTTGAATATCGATGGTAATTGTTAGTTCTGGAGATTCTACTGATTCAAAATACATATCGCTTTCCTCAAAGAACAATTCAACAATATGCGTAAGTGGTCTATAAAAACGTTCATCATCAATTCCATTAAGTTGAATACGCAAGGGATATCACCTTTCTACTTAAAAACTCCTTTAAGTGTACTGAAGGATTCGGTTAGGGTCAAATAAATATCATTTTTTTCATACTCCTTATTTCCATTTTCCAATGTTATTTATTTTCACCTCCGCCTTAACTTGAATATCCATGTTGGCAAATTCTTTATGCCAATCTAATGCCTTCCAATCTTTATAGGTCATCTTATTCCGAACAAAACGTCCAATCCCAATTGAATCGGTTTGGTGTTCTTGGAGAAGGTTAATTAAATCATCACTTCTCTTCGTTAAATCCTCACTAATACGCTTCTCCATCACCTTCTGAATTTCGGGGTCAGACAAGTCTTCTTTCCCCGTGTACTCTAGCACGCTTCCATTGATGGTAATTGAAATTGTCGCTGCTTTCCTTTCTGGAGCAGTCGATGTGATATCCACTTTATGTGAAGTCTCTATATACGTGAGCATGATTACATCTAGCTGACCATCTGTTTCACCAAGCTTTAGGTTGAGTGTACCTCGATTAATTCTCTCTTTAAGGAATTGGAGGATCGTCGATTGTTCTGAATTCAGGACTTGAATAAAGCGATCTTTATGAAACACCCCAATACCTTCATATACAATTGAATGCTTCTTTGTATTAAATACAGGTAATATCGGGTCGATTCCATCATCAAAATAATCTCGGTTAAAATGGAAAATATCAAAGTGAATTTCGTTGCTTATTTTATGTAGCCTTTCCACAAATCGTTCGAGATAAGTGGCATTTTGACCTTCAGTTTCAATCTCAACCTTGAGTAAATCTCCAGCTTTCCCCTTACCAACACCAAGCATGACTCTAGATCCGATGCTTGGGTCTCGGTTTAATGTATCAAGTATGTTAATGATCCCTTCCTTTGCTAATTCCTCTCCAAAAAGTGCTATACGAACTTGACCACTCTCAAGCTGTAGGTCAGTCAAATAATCTAACTCACCCCTAGAGGATTTACTAGAGATAGAGTTGACCGTTAATGTTTTTCGATCGTACTTTCCATCCCTAGTAATAAGCGGAAACGTTACGGTGGCCTGTAAAGGCTTTTCATCATCATCCGACTTATCATAGGCAACACCGTTAATGAGAGCAAGATCATCAATAATTTTGGTCTCCGCACATCCAGTAAGGAATAAAAGCACCATCAAAGTCAATCCATGCTTTTTAACCATTTGCTGATTGATCCTTCTTTAGTAATTTTCTTGATACTATAATCGTTACTAACAAAATCGGTAGTCCAAAAGCAATTCCGATTGCCATGTACGATAAATATTCAATCAGTGTATCAACCTCTCTCATGATCTTAGGGTACAAGGACATAGCAAAGCTGATCGTAATGATACCTACTACGATAAAAACTGATTTAACTTTTGGGATAATTTGCTCTATCACTTCCTTCGCCCCCCATAAGTACATGACAACCGTAATGAGTACTTTTAATCCAAATAAGGTAAAAATTAAATTTTCAACTCTCTCTAACACAGGAATTTTAATATATTCAAGTAAAGAGACAAGCGGATACATTTCTTGTCTTAGCTGTTCTATGCTAAAGAACCCAAAACTAATAAACGTCACTCCAAAATAAATAAACAAAGTGATGCTATTACCTACGATTAGAGCCGTTAACTTCCTTTTTTCTAAAATATGAAGAAATAAAAGTGATAGTTCATAGCCCAAAAACGCGGAATATACCTCAATTCCGCCTTTAATCAATTCCTTGTCGCCTTGAAAAAAGAACGGGGTTAGTCGAGTGAAGCTAAATTCCTGTAGATGAAAACCTAATAGAAAGGTTGTCCATATTGTAAAAAAGAATAAAACAACCACCGTTTTACAAATATGATATATCCCACCATTTAATAAGATGAAACAAATGATAAGTGCCATCACGGATAAAATTCCTATCGGTAAATCTGGGAAAAATAACATTTTTGTAATAAACATAAATTTCACCATTACCATGGATCCTAAACTTGTCCAGACAAAAAATAAAAATAGGAAAATAGGCACCTTGATAAGTTTGTGTATAGGTGTAAGAATCTCAAAGATCGATTGGTCTTTTCCATATTTAAACACGAACCAAATTAAGACAATATTAATAGTTGACAATAGCCATATGATAATGATTCCAACCCAACCATTTGTTCCAAACGCTTCAATTGCTAGACGAGGTAATGAAAAGAGGATTACCCCCGACTGAATCATGTAAATAAGGATTGCAATCTGAAAAGGATGTAGACGTTCTTTCAAAAAACCACCCTCACTTTACATCAGACATTTGACGTTGTTTCTTCATCTTCTTTTTTCTAAGTGGACCTCTAAAAATCGAATACTTCCAAAACCTTTTATACATAGGTGACACAGGAAGTAGATACGGAAAACGGAGATTTGTTATGCTAGTAAGATGGACGACTAGTAGACCAAAACCAAATATGATTCCAATATTGCCCCAAAAACCAGCTAAGAAAATAAAGGCAAAACGGACAATACGAATGGAAGCACTCATTAAATAGTTCGGTACAACAAATGATGCTATAGCAGAAGCTGCTACAACAATGATCAATATATTACTAGTAATCCCCGCTTCAACGGCGGCCTGTCCAACGACAATTCCCCCTACTATCCCGATCGTTTGACCAATTTTGGTTGGCAATCTAGCCCCCGCTTCCCTTAGCATCTCTAATAAAAATTCTAAAAATAATGCCTCGATAATTGGTGGAAAAGGCACTTTACTTCTTGATTCAAGCAATGTAGGTAACAAAGGTTGCGGAATCATTTCATAATGAAATGTTGTAACAGACACATATATAGGTGTAAAGAAAAGTGTAATCAGGATCGCAATATAGCGCAAAATTTTGATAGAGGTACCTATTAGCCATCTTTGTCCAAAATCATCGATTGATTCAAGAAAATCAAAAAAACTTGCTGGCGTACAAAATGCATGTGGACTACTCTGCAACAGCCCCACAATCTTACCATCAAAAAGCTTATACACGGACACATCAGGCCGTTCAGTTATGTAGTATTGTGGAAATGGTGAGTGGGGATGCTCATCAATGAGTTGAACAAGCATGTTCATATCGACAATCCCATCATTTTGGACACTCTTTATTTGTTTTGTAATATAGTCTATATCCTCTTTTGAAACGAGGTCCTCTACGTAAAGTAGGAAGACCGTTCTTTTCGCTGTAGTACCCACTTCTAATTTGATCGACTTTAAATTTGTCGTATTCATTCGTTTTCGGATAAGCGATAGATTTGTCTCCACCGACTCCACAAACGCATCATGCGGGCCAACGATTGCCGTCTCCGTTTCTGATGGGGCAACCGCCCTTGACTCTCCATCCTTCACTGGTAGCTCATAGACTTGTTCCTGATAAAATAAAATGGCATTTCCTTGAAAAATGGAGTACTCAATTTCATTAAAGGTTGGCAATTCTTTAAAAGATGATTCTCTTAAATATTGGTCAATTTCCTCCTTTGTTACATGACGAAATTCTTTTAACCGATCCTGGAGAATTTCTTTCGTTACTAGAT
This sequence comes from Bacillus salitolerans, assembly GCF_042680805.1. NCBI lineage: Bacteria > Bacillati > Bacillota > Bacilli > Caryophanales > Bacillaceae > Bacillus > Bacillus salitolerans. Next base: position 216,080 of record NZ_JBHUEM010000052.1, on the reverse strand, counting down.
ATTCAAAATAGTACATATCCAATTGAATATGCTGAAAAGTCGTATTGGAGAGATCCTCAACGTTTTGAAATCTTTTCTTAAATTGAGTGATGAGCGATTGAGGAACGACTTGTGTTTTAACCTCTGCTGGTGCTATTTCTTCACTTAACTCAGTCGCATTCGTTTGTTCGCTCTTGCCGCTTAGCTTTTCCCACTCTTTGTAATAGCGATTGCGATAATGACGCATCCGCTTCCGCCCCATTCATTTTTACTTACATTTTTTTACTAGTATTGGTATTTTATGCATGTATTATGATTTTCCTAAGGTTTCATTTTATGCCCCTCCTTCATTGTGATTTTTTTTACCCTGCTCTTATGGCGCTATGACCACCACTACAAAACTTTAGAAGAGTTTAAGTGGGGGATAAACAACAGTAAGGACCCTATTTTAAGGGATTATGCGATCGTTGTAAGGGATTATTTATCGCCTAGCGAAACGAGACTCGTTGAAGAGGTCACCAATTTATCGAAAGGTTGGTCTTCCAAATCAATTGGCACAATCGCTAAAAATGAGCCTTGTTCATTCTCTAGAACTGATGAATTTTACAAAAAGCTCTGTACAACTTGCCTATGATTATGACCGATTTGAAGGGAAATCTTGAACTTAAAGCTATATAACGAGGTCAATATTATTTAATTGCTCGATTATAGCTTACTTTGAGAATCGAAAATAACCGACAGGTACCAGGTACCTGTCGGTTATTATTTATCTGAATTGGTTATAGATAGTTGTTTTCGGAAATGAGACATGACCATGTAGGTAACTCCGTTTTGATCATTAGACCTCGTGACCCAGTTCGCTGCTCTTTTCACCTCTGTCGGTGCATTACCCATTGCGACACCAAGACCAGCTCGTTCAATCATTTTTAAATCGCTGTAGGAGTCACCGATAACTACCATCTCATGGTACTCGACTCCTAAGTATTTCCCAAGTAACTCAAGACCAGTTTCTTTTGATACTCCTTTAGGAACAATATCTAACTGCAGGTCATCGTCTGAATATACGTCAATTTCTTCAAACGAATGTGCAATCGTGTTTCTTGCTCTTTCCATCTCTTCTTTATCAGAAAAATATACATTAATCTTTGGGGTAGAAATTGGATAATCTCGCAATGTGTCACCTAGAGATTCAACAAATTGCATGGGGTAAAATAGTGGATCGCCTGAAACAATAACAGCTCTGGCAACAAGATTATTTTGAAGATGTACGCGGTTGCCTAGAGAATATCGTTCATGTAAAACCCTGATATTGCAATTAAAATTTTCCAACACTTGAACAAGATTAAACGTTCTTTCTTCAGAAATTCGTTTATTAATAATAGGGTGATCGAGAGATGAAGCTATAAAGCCACCGCCATGGGTCACAAGAATTCCTTCCATTCTCAAGGCTTTTGCTACTTTTTTCGCGGCGGGAAAATTTCGGTTTGTCACAAGCGTCGTATAGACACCTCTTTGCTTTACATAATCAATTGCTTCTTTTACTCCTTTTTGAATTCGTCCGTTTGAACGAAGTAATGTTCCATCCACGTTGAGTGCGAGTAATCTATAAAACATTGTAGACCCTCCCTTTCATGCTGTCCTTTATCCTAAAATTATGATAAACAGGACGGGAATAGAACAGTGTAAAACGTCAAATAAAAACTTACCTATAGAGTGTTAGTAGGTAATCTCGGAAAGAACAAAAGGCGCAAAAGCCCCGTTTAGCCTAAGGGAGAGCCAAAGTTCTGTCATGACAAAAGGGTAGTTTTCCCTTTTATTCATGACAGGTTATTTGACCAAGGAAAAAGTGATGTTTCTTTTCCCTCGAGTAAGATAAAATGGCAAAGATCATCGCTATTTCATCTTGGCTGGGCGCTGGAGCTGGATTTCCGTATCATTGTATAAGACTAAACATCAGAAACTTATATTTTCTTAACTTACAAAAAAACCTCACAATCATCAATTGCGAGGTTTTCTTCATATATTTTATGCTTGTGGTTCCATAGGACCGTAAAGCTCTTCTAAAGGTTTCATAATGATTTTGTTTAATTCATTAATAAGCATACTCATTCTTTGTTCAACTTCCATTAATTTAGCAATTTTGGGATTTTGTTGAACAAGCGCTACTTGCTTTTGAGCCTGTTCTACTTCGTCTTGAGTAATTTCTTGCCCCATCATTTGCTTTTGTTGAAGGTTTAATTGTACGTTACGGAAGCTTTCAAAAAGACGCTTTGCTGCTTCATCAGCATTAACCTCGGCATATAATTGTTTTAATTCTTGAAATTCTGCGCTTTCTCTTACCGCTTTCTCTAAATCATAGGCTACATCATAAACATTTGTAGACAAATCATCACTCCTCATCTTTTCCTATTTGTACTCCTTATCCACTATAACAAACATACTCAGTGATTTCACCCGATAAGCCATACAAGAATACCTTGGAGCAATCCAATAATCCCGCCAAGTAGGGCTCCTAGGTAAGTAATCATCTTAAATTCTTTTTTCGAAATAGAAAGTACCATTTCCTCAAGCCTTCCAACCGAGAAGGTCTCGACTTGCTCCCTCACCATGTCTTCTACACGAAGCTTCCGTAATAGGGTATCGGCACGCTCCGCTAAGTAGGACCCTGCCTTTCTGACCACAAATGGGACTCCTTTATCTACAATGTATGACCTAAGTGGGGTCAATATTTCTCGAAGCGGTTTAGATGTCAAATCTTTTATTGGCAATTGCTTGATTAACTTTTCTTTTGCAAAAGAGAGTATCTTTTCTTTTTCAAATAGTCCCTGAAAATCATTCAACCTTTTTCCCTTCAGCTTAGACATTTCTGTATGTAGCAAGGAATTAAGAATGGTGATGGTTCCATTATGCTGAAGAAACTTGATAATCTCTGGCTGGACCTTTTCAACAAGGCTTGCTTGTCCAAGAAACATTTGAATCATATTGCCTAGCATTCCTCTTGTCGCAAGAAAGTCATCAATCATTTTCTTAAGTGTTCTCTTTCCTTCTTCACTTTGAAAATAATCGACCCCTTTTTGACTAATGTACTCACTAATAGAAGGAATTTTTTCTTCAAGCTTTGATAGGAGATCTTCTGGTAATAAGTCGCCTAGCTTTTGATCAATAGAGGATGTCCAAAGCACGTCTAACTTTTGAGAGATGAATCTCTCGGTTTTTGATTGTAAGTGTTCATCTAAATCCTCTACACCAACTTTTTCGGCTATTTCCTTTATCGTCATATCGTGCTGAAGGAACTTATCAATCTCTGTCACCACAATCTCGCTAATCTCGTTTAAAAGCTCTTCATTTTCAAGCTTTTTTCTAATCCCTTCTGCTGTAACAAGATGTTCTACCACCATTTTTCCCATTTGGCTCGCTAGTTCTTGTCGCCTTTTCGGTATTAAGCCTGGTGTAAACGGAACTCTTTTACCTTTAATGTAAATAGGATTGTGTGGTCTGAATAGCATTTGAATCGCAAGGTGATTGGTAAATCCCCCAATCACTGCTCCGATTGTGATCATCATAATAATCATTAATACCCCGGTCATCTGTATATCAACCTTTCTTTTCACCGATTCATTCACTTTTACATACGATACGATATCAACATTTGCCTAGTATATTATAAGACTTGTTACATTCCCAATCAAATGAGGGTTGTCTATGATTGTATCAGAAATTGCTACTCTGCAGCTTGCTAAAGATCTTGATCAAAGGGAAACGACAATCGAGATTAGTGAAGCGCTATTTATAAAATGGAATCTGTCTAGTAGGAAAAATTATCAACTGCAATGCGGAGACCGCTTCCAACAGGTAAGAGTTCAGCCTGGTCCATTTAAAGATCACATCATTAGTATATCTGAAAAGTTGTTTGAAGAGTTATCGTTAACTCCTCGTGACTATCGTTTGCATGTATATTTTCATCAAGAACATGATATTTTCTCTCTTGGTTTATTTATTGGGCTATTAACCGAAGTGAATGAATCCGATCAACAAGTCTCATTTGGATCTGTCCACGATTTCTGTAAAGAGCTTGCTCTGTATTGTGAAAAACATGATGTTTTATTTTATGTTTTTTCGTATCGTCACACAAAAACTAAACAATTCAAAGGGTATGTATGGGACGGAGAGGAATGGACATTACAGGATGTTCCACTTCCTCATGTCGTTCACAATCGTATTCATTCTAGAAAAAGAGAAAGGTCTAAGCATTATGAAGAGCTTTTTCAGCTGTTTCGAACGCAGGCTGTTCCATTCTTCAATGACCATTTTTTAAATAAGTGGGAATCTCATCAGCACCTCGTTACGAATGAACATTTATTACCGTATTTACCTGAGACAGAATTACTCATTAATAAGCAAACGATTGAACAGCTACTTGAAAAGCATTCTTGTATTTTCATCAAGCCTGTTCATGGTAGTCAAGGGAGAAAAATCATTCGCATAGAGGAGAAAGCAGGTGTGTATATCCTTGATTATACATCGTTTTCTAGTGAAATCGAGAGAACATATCCTTCACTCGATGAGCTTTTTAAATCCATTAGACCAAGGCTAACAAAACAGTCCAATATCGTTCAGCAAGGGATCCCTTTGCTTCAATATGACAATCGAATATTGGATTTTCGGTTTTTATGTCATTTAAACGATATGAATCAATGGAAGGTTACATCAAGTGTGGCTAGAGTATCCTCTCCAAAGGAATTTGTGTCAAACCTCTCAAGAGGTGGAGAAATTTTTCGAATTAATAAACTACTAATTCAATTGTTTGATTCTAATACAGCTACCCATATCAGTAAAATGTTACAAGAGCTAGCAGTAGAGGTTGCTTCGTCCATTGGTCAATCAGAAGAAGGCCTTTTCGGTGAACTTGGCATTGATTTGGCTCTTGATGTAAATGCAAATCCATGGATTATTGAAATCAATACAAAGCCTTCCAAAAATTTGGATGCCCCCTCTCCCAATTTATCGATCCGTCCCTCAGCAAAAGCTGTCATTTCTTATTGTTTATATTTAGCTAACCCGTTTAAAAGGAGTGATTCTTTATGACATCCCTAGGATTTCTAACGATTAAAAAACAGCAGGAAGGAGTATATTTTACGAGTATTGCGAAGGAAGCACCAAGCTCTTTGACGCTTTACCGGTTTACACCGCTCGATATCGAACCATTAACCGAAATGGTGAATGGGTATGTTTATAACCGTGAGCTTGAAAAATGGGAAAAAAGCAAATTTCCGATTCCAGAATTTATATATGATCGATGCTTTTACGGTTCGACTGAAGCATCTAAAAAATGTGAGCCGATAGTCAGATGGTTAAAGAAACGACCCGGTACAACCTTTTTAGGATACGGACTGCCGAACAAATGGGATGTTTATGAGGCACTATCAGCTGACCGAGAGGCAGCCCCTTACTTACCGACCACTTGTAAAATTGAAACTTATAAAGATCTAAAAAAAGCATTTAAACAGTCGAATTCAATCATCATAAAGCCAATTAGTGGATCACAAGGAAATGGAGTTATAAAGCTTCACATGCACACGACTGGGATTGAATTGCAATACCAAGTGAAAGATCAAATTGCTAGTAAGACCTTCACTTCTGCATTAGATTTTAAGGAATATATGAAAGAGCTTTTACGTGAAAACACGTATATCTCTCAACCTTTTTTCACTTTGCTATTAGATAGTTGTCCATATGATGTTCGGATACTCATGCAAAAGAATGAACATGGAGAATGGATAGAACAAGGACGAGGAATTCGAAAAGGGAGAGAAAATGGAATTGTATCGAATCTTTATCATGGAGGAGACATTCTTCCCTTTCCAGCGGCAGTAAACGCGTGGCAACCTTCAAAGAGAAAGCTCATTCTTGAAGAGATAGAATCCATCCTTGAGTATATTCCTTCTAGGTTAGAGGAAAAATTTGGCCGGATTTTCGAGCTTGGCCTAGATATTGGAGTCACGGATGATGGCGCTGTATGGTTACTAGATATCAATTCAAAGCCAGGGCGTAAAGTAATCAATCAAACCTTTCCCGATAAAAAAGAGGAGATTTCACAGGCTCCAATTAAGTATTGTGAGTTTTTAAAACAAGTAGAGGTTAAATAGTGTTTATAAGGAGTTGAAATAAATTGAAAGAAAAACTATGGATTAGATCGTTGCAAGGTTATGAAGAAACGGTTAAACTCCCTACACGATTTAAACACCTTCAGCTAAAGAAACTATCATTTGGAGCAAGAGCATGCACGTTACAGTTTGAATATGACAGTACCTTAAAGGATGATATTCTCATTAGTGAAGATATGATGAAGCTTTTATCCATCCCACACGACCGGCAGCTTCACGTTTTTGTGCACTCAGATGTACTCGATATCGGGCCTCTTATTGGAATCTTTACAGCAGGCTTTACCGAATCGCTATTACGACCTATTGGAGAGCGTTCGTTATTTTTTGCGAAATTTTTAACAATGGAAAAATCAATTGGCGTGAATGCGTTTGTGTTTGGTGCTCATCTTATTAACTGGTCTGAAGGAACGGTGGAAGGATACTTTTATGATGAAAAACAAGGTTGGTCAAAGCGAATGGTTCCACTTCCACACGTTATTTATGATCGTTTGCCGAACCGGAAAACTGAAAATCATGCGGCGATTCAAAAAATTAAACAGCGTCTAAAGGATGAGTATTTGATTCCGTGGTATAACCCAGGTTTTTTTAACAAGTGGGAGATTTTCAAGTCGTTACAAACAGAAGGCTCCATGAAGCACTACTTACCCGAAACCATTTATCAACCTACCTTCTTAGACATACAAAGAATGATTGACCAGCATAAACACATTTATATTAAGCCGGCTAACGGGAGTTTAGGGCTAGGGATATATCAAGTAATTGCTTCTTCAACAGATCATGCATATTATTGTCGTTATCGAGACGGGGAAGAAAATAGACTACAAAAATTCACTTCCTTAAAAAAGCTCATTCAACACCTATTTAAGGGTAAAAGCCTACAGAATTATCTCGTCCAACAAGGAATTCACCTCATTCGATATGAGTCAAGACCTGTTGATTTTCGAATTCACACCAATAAGGATCAAGATGGAAAATGGAGGGTAACAGCGATAGCTGGAAAAGTGGCAGGAAAAGGAAGTGTGACAACCCATCTTAATAATGGAGGAATGATAAAAACGTTAGAGGAGCTTTTTCCTGAACAGAAAAAAAGAGAGTCCTTATCCACTCGAATGCACCACTCCGTTCTACTACTTAGTAAGGCCATCTCTGCATCGACAGAAGGAATTGTCGGAGAAATTGGATTTGATATAGGGCTAGATAAAAACGGAGATATTTGGTTATTTGAAGCAAATTCCAAGCCTGGGAGGGCCATTTTCTCCCATCCCAAACTGAAAATGGCAGACCGACTATCAAGACAGCTTTCAATGGCCTATGCCATTTATTTGACCGAACAGGGAGTCGATCAACTTGAGGCTCAGTACCAATGAAGCTTTACTATGTTAACGAGAGCTGGACCCATCAGGAAGAGGGACTGGTGGTGTGGGGAAAAAATCACAGCCCCCTTTCCCCTTCACCCTCTACCTCTCTTCTGTTTGTAAATTTTAAGAAGCAAAAAGGCTCCTTTATCCCTGTTGTTGGTATTTTAACAAGTGACAGCACCTCCAAAAAGTTTGGAGGAAATGAAGCTGCCTTTAAAAGAATCCAGCTTTCTCTTCAGAAAAAAGGGGCTATATCTTATGTATTTTCACCGAATGGACTTCATCCTGACCATGTTACAGGATACTTTTATCACTTTCAAACAGAAAAATGGTGTGAAGCATTGTTTCCACTTCCAAACGTTGTATATAACCGAATACCTTTCAGAAAACACGAAGCTTCTATCAAGATGGAGCAAGTTAAGACGTATTTACGTGAGAAAGATATTCCGTATTTTAACGAATGTTTTTTTGATAAAGACTCCGTTTACAATGTTCTTAAACAGGATGAACGGCTCATACCGTTTTTACCAGCTACAAGGCCATTACTAAAGCTTGATAGCTTTACTCATATGCTTACTGCGTTTAACAAAGTGTACGTGAAACCTAATAAAGGAAAAAAGGGAAATGGAATTTACGTCATAGAAGGCGGGAAGAAATATTGGCAAGTTCATTCTACGAAAGGATCAATACGTGAAGTAGACTTTTCTCATCTATTGCAAAGATGGGTAGAACCTCTTTTAACGAAGGACTACATCATTCAAGAAGCGATTCAGCCGATGAAGTGGAACGGTTCACGGTTTGATTACCGTGTTCTTGTCCACCGCATGCGTGACAACCTTTTTTCATTAAGTGGAATTGGGGTAAGACAGTCAGGTGAGCAAGAGGTTACGACACATGTTCCAAAGGGCGGTAAAATTATTGATGTTGAAACTCTCCCCTTTAAGGAGGATGGGCCAATTATAGAAGAAATCTCACATCTGACCGGAAGGGTGTTACTTAAGCATTATGAACATATAGGTGAATTCTCCATGGATATTGGGAAAGGGAAAAATGGACAACTTTACATTTTTGAAGTCAACTCAAAGCCTATGGTGTTTGATGAACTTTCCATTCGAAGCCTAGGACTTGAAAACTTAACCGATTTATTTTTATATGAAGCAAAGAAATCTGCTCGCTCTTTATAATCCTTCGTCCCGTATAGTATGATAGAGGATATCATGCAAGGGAGCGAATGTTATGTTATCTCATTTTATGTATAAGCCCCTTTTTAGTGATAAGTCTTTGCCAGGTTGGTCAATTCGCTTTTACTATAAAGGAATCGGATATGAAGCAATTTACAATAAGGATGGGAGGATTACGTGGAAAAACCAATCACCACCTTCTGATGAGATTGACAAAATCACAACTCATATCCATGAGCTGATGTTGTTCCATGTTTACGAATAACGTTTAAATCCCGTATTAGTACGCATCCTATGAATGTAGGAGGGATTATTATGGATAAACGAACTGAGGCTTTTAAAGAAGATTTGTTAAACGAAGGGAAAGAAGCAGCTTATTTAGATGTTGATCGCATGATTAATGAAGGTCTCTCTGGTGGTTCTGTTCATAAGAGGGACGATTCAGCTAATATTGAACAATCGATTCAACTTCCCAAAGAGGCACCACCTCGTAAAAACTTGGACGGGTAATGGTTCATGATTTACTGGTAAATAGCTGAGAGTATGACCGGTTTTTCTCATATGGTGATAAAGTTGTACCTTTCGTCTATATTGATTGGCAGATAAATTGGGAATTCGGCTCGTAAACGGACCTATATTATTATAAATCCCGCTGGAAAGGGCAGGTTTCATCTCGTATTTAGTGGGTTGACTTCCTTCTTTGGCTGTTGTGATGCCTAAAAATGAATCATTTCCGGCTTAGAATGTGCTTAATCGGCCGATAGAGGGCATAATGGATAGTATTTGTTGGTCTAAGAGAACCTCAATCATTAGATTGGGGTTTTTTAATTTGGTATAATAAGAGAAACTGGCTACGGAATGAAGGGATCTTATCATGATTGAAAAATTAAAAGAGAAATTTCCTGCCCTCATTATTCAACAAACCATTCCAAGTAATGAGGAACACGAGTGGTTTTTATATAGAGAAGATGTTTATATAGGTATCCCTAAACACGAGTTAACCCATCGTGATAAAAGCATGCTATCCATTTTTTTAACTCCCTTTCAGACGGGAGAACATTTATCGGTAGAGCAAGCTTTATGGCATCAGCTAATTTCGAATAAACCTGAGGCTGTTCATAAATTTAACCACGTATATAAAGAGAAAAAGATGTTTCGTTTCATTCATTTTTACTTACATGATGAGGTTGAAATGAGCTCGTTTGAAGAAGCAGTTACCTCGTTATTAGTTTCAGACCTCATTTTCCTCTGGTTACACCCAAAGGGAGGACTGTTGATCGAAAGGGATAATTTGGAATATGATTTTCACGAGGATTTTATGAACCTTCGTAATGTCATTATCGCTGATTTTTATACGGACCTCGATTTATATGTAGGTACATTTTTTACACATGATGACGTGATACACGAGGTATTTTCATGGGAGAAGCATTGTTTTGAACTAGCAAGAAGGCATAGTAATCGTAAGGGTATTTTTTATTTTTATGAAGTGGTACCTTTTTTAGTACTAAGCGAGACATCAGATACACTAAGACAACAATTATCCACCATAATCAAAGCTGATTTTTCACAAGAGGAAATAAAATCGATAAAAGTATTTATAGAATGTGGATTAAATATCTCCCTTGCTGCTAAGCAATTATTCATGCATCGAAACAGCATGCAATACCGCGTTGACAAATTTATTGAGAAAACTGGCATTGATATTAAAGCATTCCAAGGTGCCTTTGTAATGTATCTTGCGATTTTAAACCATGACTATTGATTCGTATACATGCCTAAAAGCATGTATTTTTTTTGTGCACCTTTCACATACCCCCTATGTAAGGAATTGGGTACAATAGAGCTAGCTTATTATTACTAGAGGGGGCTTTTTAAATGGCTGAATTACGCTTAGAAAATATTTATAAAATTTATGATAATAAAGTTACGGCTGTTTCAGATTTTAACTTACACATTCAAGATAAAGAATTTATCGTATTCGTTGGACCTTCTGGTTGCGGAAAATCAACGACACTTCGTATGATTGCGGGCTTGGAAGAAATTTCAAAGGGTGACTTCTTTATCGATGATCGCCGCGTGAACGATGTTGCACCAAAAGACCGTGATATCGCGATGGTCTTCCAAAACTACGCCCTATACCCTCATATGAATGTATATGACAATATGGCATTCGGATTAAAGCTTCGTAAAATACCAAAAGATGAAATTGATCGTCGTGTAAAGGAAGCGGCACGTATCCTAGGTCTTGAGCAATATTTAGATCGTAAGCCAAAGGCCTTATCGGGTGGTCAGCGTCAACGTGTTGCTTTAGGTCGTGCTATCGTGCGTGATGCAAAGGTATTCTTAATGGATGAACCATTATCAAACCTTGATGCAAAGCTTCGTGTACAAATGCGTGCTGAAATTACGAAGCTTCACCAACGCCTTCAAACAACGACAATCTATGTTACACATGACCAAACAGAGGCGATGACAATGGCGACTCGTCTTGTTGTAATGAAGGATGGAGTGATTCAACAAGTGGGTGCTCCAAAAGAGGTTTATGAAAAGCCTGAAAACATCTTTGTAGGGGGATTCATTGGTTCACCTGCTATGAACTTCTTTGAAGGTGTATTAAAGGATGGAACATTTGTGACCGGTGATGTCAGTATCAAAGTTCCTGAAGGAAAAATGAAAACTTTACGTGATCAAGGTTATGTAAATAAAGAAGTCGTACTTGGTATTCGTCCTGAGGATATTCATGATGAGCCTGTTTTCATCGAATCTTCAAAGGATACAACTATCTCAGCAAAAATTGATGTTGCAGAGCTTATGGGTGCAGAAATTATGTTATATTCCCAAATTGCAGGTCAAGATTTTATCTCAAGAGTTGATTCTCGTACTGATATTAAAGCGGGTCAAACCGTTGACCTTTCATTAGATATGAACAAAGCTCACTTCTTTGATAAAGAAACTGAATTAAGAATTAAATAATAGACAATAGAGGAAAAGACTGTGGAGAAAGTTCTCCACAGTCTTTTCCTCATCGGTTTCTAAGGACTTTTGAACAGAATGTCTCCATTAACAGGAATTATTTGGACATTTTAAAGTGGATTAACGTCTGAAATGTTCATTAACAGGAGTTATTCGACATTTTAACGTCGTTTGACGTGGGAAATGTTCATTAACAGGAGTTATTCGACATTTTAACGTCGTTTGACGTGGGAAATGTTCATTAACAGAAGTTATTCGACATTTTAACGTCGTTTGACGTGGGAAATGTTCATTAACAGAGCTGGACATACTAAAAAATCTTTTAAGAAGGTTTTTCAACAAGCAAGGCTCGAAGTAACGACTTCGAGCCTTTTTTAATCATTCTTTGATAAAGACAACTTGATCAATAGAACAATTCTCACAGTATAAGAGATGAGCACATTCATGCTGACTTAATGAGTTTTCATACCCATCTATTTTTTTCATATCATCGATCTCCATATAAGCACTATAGTCATCAAAGTAATCAATAATCCTTCCCTTATCCTCCATTACTTGATTGCAAATTGGACAAGTTGAAGCTACTGCTTCAAACCCATTACATAATGGACAAATCCACATAATCCACCTCGTTATTCTCATAATCGTATTGTTAGTTTCACGTGATTTCATCTTCATTATGTATCAACTAACTGAAATTAACTTGGAAAGAATTACTACTATTTTTTTGTATATTAACTTTCAAAACTCACATAATAGAAGTGTAAACAAAACAAAGAAACACAATCAGTCATTGGGTTAGAGCCTGGCGGCACGGATTTAACTCCGTTTCTGGTTCAATTCCAGCTAACCCAGCCAACAAAAAAAAATTTTATGAGGAGATGATTACATCATGGCACAACAAAATCGTGGAAACTCTTCAAACCAATTACTAGTACCAGGAGTATCTCAAGCTTTAGACCAAATGAAGTATGAAATCGCTAACGAGTTTGGAGTAAACTTAGGAGCAGATACTACTTCTCGTGCAAACGGATCTGTAGGTGGAGAAATCACTAAGCGTTTAGTACAAATGGCTGAACAACAACTTGGTGGATCTTTCCAACAACAATAATTTAAGTTTTTACAATTAAATATAATGGCTATGAAATCCCAAGCTCTAGCGCTTGGGATTTCTCTTTGACTCGTGCTTATACCTCACGACAATTAAAGTACGCACTTATTCCTTGGGATGAATCATTTCTTCTGGGATCACATACTGATCAAATTCTGCCTCTGTCAGTAATCCTAAGTTTACTGCAGCATCCTTCAACGTACTATTTTCTTGAAATGCAAGCTTCGCTATTTTGGCTGCATTTTCATAACCGATATGAGGATTCAGAGCTGTTACAAGCATAAGAGACTCCTCCACGTATTTTTGGATAACCTCAACATTCGCTTCGATTCCAACTGCACATTTATCATTAAATGAATTCATTGCATCAGATAACAATCGAACAGACTGAATGAAATTATAAATAATAACTGGTTTAAACACATTTAACTCAAAATTCCCTTGACTTGCAGCAAAGCCAATTGTACTGTCGTTACCAAACACTTGACAGGCAACCATTGTCATGGCTTCAGACTGTGTTGGATTTACTTTTCCTGGCATGATGGAGCTTCCAGGCTCATTAGCTGGAATGGTGATCTCACCAATTCCTGACCTTGGCCCACTTGCAAGCCATCTCACATCATTGGCTATTTTCATTAAATCTGCTGCTAATCCTTTTATCGCACCATGAACGTGCACCATTTCGTCATGACTTGTAAGGGCATGAAATTTATTCGTTGATGAAGTAAATGGAATATTCGTGTACGCTGCAATTTCGCTTGCAACCATGCTGCCATACTTTGGATGGGCATTAATCCCAGTTCCTACAGCGGTTCCACCAATAGCTAAAGGATACAAATGCTTTGACGCTTCCGTTATCATTTCCTCTGAGCGCGCAAGCATCCCTACCCACCCACTGATTTCCTGACCAAGGGTTAACGGTGTCGCATCCTGTAAATGTGTTCTTCCTATTTTTACAACATCCTTAAATTCTTCTTGCTTTGCGTGAAGTGTGCCCTTTAGGTTTCTTAACGACGGTAGTAATTGTTGCTGTACTTGTATTAAGGCAGCAATATGCATAGCGGTTGGAAAGGTATCGTTACTGCTTTGAGACATATTCACATCATCATTCGGATGAACACGAGTCGTTGATTGCTTTGATGCAAGTATTTGATTCGCTCGATATGCAATGACTTCATTTACATTCATGTTCGATTGAGTTCCACTCCCCGTTTGCCATACAACTAGTGGAAAATGCTCATCCAGCTTTCCTTCCAAAATTTCTTGTGCCGCTTCTTTAATACTTTCCATTTTAAGCTTATCTAGCTTCGATAGCTTATAATTGGTTTCAGCTGCACACATTTTTAAAATCGCAAAAGCTCGGATCATTTCGATTGGCATTCGCTCTGTCCCTATATTAAAATTCTCCTTACTTCTTTGTGTTTGTGCTCCCCAAAACCGATCACTTGGCACCTTTATTTCACCTAACGTGTCTCTTTCGATTCTCTCATTCATTTTTCATAACCTCCGTTGTTCGTTCTCACTACCTAACCTATTCTTTCCATTCCCAATTCTCTCTATAATTAAGCATTTTCATTAGAAAAAAACACCATTTTTAATAGATCTCCATATATTGGTACAAAAAGGGAGATGATCAAAAATGGTGGATATATTGGATTGGAAGTTATTTAGCTTTCTTTTTCTTACGATTATAACGGAATACTATTTATCCTTCCAAAAGCCGGCTATTTATTATTGGGCTATGAAGAATAGAACTAAACAAAGAAAAAAAACGGTATAACATACCGTCTAAGAATTATTGTAATAAATTTAAGAATTGCTTTGTTCTTTCTTCTCTTGGTGAGGTAAAGAGTTCACTTGGAGCTCCTCGCTCAATAATGTGACCTTGGTCCATAAAAATAACCTCGTCCGCTACCTCTCTTGCAAATGACATTTCATGGGTAACGACAATCATCGTCATTCCTTCTTGAGCAAGGTCTTTCATTACTTTTAATACTTCTCCTACTAGTTCTGGATCTAGTGCAGAGGTTGGTTCGTCAAATAGCATCACTTCAGGCTCCATCGCGAGTGCCCTCGCAATTCCTACACGTTGTTGTTGTCCACCCGATAATTGGTACGGATATTCTTTCATTTTTTCACGTAAGCCAACCTTTGATAAGAGTTCCTCTGCCTTTTGACGTGCTCTATATTTCTCCATTTTCTTGACCGTAATAGGACCTTCCATTACATTTTCAAGTGCTGTAAGGTGAGGAAATAGGTTATAGCTTTGAAAAACCATACCTGTAAGCTTTCTAAATGACAGAATATCAGCCTTAGAAACTTTTCCAGAAAAAGTAAGAGTAGAGTTTCCAATTTTCACTTGACCACTATTTGGTGTTTCAAGTACATTTAAACATCGAAGCAATGTGGTTTTGCCAGATCCAGATGGACCAATCACAACCACAACCTTTCCTCTCTCTACGTTAACATTTATTCCCTTCAGTACTTGTAAATCACCAAAGTGTTTATGCAAATCACGAATTTCAATCATCTTGAAACTCCTTTATATTTCTTATTTTGCAACATAACGATCTAAGCGGCGTTCAATTTTACCTTGGATAAGTGAAAGACCAAAACAAATCATCCAATATAAAAAGGCAGCTTCTGTATATAGATATAAGAATTCATAAGTCTGTGCCGCAATTTCCTGAGCTTTTCGGAACATCTCTGTTACAAGAATGAGCGAAGCGAGTGACGTATCCTTCACTAAGCTTATAAATGAATTCGATAAAGGTGGAATGGATACTCTAGAAGCTTGTGGTAAAATTACACGCCTTAATGTCTGTCTGTAATTCATTCCTATTGAATATGCCGCTTCCCATTGTCCTTTTGGAGTCGATAAAATAGCTGCGCGAATCACTTCAGATGCGTAGGCACCTACATTTAGTGAAAAGCCGATAACGGCTGATGGAAACGGATCAATAATGACCCCAATTGTCGGTAGTCCGTAAAAAATGATAAATAGTTGTACAAGTAAAGGTGTGCCTCGAACAATCGATACATACATACTAGCTATTGTTTGAAACAACCTGTTTCCAGATATTCGAGCAAGAGCAGTTAATATGGCAATGACGATTCCAACTGTAAAGGACAAAATCGTTAAAGGAATCGTATAATAGAGAGCTCCCTTCACCATAGGGAGAAGGGAACTCAGTAAAATGTCTAGAATTCTTTCCATTTTTTCTGGATCGGAAAAAATATTATTTAGATACATCTTCACCAAACCATTTCTCAGATATCTCTAAGTATGTTCCATCTTCTTTCATTTCAGCTAGCGCCTTGTTTACCGCTTCAACTAGCTCCTCACTATTCTTTCGGAACATTAATCCACTCTGTGATGCATCTTCTGAAGTTGCCACAATTTTAATCGCTGCATCTGGCTTTTGTTTTAAAAAGTCTAATACGGAAAGCTTATCATTAATCGTCACATCGACACGCTTTGAATGTAATAGTTCAATAGCCTGGTTAAAACCTTCAACACCTTCAATAACAGCGCCATGTTCTTTAGCAATATCAGCATAATTACTTGTTAATGATTGTGCTGATTTTAATCCATTAATATCCTCAAACCCTTGTACTTCGTTGTTCTCTTTATGTGCTACAAGTACAGCTGCAGACGAAATATACGGATCGGAAAAATCATATTTTTCCTGACGGTCTGGACGAATCCCAACTTGGTTTGCAATCATATCAAAACGTTTAGCATCTAATCCAGCAAACATTGCGTCCCATTGCGTTTCTTTGAAAATTGGTTCTACACCAAGTCTTTTAGCTACTTCACGAGCAATCTCCACATCAAAACCAGTTAGTTCACCAGTTTCATCATGGAACGTAAAAGGAGGGTATGTTCCTTCTGTACCAATGAGAAACTCTCCGCTATCTTGAATTTGTTCTAAAAGGTTAGCCGTTGTTGTTTCTTTTTCATCAGCAACTTGCTCATCCGTCTTACCTGTATCTTCTCCACCACATGCTGCAAGAAAAAGTGTTAACCCTAAAGCAAAAAATAAAACTAATTTTTTCATTCGATAAACCCCCTGTATTCTTATCGGAATTATTAAATATCCTTTGTCATAGTAAGATAAACACATTTCGTCTGTCAATGATTTTGATTTATAGTTATAATGTGCCCGAAAAATAGAAAAAAAAGCGAGAGCTGTAAAACAGCTCTCACTTAGTCTTCCTCTAATTTAACAGGTTCTTGCACGGTAACGAGTACTTTTCTAATTCTTCTATTTTCAACCTTGTTCACAGTAAAGGATAAATTGTCATAATCGAACATTTCACCTACCGTTGGAATTCGCTCTAATCGTTCAAATATCCAACCACCTAATGTATGGAAAGAGCTTTCAGGTTCATCGATTTGCATGATGCCAACAAACTCGTCAAGCGGCATCTCAGCATTGAATTCATATTTATGTTCATCAAGCTTCACGAATGTTCTTACTGCCTCATCATGCTCATCCCAAATTTCCCCTACAATTTGTTCAAGCACATCCTCAAGCGTAACCAAGCCAGATGTTCCACCAAACTCATCGACTACAATCGCCATATGTACTTTATTTTTTTGAAGCTCGGGTAACAATGTTGAGATTTTTAATGATTCGACCACAAAAAATGGTTTACGTAGTAAAGCACGTATATCAATTGGTTGATTTTTAACGAGCTGACTTAATATGTCTCTCTCCGATAAAATCCCAATAACATTATCAACATTATCTTCATATACTGGAATTCTCGAATAACGTTCCTCTAAGAACACATCTCGGATATCTTCGATTGGACTATTTACATCCACCGCAATCATATCAATCCGGGGCGTTAATATTTCAGCGACTAATATATCGTTGAAATCTAACGAACGATGGACGAGTTCCTTTTCTTTATTGTCTATAACACCCTCTTCTTCACTTAAATCAATCATCACTTTTATTTCTTCTTCAGTCACTGATGGACTATCATTTTGCTTTGAAACTAAACGTGAAAATCCTTTTTTTAATAGGATGAATAAATAAGTGATCGGTGTAAAGATAGTCATTAATAATAATAGGATGCTTGAAATCGATAACGTAACAGACTCAGCATTTTCCTTAGCAAATGATTTTGGAAGAACCTCTCCAAAAATTAATATCAGAATCGTCATCACAACTGTACTGATAAGTAATCCACTAGCACCAAATAAATCAACCGCAATCTTAGCAGAGATTGAAGCAGCCGCAATATTGACGATATTATTTCCAACTAAAATAGTTGATAATGCTTTATCGAAATTCTCGGCTATGGCAAGAGCATTCTTACTCCCTCTACGCCCCTCATCGACGTAATTTTTCAACCGGATCTTATTCACACTAGAAAATGCAGTTTCTGATGCTGAAAAAAAAGCAGATAATAAAATTAAAATACCTAATAAAAACATTGTACTCAGAGGCAAGTCAGCCAAGAGTTCTCACTCCTATTTCATCATAAAATATTCAATACTTCTTCTTACTTTACCACAAATATACGAAGGGAATCCTCTATTTTATACTTATAGTAGGAAAAAAAATGTGTTGAGAATTCCCATCACTGACATTTCGAGCCTGAATCTCTTCAAAATGTCCTTGAGACCGCCTTTCTCAGACATTTCACTCCGCTTTTCTCTTCGAAATGTCTCAAAGACTGCCTTTCTCAGACATTTCTCGTCCAAAACCACATCAAATGTCTTTGAGTAAACAAAAAAGACGCTACGGCTGATTAAAAAGCCGTAGCGTCTCTTTCCTCTTATTAACTCGCTAATGTAGAACCTTGTTGTAATTGATACATTTGGTAATAACGTCCGCCTTGCTTCATTAATTCTTCATGGTTTCCTCGTTCTACAATTTCACCTTTGTCTAAAACAAGTATTTGATCCGCATTTTTTATCGTTGATAAACGGTGTGCAATAATAAAGGTCGTACGTCCACGCTTTAACACCTCTAGCGCATCCTGAATAATTGCTTCAGTCTCAGTATCAATGGAAGCAGTTGCTTCATCTAAAATTAAGATTGCAGGATCAAAAGCTAGGGCACGTGCAAACGAAATGAGCTGTCTTTGGCCGGCTGAAAGAGTGCTTCCTTTTTCAATGACCGGCTCATCATATTGATTCGTAAGCTTCTCAATAAAGCTGTCAGCCCCAACATCCTTTAAAGCTTTGATTACTTTTTCCTTTGTAATCGAAGGGTCATCTAAGCTCACATTCGAAGCAATGGTGCCTGTAAATAGGAATGGATCCTGTAAGACAATTCCCATGTGCTTTCGGATTTGTTGCTTTGACAGCTGCTGAATATCCTGACCGTCTATTAAAATTTTTCCTTCCTTAATATCATAGAAACGGAAGAGAAGGTTCATAATTGAGCTTTTCCCAGACCCCGTATGTCCGACTAAAGCTACCGTTTCTCCTTGCTTCGCTTCAAAATCGATGTTCTTCAATACATACTCTCCTTCTTTATAACCAAAGGATACATGATCAAAGGTAACATCTCCTTTATACCGCGGGATGGCCTTATCGTTTACATCTACTCCGTCTTCTTCTAAAAGTTCAAATACACGTTCTGATGCAACGAGTGCTTGCTCGAGTAAAGCTAATTGATTGACCATCCCTGTAATCGGTTGGAATAAACGATTCAAGTAATCAACAAATGCATAAAGCACCCCTAAGGAAATAACCGTTCCGATTTGAAGAGAAGCTCCACCAAAATGCCAAATGAGCGTGACAAATGCTAAATTCCTTAACACAAATACTAAATTATGGGATGTCATGGAATTCAAATTTAACAGCTTATTTTGATAAGTAAAGTACTCTTTGTTCAATACTTCAAACTCTTCGGTCGTTTCCTTTTGACGTTTAAAGGCTTGAATAATCGTCATCCCTTGAATCGACTCATTGATCATGCCGTTAATATCACTCAGTCTCGAGCGGACAACATGATTGTACTTGGAGGCGTATTTGCGGTAAAAATAAATCCAAACTACTAATATAGGAATTAAGATTAAGCAAATCGCTGCTAATTTTTTATCTAATAGAAAAAGGGCGATAAATATTCCTGTGATATAAATAATACTTGAAAAGAAATTAGCTAATACGGTAACAAACAAATCACGTATCGCTTCTGTATCATTTGTTACACGAGACACCACCTTACCTGCTGGAAGATTATCAAAATAACGTATTGGTAGCCGTTGTATATGTTCAAACACATCTCTTCTCATTTTTTGAATAATGCGGTTTGAAGAGATTTGCAAGTAAAGTCGTTGCCCGTATTGAAAGAACGAAGCGACAACTAAAAGGACAAAATAAGCACCGATTAACCATAATAAATCATCAATCTCAGGCTGATAAAAAGCGAGAAGCTCTTCCACCTGTAATTTTTCAGCGTCCATGAGTGTGGTCTGATCATCGCGGCTAATGACTAGCTTCCCATCTACAATGGATCGTTCTCCATCAAATGGAATCGCTTCATTCACAAAATAAAAGTCTCTACCTACTTGAAGGATACGAACCTCATTTCCCCGTGACTCTCCGTCTTGAAAATGGTCTTCTCGTTTATAGTACGTGTCCTTATAAAGGACAGCCTCCTCACCTTCTGCCGATTCATACCAAGAAAATTCTAGCCCAAGGATATGCTTATCAATCATCGTTTTCGCGATGAAAGGTCCTGTTAATTCTGCTGCAACTGCTACTGAGAGCATAAGAAGTGCTGCAATTATTGTTTTCTTATATAAAAGTGCATACTGGAACAGGCGATGTCCTACCTTTCGTTTCATACCTTTACCCCCTGTTCTGTTAACGCTTCTTCAACTTGTTGGCGTTCATATTGTTCTTTATACCATCCATTTAACTGTAGTAATTGCTCGTGAGTACCTTCCTCCACAATTTTCCCATCATCAAACACAATGATCCAGTCAGCATGCTGAATACCAGATAAACGATGTGTCGTAATCAATGTCGTTTTACCAGCACGTTCTCTTTGAATATTTTCAATAATCGCCGCTTCTGTCTTTGCATCGACGGCTGACAACGAATCATCTAAAATTAAGATTTCAGGATTGATTAACAATGCTCTTGCAATTGAAATACGCTGCTTTTGTCCACCAGAAAGTGCAACACCCTTTTCACCAACGAGTGTGTCTAATCCTTCAGGGAGCATTTCTAAATCCTTCGAAAAGGCAGCTTGATCAATCGCACGCATGACATCCACTTCTGAACTTGAGCTGTTACCAAACATGATATTTTCTTTAACAGTTCGTGAAAAAAGTACATGCTGCTGCGGTACATACCCAATCCAGCTTTGAATATCTTGAATGGAAATATTCTCTATCGGCACATCTGAAATTAACAGCTCACCTTGGCCAAGTGGATATTCTCTAAGTAGCTGGCGAATAAATGTTGTTTTACCACTTCCTGTTTTTCCAACAATCCCAAATGTTTCCCCGCGTTTAATGGTCACATTGACATGGTTTAGGTTTGGAACGGTTGAAGAAGGGTATTGGAACGTAACATCCTTATATTCAATCGTTTCTGGATGAGGTACATGAACCGTTTGCTTTGCATCCATTACATCAGGTTTATATGATAGGGTTTCTGAGACTCGGTCCAAAGAGGCGTTTCCTCTTTGCATAATGTTAATTAGCTCCCCAATCGCAAACATTGGCCAAATTAACATACCAAGGTACACATTAAAGGAAACCAACTCACCAAGCGTAATTGTTTGATGAAACACTAAATAAGCTCCGTAGCCTAAACCAATTAAATAACTAATTCCAACTAGTATTTTAATGGTCGGCTCGAATAAAGCATCAATTTTTGCAACGTCTATATTTTTCTTAAAGACATCTTCTGTTAAGTTTTGAAATCTCGTTTCATCTGCTTTTTCTTGTACATAAGCTCTGATTACTCTGACTCCAGCAATCGATTCAAGAACTTGATCGTTCATATGTCCGAAGGCATCTTGGGCAGTTGTAAATCGTTTATGCACCTTTTTGCCATATATATTCATAGCAAGCGCCATAATGGGTAATGGTAAAAGAGCTGCTAATGTTAGCTTCCAACTAATCAAAAATCCCATTGTAAAAAGAATAATGATCATGAAAAAGAAAGAATCCACTAATGTCAAAATCCCAAACCCCGCTGTAATCGAGACGGCTTTTAAATCATTGGTTGCTCGTGCCATAAGATCACCGGTTCGGTTTTTCTCATAAAATGTAGGTGTCATTTTTAATAGATGCCCCATTGACCTTGAACGATACAGTCGTTCTACTAAAAAGGAGCCTCCAAATAGTTTGTTCATCCACACATAGGTTAGCCCATACATGGTAAACGTTAAAAATAATAGGATGACGATATACTTCATCAATTCATCACTTGTAAGTGAACCAACATGTATGGCGTCAATAGCGACACCAATCAATTTAGGCGGTATGACCTCGAGACCGCTTACGATAATTAATAATGTAATTGCTAGCGTATATCGTTTCCAATATAGCTTAAAAAACCAACTAAGCTTTTTTAGTACAGAAAACATAAAATGTCCACTCCCCTTTTCCTAAATAACTCCATCGTTATCCGCCCTCTTTCTCTCCAGCAAAACAAATTAATCGTACACTCGCATTTCTCATGATTTGTTCCTCCTTATGATTTGTAATCTATAAAAATCGGAATGACCGACTTTTACCAAAAAAAAAAAGGCACATTTTAAAAAGAATGTGCCTTCTAACAAAATAAAAAAAGGCGCAGACCACAAAAGTGACCTACACCATTATTCCTATATCAACTAAGAATACAAGTATGGGGTCACGATATGAATGATAAATATATGATTTGCCTTTAGTTGTCTATTGTTCATCACACGTAACCTCCCTTTCCAAAATATTCTATGTATGTAAGAGTACCATTTTTTACAATTCTGTGTCAATTACCATCTTTCTAAAAAATATACCTCGAAATAAATAATTATTATTTCGAAATAAATTATAGAAATCGCCTTTTTTGTCCAACTTAATAATTAACAGGAAATGATTTTCCACTTTCCTACTACCATTTTATTACTCAATGGCTATGAGGTGCCTTATGACAAGAACTGAAATGAGAGATACGTACCCTATTGAGATGCTATTATGGAGCATTGCTCTTCCTGGCTTTGCCCAGATATTAAATAAGCATTATATCAAAGGGATTCTTTTTATTATTTTAGAATTTTTAATTAATGTTCAAGGCCATTTAAACGAGGCCATTGTATATAGTTTTCAAGGTGACACCCAGCAGGCTATCTCGATTGTCGATTATCAGTGGATTATGTTCTATCCATGTCTGTATGTTTTTGCGATGTGGGATGCCTATAAGTCCGCCAAAGAGAAGCTTCACATAAAGCGAAATCCATTTGAATCCATTCCTTTTTCCATCGCTGCTTATATTACAACTGTAGGTGTTATTTTTTCGAGTAAGCCTATTTTTTCTATTACATTTGGCCCCATCTTCACTCCTATTATTTCTGTCATTATCGGTTTTCTTATTGGAAATTTTGTACGAAAATTATTGTTAGCGATCCTTCATACCCGTTCAGATAAGGAGTATACATAAAAAAAGAACTGCATTAAACAGTTCTTGGAACATTTCTCAATTCTTTTACAGCAATTTCTGGAAAATCGTCACTTGCAATTGCTGATATAACAGCAATTCCGTCTGCACCAGCATAGAACACTTCTTTTGCATTGTCTTTCGTGATTCCTCCGATTCCGACAATCGGAATGGTAAGGTTGGCTTCACGCATTTGCTTTATGATTTGCGGTCCTTGCACTTCCCTTGCATCAAGCTTTGTTTTTGTCGTATACATGGGACCAACACCTATATAATCGGCCCCCTTTTGAATGGCAAGCTTTGCCTCTTCAAGATTATGTGCAGAAACTCCCACTATTTTCTGTCCTAGCTTGTTTCTAACACTTTCAATATCTTCATCATCTTGCCCAATATGCACACCATCAGCATTCACTTCTATGGCAAGCTCAATATCATCATTCACGATAAATGGAACTCCGTATTGATGACAAACTGACAGTAGCGTTTTCGCTAATTCTAGTTTGGCTATACCAGTAAATGCATGTTCACCTTTTTCACGAAATTGAAAAAGTGTGATCCCGCCAAGCAGTGCTTTTTCTAGAACTTCAACTGGGTTTTGGTGCGGACAGTTTGGACTTCCCATTACAAAATAAAGTTGCAGCTTTTCTCTTATATTCATTTTGTACTTACCCCGTACTTTTTAAAAGCAAAGTGGTTGGTTGGGCCATGACCAGATCCAATTTTCAAATCATATTGAATGGCATGATGAATAAAGTCTTTTGCTAGTTTAATGGCTTCGATTGGCTCGATTCCTTTTGCAAGGTGAGCTGTAATGGCAGCAGAGAATGTGCAACCTGTTCCATGTGTATTTTTCGTTTGAATACGCGGGCTACTTATGATTTGGTATCGTGTACCATCAAAAACTAAATCACTGGCTGTTTCCTCTTCACCATGCCCGCCCTTGATCACGATAAAATGAGCACCCATATTTCGAAGGAGAGTCGCCGCTTTCTTACGGTCCTCCATCGAGTTTATTCGTAAACCCGTAAGCACCTCTGCTTCTGGAATATTCGGTGTAATCACAGTTGCCAAAGGGATCAGTTCTTTTTTCATCGCATCAATCGCTTCTTCTTGTAGCAATGATGCTCCTCCCTTCGCAACCATTACAGGGTCTACGACAATATTTTTCCAACTGTATTTTTTTATTGTGTTTGCAACAGCGGTAATCAATTCACCACTGAAAAGCATACCTGTTTTCAACGCTTGTGGCGTTAAATCGTCAGCAATAGATTGTAGTTGGTGAACAATCGCATCAACAGCCATCGGATATACTCCTTGTACACCTAGCGTGTTTTGTGCCGTAATGGCTGTAACTGCAGACATTCCGTACACCTCTAACTCCTGGAAGGTTTTGAGGTCTGCTTGAATTCCAGCTCCCCCGCCACTATCAGAACCAGCTATGCTTAAAGCTTTTACAGCTGACATGATCTTCACCTCTATCCTAAATATCGATGGTATAGTCCTTTTGCCTCGGTTATATTGTTAGTCCCATGAACAAGCACACGGCCATCCTTAAAAATAACAAGACGCACCTCGCCTGTTTCAAATGAGAGTAAAAACGGGTTTCGCTCTACTTTTCCGCCTGACTTCATTAATTGATCGGCTACTTGATCTAGATTACGTGTTGCTCCCTCTTGAGGTCTAATTTGCACGGTGTTTCTTCCACATAAAACCGCTGTCTTCACTTGGTTTTCATAGGCAAGAAATGGGTACGTACGATCGTGTCCACAGGATAAACAAGTGTCTCTTTTTAGTTTGTCTACCGACATGGATACTGATTGATTTGTCCACAAATCAAAGGTGACAAGCTTTTTGCGAATATGATCAAAATCTTCAACTAACACCTTTAATGCCTCTGAGACTTGATAAGCAACGACCATGCCAACAGCTGGACTAATAATCCCCACTGTATCACATGTAATACCACCAAGCGGCACGCGTTCCAGTAAGCAATGGAGACAAGGCGTATGTCCAGGAAGGATTGTATAGCTTATTCCATAACTCCCCACACACGCACCATACACCCATGGAATGTTATATTTTTGTGAGATATCATTCATGATCAGTCTCGTATCAAAATTGTCAGTTGCATCGATCATTACATGAACGTTTTTCACTAAACCTTCCAGTTCAGCGACATTCGCGTCTGTCACAACAGCTTCGACTTCAACCTCCGAGTTTACTTGCATCAGCCTATTTTTCGCTGCAATAGCTTTTGGTAATCTTTCTTGAGCATCGCTTTCTGTGTATAATTGTTGCCTTTGGAGATTACTCCATTCTACATAATCTCGATCGACAATCGTCACTTTCCCAACACCTGCACGAACAAGTGCTTCCGCATTACCACTTCCTAATGCTCCTGCCCCAATTATGAGAACATGCTTTTCACGTAGCTTCTTTTGCCCTTCTACTCCTATGGGTGCAAACAATTCCTGCCTTGAATATCTTTCACTCAAACAGTGCTCAATCCTTCCATTGGACTACTTGCTGTTGCATATTTCTTTTTCGGGATTCGCCCTGCTTCAAAGCCCAATCTTCCTGCTTCAATGCCAAGCTTCATCGCTTTAGCCATTTTGACAGGATCTTTCGCGTCAGATACGGCTGTATTTAAAAGCACTCCATCTGCACCAAGCTCCATTGCATAAGCAGCATCCGCTGGTGATCCAATACCTGCATCAACAATAACCGGAACGTCCGCTTGTTCGATAATGAGACTTAAGTTTAATGGATTTATGATCCCTTGCCCTGAGCCAATTGGAGAGGCTCCTGGCATAACAGCATGTACTCCTAGTTGTTGTAGTCTTTTGGCTAGTATAACATCGTCAGAAATATAAGGTAAAACGATGAATCCTTCCTCTAAAAGAATTTCTGATGCTTTCACCGTTTCTATCGGATCAGGAAGTAATGTTGTGAAGTCACCAATCACTTCTACTTTAATCATGTCACAAAGACCTGATGCCTTTGCAAGCTTCGCAATACGTACAGCTTCTTCTGCTGTTTTCGCGCCTGCAGTATTCGGAAGTAGTGTGAATTTTTTTAGGTCTAATTTTTCTAAGAAGTTTGGTTGGCTTGATTCAAATATGTTCATTCTCCTAACTGCAAACGTAAGGATTTCAGCCTCAGACACATCGACTGCTTCCTTTTGAATATCAAAGTTTGGATATTTTCCAGTACCTAAAAGTAATCTTGATTGAAATGAGTATGGTCCAATTTTTAACATATCATCCGCCTCCTACAAAATGTACTATTTCAATTTGGTCTCCATCTGACAATGTGGCAATATGGTGGTTTTCCTTTGCGATAATGTCTTGATTATGCTCAATAATGACAACTCTTTCTTGAAGATTAAAATGAGCGAGTAAATCTGAAACCGTTTTTAAATCATTTGGAACCTCGACTAGATCCCCATTAATTTTTAAGTTCAAGGCTGCTCTACCTCCTTAATAGCTCTATGCAATGAAAAGGCTGTTATATCTTGATTGTTTGGGACGCCGTGGATCATATCTGCCATGATCTCGCCAGTTATAGGGCTTAACAAAATTCCATTTCGATAATGACCAGTAGAAACATAGAGTCCTTGAATCATAGGATGTTCCCCCATGAACGGGAGCCCATCTATTGTTTGGGGACGAATACCAGCCCAGACTTTCTCCCATGTTGTATCTTTAAGGAAGGGTACTAGATTCATAGCTTTGTTTAATAGGCCCGTAACACTACCAACACGAACTTGTTCATCAAACGTATTTGGTACCATTGTTGCACCAATAATGAATCTTCCCTCACACTTAGGCACAACGTAGCATTCATCTGTAAAGATTGTCTTTTCGATAATGGACCGATGAGAATGAACAGAAATGCACTCACCTTTAACCGGATAAATAGGAAGAGTGAGACCTGCTGATTGAAGAACTTGCTTTGTCCAAGCCCCAGTGGTTACGACAACATGTTCTGCCAAGAATGTGTCACAAGCAGTTTCAACCCCTACACACTTCCCTTGTTTCGATAATATTTTGACTACTTCAGTATGCTCTTGTATGTCAGCCCCAAGAGAACTAGCTGCTTTTGCGAAAGCATGGGCAAGTTTTGGTGCTGAAACTTGGCCATCCTTTGGTGCATACATCGCACCGATAATATTGGTTGACAAGCCTGGCTCAAGCTCATTCGCTTCCTTAGCACTTAGCCATATTGCATCTTCTCCTGCTGACTGTTGAAAAAGAATCATTTCTTTCAATTCATCTGCTTTTTCATCAGTCATAGCGACATTTAGCATTCCTTTTTCTATGAGCTCGATATCAATCCCTGACTGTTCTTTTAACTCATCCTTTAGAGCAGGAAAGGTGTTGCGGCTTTTTCGAGCAAGCTGAAATAATGGACCATCCTCTTTTACTTCACCTTGGGCAGCAAGCATTCCAGCTGCCCTTTGTGAAGCTTTCTCATTGATTTCCCCTTTTTCAAGGACTAACACAGAGCTTCCTCGCTTACTGAGTGTGTACGCGATAGAATGACCAATAATTCCCCCGCCTACAATCAGAACATCATACTGTTTTTTCATGATGACCTCCTTTCCACGTTTTGATCGCAAGATGGTACTGTTTAGCTGATGCTTGTGGATTATGGTGATTTAAAATTCCCGACATGACAGCCACCCCAGCTGCACCATGCTCCAAAACCTCTCCTACATTTTCTGGAGTAATTCCCCCGATTGCAATGACAGGCTTTGTTACGTGCTGACAAACATTCTGTAACTTCTTGCATCCTCTTGGATTCAACCCAGGCTTTGAAGAGGTCTGATAAATATGACCAAAAAACAGGAAGCGAGCACCAGCGTTTGCTTTTTCTCTTGCTTCTTCAAGTGAATGTGTAGAAGAACTTATTTGAATACTTGGGAACGTTCGACTGACCTCATGAATTGGTAGGCTATGATAAGCAAGATGGACACCGACCCCTAACGCCATTGCCACATCAATTCGATCGTTGATAATTATTTTTTCAGGCTGAATGCCTGTTTTTATGAGCAGCAGGGCGCCGTTATATAGTTCTCTTGCTGTAAGTTGCTTTTCCCTCAAATGAAAATAATCCACATACGAGTCAACCTGTTTGGCTATATGTGAATAATGTTCAAGAGATCGTGTACCGTTAGATACTAAGTGGATACTCATAACGAAAGTCCTTTCTAGTTATCATATCGAACGTCTTCAATCGGAAAATACGGATAGTAATTCGAAACTGAAAAAGCCAGCAACACAAGCACTAGAACGACTAATACAAAGAAAATATCCATCTTAGAGAACCCAACCTGGTAATAGTAGGTTCTAGATTGTGTTGAACGAAACTTCTTAGCTTCCATGGCAACAGCAATCCGGAATGCTCTACGTATACTTTGAGATAATAAAGGGATACTATATGCCTTAAACTTCCCCGGGATAGACATAATTCCTTTTTTTCGTTCTAGTCCCCTCACCTTTAAGGCGCTATGAATGACTTGAAATTCATCGATCATAATTGGAATTAATCGATAGCCTGCTAGAAAGCTATACGCATATTTGGGACTAAGCTTCACTTGCTGCATTAGTGAATAAAACAGCATCACTGGTTTCGTTGTTAACGAAAACGTAAGCCCTAAAAAGGCAAACATAAGCGCACGTAAACCAATGTGAATCCCCCTGTAAAAGCTTTCCTCTGTTATATGAATGAGTCCCCACTTAAACCAGGTCGTGTCACCCTTACCAAACATAATCATCGATGATGAAGTAGAGATAAAGATTAAGGCGAACGGTATCATAAACAAAAAGACTCTCTTTAGTGGGAATCCGTTATACAAAAAGAACAATACACTCATTAAAACGGTTAGGTTTAACATCGTGTTAACGTCATGAATCATTAAAACACCTATAAAAAGCAAAATCATAGTGAAAAGTTTTAATGTAGGATTAATTTGATACATCCAGGTTTCTTTCATATCCATCACCCCTCTACTCTCATTAGTAAAGTGGATTCACTCGGATGGATAGGACATTCATCTATTAGCTTCCCGCTTGAAACAGTCCATTTTCTCGTTGCATAATGTTCAGCGATGTTGTTATCATGAGTAACCATTACAATGGCGGTACCTTTTTTTCTTTCTTGTTCTAAATACTCTAGTAGGGCAAACGTATTTTTACTATCCTGACCAAACGTTGGCTCATCTAGAAGTAATATGGGCTGCTTTTGCATGATAGAAGATGCTACACTTAATCTTCTCTTTTGACCAATCGATAACTGATACGGATGTTTATGCTGATGTGCTTCAAGCGAGTAACGTTTTAACATCACATTTACCTTTTCAGTTATCACAGACTCCTCTTCCTTTTCTAATCGCATCGAGTGAGCCATTTCATCATAAACTGAGTTTGTTACAAATTGAAATTCAGGATTTTGGAAAACATAAGCAAGCTTTGAAAACATCTCTGTCTTTTTATTTACAGGTTTTTCAAGTAACTCGTAATAGCCAGTTGTTTTAAGTAGCTGCATCAAGCCTTGTAATAACGTGCTTTTCCCGGCTCCGTTTTCTCCCATCACAACAATCCATTCACCAGGATAGACCATTGCTTCTTTTACACTTGTTACAGGTGACTTTTTTCGATATACGTTAAAATCTTTTAATGTAATAATTGGGGTTCGATCTTTTTCTTCTTCTCTTGTTATGAATCTCTCAGACATATACTCTTCCCATACACCGGGATACCAGATTCCATGTTTCCTAAAAAGGGGTAAATGAGTTTGTAATATTTCATTTTTTGCACCATCTGCTATGATTTCGCCATTATCATTAAAAACAAGAATACGATCGACGATGTCAATAACATGTTCGATTTTATGTTCAACAATGATAAGGGTTTTATCTGCTTCTAGCTGTTTAATTGTATCCCATACTTCTTTTGTTCCTTCAGGATCTAGCATCGCTGTTGGCTCATCCAAAAACAGAACTTCCGGCTCTAATGCTAATATGGACGCGATCGCTAGTCGTTGCTTTTGACCACCTGATAACGTCTGGATATTCGTGTGCAAGTCAGGAAGTTTTAATCCTACTTTCTCTAGAAATCGAACAATCATCTCTTTCATTTGCTCTCTTGGAACCTGTAAGTTTTCTAGAACAAATGCGATTTCCTCATCTGCATAGGGCATGCAAAATTGACTATCAGGGTCTTGAAATACATACCCAGAAGAATCCGGAATACTTAGTGTTTCTGCTTTCATAGGAACTTCAATGGAATGAGGGATAATACCTGCTAGCACTTGCAGTAGCGTGGATTTACCACACCCCGAAGGGCCAAGGAGAAGAACCTTCTCCCCCTTTTGAATGCTTACATCTAAATCTTTAAATAACAACGCTTCTTCTTTTGGAAACTTAAGTCGTAATTTCTCGACATGAATAAACGTATTCATGTGTTCACTTCCATTATTGGTTTAATGCATCATAGTCTGATTGACTTGATGGTCTTACTAAATTTGTTACACCGGTTTTTTCAAGTGCTTTTACGATGAAATAAGCTAATACACCAGCTAGTAAAATAGAACCTACGATTCTAGCACCTAAAAACAAGCTTAAATTCCAGAATGCTAAGTCGGTAATATATCCCTTAAATACGTCCATGACAATGGAGCCAACTGCTGATCCAATAGCCGCTAAAATGACAACAAATAAGTCAAAACGCTTGTAAAGGAAAAGTAAGAAGATTAATTCTGCCCCTAGTCCTTGCATTACCCCATATAGCAACACTTCAAGCCCAAATTCAGATCCCATTAAAAACTCACCCGATGCTGCCGCTGTTTCTGCTAACAAGGCAACTCCTGGTTTACGAATGATTAAAAATGCTACAGTTGCAGCAATAAACCACATTCCGTACATAAGCTGATCTAAATGAAGTCCAAGCGGTTGTACCGCATAATAGAGCGGCCCCCACAGTTTATAAACAATACCAAAAACAATTGCAATAATGACAGTTACTAAAACATCCGTAAGCTTTAATCCTCTAGACATCTTTATTCCTCCTACATGTTCACTTTCTCAAATGTTGGCCATTTTTCTAACGTGTACGCCATCTCCCAAAATGAAAGCTCGTATTGGCTACTTAACCAGAAGTGCTCCTTCATGCGCTTGCGATCCGCCTCTGTTACTTGCTCTGCAATTTCATCTAAACGGTTGATTTGCTCTTCTACTAGATCTCTAAACCAGTCCCCACCATAAGCCGCAATCCATTCTTGGTAAATTGGCTCGTCTGGAGTAGCTCCTTGCAGGCGTTCACCGATTTCATAGTACAGCCAGTAGCATGGAAGAATCGCCGCTAACACATCTCCTAAATGCCCACTTGATGCACGATACATGTGAGACGTATATGCATAGGCTGTTGGCGCTGGTCTAAACGCTTCTCTCTCTGCCTCTGTTATTCCTAAACGGTTTGAAAAATTCTCATGAAGCTGGAGCTCTGCTTCATATGTACCTTGTGCATGTGCTGCAAATCTTGCTGTCGTATGAAGATCAGTTGCTTTTGATGCTCCAATGGCTTGAATTCTTGAAAAATGCGAAAGGTAGTAAGCATCCTGCATTACATAATAGCGGAAGCACTCAAGTGATAGCGACCCATCAGCAATCCCTGTTACAAAAGGATGATTAAAGCTCGCCTCCCAAATTGAATCTACACTTGAACGTAATTCTTCTGTAAATTTCATATTCTTTCTCCTCTCTAATGTAATTTTCGAATATGGCACACTAGTTAAAGAGGTGGGGTTCTCTTGATTGAAAGAACAAAAGGCTCAGGGCGCCCCGTTTAGCCTAAGGCAGAGCAAATGTTCCTAAACGAGATAAAGGGTGCTTTTCCCCTTTTTATCATTTAGGGTTATTTGACCTCGAGTGGCTCGGTGCTGGAGTTGGATTCCAAGTCACTAGCCCATCTTCTTGCTGAAAACTTTTATACTTTCTCATAATCAAAAAAAACCACTTTCCTTACGAACGTAAGAAAAGTGGTTGAAATGGAATAGTCGTTGCAAATCCATCCTCCACTTCCCTACGCTGGTATAATCCAGATCAGGTTCAAAGGGTCTTAAAGTTTACTTTAATCTCAGCCTTTTCCAAGGCCCCCCTAGCGGCAAAAACATATTCGAATTTGTATTCGTTTAAATCATACCATGCTGATTGAAAATGTCAAATATCATTTTCTTTTATACTATTAAACTATGTTATTCGATCTAGTTTATGCAGGGGAATGGAGTTTAATTTTGGAGGAGGAACGAGTATTACGAAACGTTTTTGTTTTCAATCAGATCGGCGGTTTTTATTCATCAAAAGATAAGATATATATTCTA
Organism: Bacillus salitolerans; assembly: GCF_042680805.1. NCBI lineage: Bacteria > Bacillati > Bacillota > Bacilli > Caryophanales > Bacillaceae > Bacillus > Bacillus salitolerans. Next base: position 183,303 of record NZ_JBHUEM010000052.1, on the reverse strand, counting down.
TTTTTTTTGGAGCCTTGAATAGATACACAAGCCTCTTGCAAAAACCTCTTCGTTAGGTTGGGACAGGATACTTTTAAGAAATCTCTAGCTTGTGAATTTGTAATGATATTACCTATAAGATAATAATAATCTTTCAATGCTAATAGATGTGCATCCTTACTTACATGATGACACTTCGGACAGAACCATCTTCCATATTGTCTAATGATTGGTAAGTATTCACAATTGGGACAATGTACACCTTTTAGTAAATCACTTGGTGTGAGCTGAAATTGCTTTAACACCGAGGAAGAAGATGTCGTATGCTGTTTTTTGAGAGTGCGAATTAATTTTTTTAGTTCTTTTTCCGTTAAGTATGATTGTTGATACTTTTTTTCTAGTTGGGTGATTTTAAAGGGAAGCACTTCTTTTCTAATAACAGTTTGAGAAAGGTGTTTGTGGTGTGGTGGAATTTTAATTAAAGTATTTGGGTTACTAATAATGACAAGGGATAGCACGGGGATCCTCGGGAAGTGATGGTGGGATAGAAAGCGATTCAAATGGTATTCTTGCCGGTTGATTTGGGTAACAGGATAAGGGAGTACTGTATCTTTATCATTTTTTGTTTGAATTAGCTGATTGAGGTCGTGGTCAAAATATAAGGTACCCGATGTGTTCTTTACTTCAAGGTTTAAAATAAATTGCTGAGAGAGGATTAGCTTATCGAGCTGGAAAGCATGTTCACCGTCTATCAGTCTTAAACCATGCATGATGATGTATTTTTTGTCTGAAAGGTAGCTAAGGGGATAGTCCATGACGTTTTCACCACTGAAGCCCGACAATCTTTTAGCCAAACTCCTCTTCACGTAAGAGTATTTTGGATGGCTCGGTAACATCCGCCTTAGGATGGCCTGTAACTGGTAAATCGATAGCGGTCTCTCTAATTCTTTTGCGATCATATCATCACTCCATTTCAATCGTTTTCACCTTTTTATTTCGATAGGATTGGAAGAAGTCCTGCTTGGAGGTTATCTAATTCTCTTTTACTAGATTTTTGTTCATTTTTTTTGAAAAAATAGTGCTTTTTTTGAAGAATCTTTGATTCCTTTGATGAAAATAACATTGGGAAGCATGAAAAAATCGCCATCTTTTTAACAAGATCATGTTCTAACGTCAACTTATTTATTTTTATCAGCAACTTTTAGAAATTTATCAGCGACTTCTTCATTTTATCAGCAACTTTTGAAATTTATCATCAACTTTTTTCCTTATCAGCAGCTTCTTAGGGTTTACCAGCAACTTCCAAGAATTTATCGGCAACTTACTTAATTTTATCAGCAACTTTCTTTATCTGTATTTGAAGGCTCATTTTTTTATCGAAGGATTTCACATTCTCAACAAAAAAATACACCTAGCAAAAGAGCTAGGTGCATCAACAACTATATTAATGGCCCGATAACTTAGCGCCTGCTTTAGTATGAACAGCAAGACGGTTCACTAATACAGAGCTTGGTTCATTCAAACCAATGATTGTTGCTTTAACGTTGTTCTCACGGTATTTAATCACGATTTTATCAATCGCTGCTACCGCTGAATCATCCCAAACGTGAGCTTTAGAGAAATCTATCTCCACTTTTTCAACGTCTTCTTTATAATCAAAGTGAGCTAACAAATCAGTAACAGAAGCAAAGAATACTTGACCCGATACACGATATACCTTTTTATTTAAGGCTGTATCCATTGATGCCGATACATGTACTTTTGAGATTTTTGCTACAAAGAAGATCGCACTCAAGATAATACCTGCGAACACTCCTTTTGATAGGTCATGCGTAAATACTACGGTAACGACGGTTACCACCATAACAATTGTGTCAGTTAATGGAACATTTTTCATGCTCTTTAAACAAGACCAATCAAAAGTGCCGATTGATACCATGATCATAACACCGACTAAAGCTGCCATTGGAATTTGGACTACGACCTTTCCAAGAACAAGGATTAAGAACATTAAGAACACTCCAGCTACAAGCGCGGATAAACGACCTCTTGCCCCAGATTTTACATTGATCACAGATTGACCAATCATCGCACAGCCGGCCATTCCACCGAAAAAGCCCGCTACGATGTTGGCAATACCTTGTCCACGGCTTTCCTTGTTTTTGTCACTCTCTGTATCCGTCATATCATCAACAATTGTCGCCGTTAGTAATGACTCTAAAAGACCTACCATTGCTAGAGCTAACGAATACGGAAAAATAATCGCTAATGTTTCAAACGTAAACGGAATAGATGGGATTGCAAAAAACGGAAGTGCTTGAGTTAGAGCACCCATATCACCAACTGTACGTACCTCACTACCTGTAAAAATAGCAATAATTGTAATCACAATGATCGCGATTAATGGTGAAGGAACAGCCTTCGTAAAGCGGGGCAGGATATAAATAATCGCTAAAGCCCCTCCTACCATTACATACATTTGCCAGGATTCCCCAACAAAGTGAGGTAATTGAGCCGTAAAAATTAAAATCGCTAACGCATTTACAAAGCCCACCATAACGGAACGCGGGATGAATTTCATAAAACGTGCCAACTTAAGGACTCCAAAAAGAATTTGAAAGACCCCAGTTAAGATGGTCGCAGCAAATAAATACTGAAGACCATAATCTTTTACTAATGTAATCATGAGTAATGCCATAGCTCCAGTGGCCGCTGAAATCATCGCAGGTCTACCACCCACAAAAGCAATGACAACTGCAATACAAAAAGAAGCATAAAGCCCGACCATCGGGTCTACACCTGCAATAATGGAAAAGGCAATCGCTTCTGGGATAAGGGCTAATGCCACCACAATACCAGCAAGAATATCGCCTCTCACATTTCCAAACCATTCTGTTTTTAATTGTTGTAAATTCAAGATTGCACCTCTTTCTATTTTTTGTGACTTTCAACTCTCATGAAAGTCGGGCCGTTTTGAACATAAGCATTTTACCACAGCCTTATTTCTATTAAAATCTTGAAGAAAGCGCAACCAACACGTCCTTTTCTATGAATTTCTCAATATATCTTTCTTATTCTTCTTTTTTCACAAAGCGTTCAAAAAATGAATAAAAGAGTATTCTAAAAATTATGCAAATTAAAAACTAAGCTAGTCACACCCCCTGACTGCTTAGTTTCTCTCTTAAGTAGTGTCTCATGTCCATCAATCTCTTGAGTAAAAGTAATCTCATAACCTCTATTTCGCTAACAAGGCTACAGTAGGTAAATCAGCTTCTGCCCAATCTACAGATGACAATTGGTCCAGCGTTAGCCACTCTAGCTTTTCATGTTCGCTCTTCAAAGGGATCCCTTTCATGATTTTTGCTGCATATGTAACTAGCTGTACGATAATGGCCTCATATTCATGGTTGACTTCCGTAATCAATCTTTCGACCTCTATCTCACATTGCAGCTCTTCCTTAATTTCCCGCGTTAGAGCATCCACATCACTTTCTCCATTTTCAACCTTTCCTCCTGGAAATTCCCACTTCCCCGGCATCGACATCTCGGCCGATCGTTTCGCACATAGAATTTGATTATGTTCATTATATATTACAGCTGCTACAACTCTAATCCTTCGTTTCATAGGTGCCTCCCTCTCAACGTTTCATGATGTGAACAATCGTTAGCATCAAAAATGATAACAAAATGATCATAATAACCCATGCCCATGCTAATGTCATGTTTCCACTATCCATTGCAAAATAAATAGCAGTTGGTATCGTCTGGGTCCGTCCAGGAAGATTACCTGCAACCATTAAAGTTGCTCCAAACTCTCCTAAACCCCTTGCAAAGGAAAGAATACCACCCATCACTAATGATTTTCCTGCTAGCTTTATAGTAATCAACCAAAACACCTTGGCTTCACTCGCTCCATCGACACGAGCTGCATTTTCGATATCAGAGTCGATCATCTCAAAACCCGTTTTAGCTGATTGGTACATTAATGGAAAAGCAACGACAGTTGAAGCAATAACTGCTGCAAACCATGTGAAAATTACAGGTCCGTTAAATAGCCACTGTATGACTTGTCCAACAGGGCTATCATTTCCTAACAGCATTAATAAAATAAATCCTATGACGGACGGAGGCAGCACTAACGGCAAAATTAACATCGTTTCTAATAGAAGTTTACCCTTAAACGATTTTCGAGCCATTATTTTTGCTATGAAAATTCCCGTAACTAGCACAATGAAGCACGAAAGGCTAGCTACTTGAATGGACAACCGAACTGGTTCCCAAAACTCTACAAACATTGTGATATCACCTTGCCAAAAGATATTAGAATATTTAAATCTTACCACAATGCTTCAAAAAAATATGTAATGGTATCTCTATTTTGGAAAACACTATTTACAAGACGTTCATACAAGATAAGAGATCCCCTTTAAAACAGTCAAGGGAAACGAATCCTATTTGGGGTAATAACGATGAAGATTTATACAACTAAATACGAAATTGAGGTGTTTATCATGATTCTTACGAAAAACGTAACTGATGCGATTCGTAAATTTTCACTTCCTTATCGCAACCAAAGTGACTTATCTCCCCTGCTACAGGAGATTTCTGATGTAAAGCTTGTTTTGTTAGGTGAAGCCTCTCATGGAACTTCTGAGTTTTATACGACTCGCACTGAGATTACAAAAAGACTTATCCAGGAAAAGAGATTTTCCTTTATTGCCGTTGAGGGAGATTGGCCATCCTGCTACGAAGTAAACAGGTATATTAAGGGATATGACACTCCCTATCAAAATAGCAGAGAAGCACTTATGGCATTTAATCGTTGGCCTACTTGGATGTGGGCAAACGAAGAGGTCCTTGAATTGATTGAATGGCTTAAAGACTACAACGAAACACAAGATCAAAAAGTCGGTTTTTACGGCTTAGATGTTTATAGTCTTTGGGAATCGATGGAGGCCATCATTGGTTACTTACAACAAATTCAATCACCCGACCTAGAAAAAGCAATAAAAGCGTTTGAATGCTTTGAGCCTTTCCATAAGCAGCCTGAGCAATATGCGGTTTCTTCAGCCTTATATGGGGAGGATTGTATGCAGGAGGTTGCTGATCTACTTAAAGATATTCAGAATAATCGAAAGCTATATGAAGAGGATGCGGAAGCCTCTCTCAACGTTCTCGTAAATGCCCTTGTTGCTAGAAATGCTGAGCATTATTACCATACGATGGTAACAAATGACAATGAATCTTGGAATATTCGCGATCATCATATGGTTGAGGCTCTCCAGTATATTTTCCATTTTTATGGGGACCATTCGAAAGGAATTGTTTGGGAGCATAATACACATATTGGAGATGCACGGGCAACAGATATGAAACGAGAAGGTCTAGTGAATGTTGGTCAATTAACACGAGAAAAATATGGATCTCAACATGTTTATGCTGTAGGGTTTGGCACACATCGAGGTACTGTTATTGCAGCTAATAAGTGGGGAAATCCTTACAAACTTATGTCAGTTCCCGAAGCAGTTGAAGGTAGCTTTGAATATTATCTAAAGCAAACAGGAGATGGAGATAAAGTTCTACTATTTAATGAATCTAATCGAAGGGATTTTAACGAAACAATTGGACACCGGGCAATCGGTGTCGTCTATCATCCTGAATCTGAGCATTTAGGAAATTATGTTCCTACCCAAATGGCTGATCGCTATGATGCTTTTATTTTTCACGAAGTCACAAAAGGGGTAAGCCCGATTCAACAGAGCTGATTCATACTTTGTGATACAGAACCGCTCGATTCTCGTCCCACATAAAACCTTTCAAAAAAATGAAAGCTACCATGATGAACGTCCCACAATTGATAGAAACAAAAACTAACAATTTGAGTGAAGTTCAATAGGGTAGCTTTTCGCTTTATTTAAGAAGTTTTTTCAAAAGAGTAAGCCCATGCTTAAACGTAGGATAACGAAATGGTAAATCAACCTTTGTTGTTTGCTTCAAGACACTTTTATAATGAGAGAAGGTTGAAAAGGAATACTCTCCGTGGTAACTTCCAATCCCACTTTCCCCGACTCCGCCGAATGGTAAATATGGAGTTGCAATATGCATGAGTGTATCATTAATACATCCTCCCCCAAAGGAAAGCTTGGTTGTAACCTCCTTTTGAACCGCTTCATTTTCGGAAAACAAATACAAGGCAAGTGGCTTTTCTTTCTGTTGAATAATACATATACTTTCATTTATATCTTGAAATTCGATAATAGGAAAAATAGGACCAAAGATTTCCTCTGTCATAACTGGTGAATTCATATCAACTTGATCTAAAATGGTTGGTTCGATAATTCGTTTTTCCTTATCGGATTGCCCCCCAAAAATGATCAGTCCATCATCTAAATATGAAACTAATCGATCAAAGTGACGTTCATTTACAATCTTTACATAGTTTGGATTATGAAAAACGTCCTCGTATAGTTCTTTTATAGAAGCTGTTAATTTCTCGATAAAAGCTTCCTTCACACTAGATTGTACGAGTAGATAGTCAGGAGCAATACACGTTTGCCCAGCGTTTGTAAACTTTCCAAATGCAATTCTTTTAGCCGCTAAATCTAAATTTGCATCTTGATGAACAATACACGGGCTTTTACCACCTAACTCTAACGTTACTGGAATCAGTTTTTTGGCCGCCTCGCTCATGACCACTTTTCCTACAGCTACACTTCCAGTAAAAAAGATATAATCCACCCGTTGTTGTAATAGTACCTGACTTTCCTTGATTCCACCCTGGACGACTGCTACTTGCTCTTCCTCAAATGCTTGTTCTACTAAACTTTGTATCACACTTGATACATTTGGGGTTAACTCTGATGGCTTGACAATCGCTGTATTTCCTGCCGCAATGGCACCAATGAGAGGTGAAAATGCAAGGAGAAACGGATAATTCCAAGGTGCAATAATTAATACAACACCATATGGCTCCGGAATCACATAACTAGATGATCCAACGTGAGTAACAGGGGTCTTTGACCTTTGAGGCTTTGCCCAATTCTTGAGCCTTTTCGTTATAAAGGAAATCTCTTTTAACAGAATGCCTACTTCCGTTGCATAGGCTTCAAACTCTGATTTATTTAAGTCTTTCTGTAAAGCATTCATAATCTGTTGTTCATTTTCGATTAAAACGGCTCTTAATCGGTATAATAGCTGTATTCGATAGTCTACACTCTTTGGCTGTTTAGTAAAAAAGAATTCGTTTTGCTTTTGAATAAGACGTTGAATGTTACGTTCTATACTTTCAATACTCACTGCTAGGCTCACCTCATTTTAACCTTTGCTCTATTATAATTTTTTTTCATTAGTAAAAGCTATTAGAAACTGTTTTGTAAGATGATTTTAATACAGTATTGGAAGGAGATTTTTCAAATGGAGCACGAAGTTAGTAAGAAAAATGTTAAAAAGAAACCGGTGAAAGCATTTCAAGACATTTCGGATGAAGTCAATAGTGAAATGAATTTTAAGAATATGCAGCCTACACCAGAACCAAGTGACTTTGAGGAAATTGAATATTAAATGCTAAAGACCCATACGTATGGGTCTTTAGTGATTACCTGAAGTCACTTTTAATCCAACGATGCCAGTTAAGATAAATAGTAAAAACAAAATACGAAGTAAATCTTTTGGTTCGTTAAAGACAATCATGCCTACAACTATTGCACCAATGGCTCCGATTCCTGTCCATACTGCATAAGCTGTTCCAATTGGTAAAGTTTTCACCGCAATTGAGAGAAAATAAAAACTTATGATCATGCCTACAATCGTAACAATTGTTGGATAAAGCTTCGTAAAGCCCTCTGTATATTTTAAACCTATCGCCCATATGACTTCGAAAATTCCTGCGATAACTAAGTAAATCCATGCCATGTAAGGAGCTCCCCTTTCACCTTCAAGTACCTGAGTATTATACCTCCATAAATAAGTTCTAGCACATGAATGAACTTGAAAACCAACATTAATCCTTCCAAAAAATAACTTATTAACTGAATCGTTTCATTGACTGAACGTTTATTCTATTGTAAATTTGAATTACTTATATAATAAAGGGGTGAATCCGTTGGGAAGTATACAGTTGCCATTTTAACTAGAACATCCAATCAAGATAGGTGTAATTTTAGAGCGAACTGATTATAACGTTAGAAGTTTTTCATATATCCTTTATTATTTTCCTCTAACCAAATCTTCATCATCCTCTAAACTTATATCATTTTTTCTCTCATGATTCAGAATAAATGTTCCAATTATTAAGTAAATATTAATATTATATAAAAACTCAGGAGGTGTAATCTTTATCAGTCACATGGCTGGTAAGGAGACTGCTTGGACATATTTAATTTAACAATGGTGGGCATTTTAATTGCGTTAACCGGTTTTTTCGTTGCTTCGGAATTTGCGATCGTCAAAGTCCGTAGTACCAGAATTGATCAGCTTGTTTCTGAAGGAAGCAGGAATGCATTCGCCGCCAAAAAGGTAATATCTAATTTAGATGAGTACTTATCCACTTGTCAGCTTGGTATTACAATAACTGCTTTAGCCCTCGGATGGTTAGGTGAATCCACAGTAAAAAATATGCTTCACCCGTTATTTAATCGTTTAGAACTTTCAAATTCGATTTCAGGATTACTTTCCGTTGGGATTGCCTTTACAATTATTACGTTCCTGCATGTGGTAATTGGGGAACTAGCTCCGAAAACAGTGGCTATTCAAAAAGCAGAGATGATTACGTTATTATTTGCAAGACCGTTAATCTTCTTTTACCGATTAATGTATCCATTTATTAAAGCCTTGAATGGTTCTGCTAGACTCATCACAGGTCTGTTTGGATTAAAGCCACCTCAGGAGCATGAAATGGCTCATACGGAAGAAGAGCTCAGACTCATCCTGTCTGAGAGCTATAAAAGCGGTGAAATAAATCAATCTGAATATAGATATATGAATAATATCTTTCAATTCGATGATCGGATTGCAAAAGAAATCATGATTCCCCGCACCGAAATCATTGCTTTTGATAAAGACTTATCAGTTGAAGCATGTATCAAAATTTCAGCTGAAGAAAATTACACTAGGTATCCTATTTATGATGGTGACAAGGATCACATCATTGGGATGGTGAATATGAAGGAAATTTTAACTGACTTTATTAAAGGAAAACGGGAGAAGACAGTTATTGAACAATATATGAGACCTGTTATTCAAGTTATTGAGAGCGTCTCCTTACAAAATCTATTGGTCAAGATGCAAAAAGAACGTGTTCATATGGCTATCTTAATTGATGAATACGGTGGAACCGATGGGCTTGTTACAGTTGAGGATATTCTTGAAGAAATAGTTGGGGATATCCGGGATGAATTCGACCAAGATGAAACCCCACATATCAAAACAATTGACAGTAATAAAACGATTATTGATGGAAAAGTACTGGTCCATGAAGTTAACAATCTCTTCGGCCTTGATATTGATGATACCGATGTTGATACCATCGGCGGGTGGATCTTAACAGAGAAAATGGATGTCCAAAAAGGGGATGTCTTACGTTTGCATAATTTTGAGTTTCATATTATGGAGATCGAAGGCTTTCATATAAAGAAAATCAAAGTCGTCCGGAATATGATTCAAAGTTCAACAGCATAATAGTTTGTTCGATTAGGAGAGTTGATGCTCTCCTTTTTTATATGGATTTAAGATCGGATTAGTTGATGTAGTTTTAAAATAATAATTGTTAAAAAGCAGACTTATTTTTTTCTACAACAAAAAATAGAAAACCGTTATTTTGAAAATGATTGATCAAAATGACGGTTTTCTATTTGTATAAATAGCAATTAGAATATTTTAAGTTGGAGGATGGATTGGATCTAAAAGTAACTCTGGTTCAGTTTGTTTAACATCATTACTTGATATTTCAGAAACATTCAAAAAAATTGACATAGATGCAACTAGTACAAGTGTTAGAAACAACTTTTTCACGAGAACACCTCCTTTATTTTTTCAATATCATTATGATGTAGTGCTAAGAGTAAGTATTTGTTTTGTTTTTTAATGTCTTCTATATAAAAATCAACTAAAATAAGGGAGAATTCTTTAAGCGGTTTGGTATAGGAAATATCAATAAGTGTAGGTATGGCAAACTCTTCTAGATAATGAACCAAATTTTCTAATTTCCCCTCTGAAAGAACTTTAAAATACTTAAGCATCACAATATAATGCGTAAACTGAATATCTTTATGAAGAGACAACCCTTGTTCAATATACTCTTTTGCATGATCAATTTGATTAATGGAACTTAATGTATAGATTAACTCTACTAAACTATTATAATAATATTCTTGGCTATAGCTATACTTCAATGCTAATTTAAAATAATTAATAGATTCAACATATTTTTTTTGTTCTCTTTTAACAATCCCCAAATTATGGTAACAAGCAAGTAATAAACTTTGTTCTCCTAATCGAGTTGCATCTTCTCTAATCTTCATAAATATTTCTTCTGCATCTGTCAAATTGTTTAATTTTAGTAGACTAATGCCCATTAATAACATGGAATGCATAATACGGTGAAAGTTATTGGTGGAACTGTACTTCTCCAAAGCCTTTTGAGCAAATAATATACAAACTCCTCTATCATCTAAGTGGCTACATACTAGAGAATAATGATAATAAACTTCCCCGGTACTTCCAAATGGATGATTACCATTAATTAGTTTATATAAATTCTCTTTAGCTAAATTATAGTTCTTAGTCTGAATTAGGTATATAGAATAGCTGTGTATAAAAAGGTATTCTTCTTGTAGGGATAGTTTGGTCAGGGATTTTTTTAACTTGTTATACAGTATTTCTGCTTTATATATATTGTTGATGTATGTATAATATCTGAATTTTGTAATAAGAAATAAGTAGTGTAGATCAGTTTGTAAATAGTATTCCTCATTTTGCAATATTGTTTCCATTATCTCCTTTACTTTAAAGAAATCAAGAAAATCAACAGAATAATAAAAAGACCTTATAAAATCGGACTTTTCTTTATAGATTTTACTCTCTATTTCTGTAATGATAGAAAGTCTTTTGAACAGTAGCTTGATAGTATCTCTATTCGCTTCATATTTCCCTGATTCAATCTTACTTAGATGAGAAACCGAACATATACCTTTAGCCAGCTCCTCTTGAGTTAACCCTTGTTTAACACGGTTGTACCTAATTATAATTCCACTCTTCATTTCAGCACCACCAACACAACAAATTTCACTTAAAATAATATCCTTTTCTATATTATCAAAGAAATGGATAATTTAGGAAAGTAATGTATGTTTGAGGCATTGAAATATTAAATTATCATCCAATGTAATAATTGGATGATAATCGGTTAATCTGTGGTTATTTGTCTAATACTTTATTACGAAGGATAGCTGGCTCATCTAAAAGACGTTCTCTAGAATTCTTAGTAATTTCATAGTACATACTTGCTTCCATCTCTAATGTGATACTAAATTCATCGACTGTTTGTCCTAAGTCAAAAGGTAATTCCAGTGACCATTCATTCTCACCTAAACTGTTACTCTTCTTATCTGAAGGACCAATTTCCCCTTTTATAGTGGCAGAACGATTCTGATCTTTTAATTGACCAAAAATTTTAGTTCTGGATAAATCCATATTGGGTTTTACCTTAAAAAATAATTTATTTCCTTCAAAGCCTGCTTCTAAGGAAGGAAGAATATTGATTGCGAGAGCTGTTGAAATAGAAAAAATTGAGAATGAAATAGATCTAGTAATAGGCCCTTGAACCTCTAACTGGCTTAATGGAAGATTCTTAGATGTTGAAATATCTCCATCCTTCCATGATTCTAGCTCATCTTCGTTAATAGGAAACCATTTATTAGGTTCAATTGAGATGGTTTCAGTAAAGTTAGTGAAAACATCAGGTTGTAATGATTTATTATAAGTAATCGTATTTACGATTTCCTCTTCACCTTTATTGTGTAAATAGTACTCCCTCTCTATACGTGGCGGATTTTGTTCTACATTTTCATACAGAACCATTTCTAAATCTCCCACAGATGCACTCGTACGCATGATACCATTAATATTTGCCTTTTCTGAAGAAGATAAAGTAGAAATAAGTTTTGAGATAACTTCAGCACAACCTATTGCGGCATTCAGATATTGTAACATTTTATTCACTCCTTGTTTTTTTATTATTTAACAAGCCATTTAAAATCACCTAAATAGACTGGGGTTGTTGGCTCAATGCCCACAGCGCCCTTGAGACGATTAAGATGTTCCTGATCAATGTTTAACTCATCTTCATGCTCGTAAGAAGCTTCAATTCTAATATGGTTATCAGAAGAAGGTGTAATGCCATTTTGAAAATAGTTTAATGTAATACTTCCTGAGAATCCTGGATCTAGTTTTGTGGTTATACCATAGATCATCGCTTCATTAGAAGTAACTAATGTTTTTGATATTTCTATTGGTGTTGATGATTTGTCCTGGGTGCTACATTGAAAGGAAATCTCGGCTCCCTTATGCCCCTTTATATCAACATATACATGAACATACTTTGCTGTTTTTACAGAAAGGGGAACATCTAAAGTAGTATTACTATTCCATGTAGGGATATCTTTACTAATAGTAGTGACGTTCCTCCAACCAAAACCTAGATTGTTATGCATTAAGGACGCCATATCTTCGTAAGAGAAATCATCTTGGTGTGGGATAGGATTGCTATTTTTATCATCTGTAACCTGAGCAATTAAGCAATAATGATCGCTACCAGCTGGTGGGGGTTGTACATTTCTCCAAATGAATGCATTGTTGCCGACTAAGACTTGATTTGGAGAGCCATCCACAGTTACATACATAACTTCTTTACCTGTAGTAGGGTCAATCGCTGCGGTGGGAATTCCATTGTCTTTCCATTTTGATGGCCAATTGATAATACTTGCAGGAACATAATAAAGGTATATTTTTTTCTTCACAGGAGATATACCTCCATTTTTCCCACGAACGTATATGTAGTTATCGTAACCAATTGACACTGTTGTTCCTGGATCTGATGAATAGCTTTCGTCAGATGCTAACACTTCTTGAAAAGATTTAATCGGATGGGTTTCTACAGGAATAATATCAGGTGAGCTACTTAAAGTACCTGTAGCAGGAATTGTATTGTCTGCCCCAAGATGCCCTCTTATAAAAAAGTCTTGATACGTACTCAAAGGTTCATCTCCCTATAATTGAATTTATTTAGACCCTCCTACCCTCCTCTTAAAAAGATAGCTAATTAATCACTTCGTAACATGATTAATTTCTATAATAGCGTACCAAATATAACCAACATTGAATATTGGGATAAATTTGTAAACCCAATATTCGAATATGAATATTGGGTTTACAAATTTAGTTTTATATATCTAATCCACTCATTATTACATATAGAATCAATAGATTTTTATCATGATTTAATGATTGTGTAAACCATTATTCCAAAATGAATAAAATAATAGGCTGGTTTATCATTGGTTCACTACTTGCACCGATCACTAAAGCACCAGAATTTTCTACTGCCGCTTTAAGTTTCAATCCGTTAAACATTGGGAAAGTTTTGTAAATTCGTTTACAAAACTTTTTTCCTTTTTCCACTTTGATTGTGCTGATATATTTTGAGTTGCTGAAAAACTATCAAAAGCTGCTGTTAAATAAACTCGACTTGATGATAAGCAGTGAAAAGTTGATGATAAAACAAAAAGTTGATGATAAATTCTGAAAGTTGACGATAAAAGTAGGTAGTTGCTGATAAGTATTCCAAAGTTGATGATAAATATATTTAGGTTGCTGATACTCTTGATTCGTTTGCCCAAAAAGGCTGTATATGGACTCAAAAATCAGTGAATCTGTACATACCATTCACTACATAACTAAAAAATTGATCAGTCATCCTTATTTTCCACAAAAAACTCATATTTTTTCAAAAACGAGATACAAAAAGCCCTATTCCGATATATCGATAAAGGGCTCGCTACTCACAATTTATATTCGTCCTATTTAATTGGACGATAGGATTGTATATGTCCTCTAAAGAAGCAAAACCTAACATTACTATTATGTATCTATAAAGGATGTGTACCCTCCATGCTTTCATTCTTAAGACGCAAAGGTGTGACTCTCTCAGCGTTCGACTATTTTATAAAGGCACTTCAATTTATGGCACTAGGTTTATTTTCCACGCTAATCATTGGGCTGATTATCGAAACAATCGGAACGAAACTTCATGTTCCTTTTCTAATTGAAATGGGTACGTTGGCCAAGTCATTAATGGGGCCTGGAATTGGAGCTGCCGTTGCGTACGGACTTAAGGCGCCTCCACTTGTAATTTTTGCCGCCATCATTAGTGGTGCAGCAGGTGCTTCCCTTGGAGGCCCAGTTGGGAGTTATGTGGCTGCCGTACTTTCAACTGAAATAGGAAAAATGGTTCACAATGAAACGAAACTAGATATTATCCTCACGCCCTTAACAACCATACTGGTTGGTTACAGCGTTGCCACATTTTTGGGTCCACCACTACATCAATTATTGACTTCCTTCGGTGCCCTTGTTAATTGGTCAACTTCCCAGCAACCATTTGTTTTAGGGATCCTAGTTGCTGCCTTAATGGGACTAGCTTTAACAGCCCCTATTTCAAGCGCTGCCATTTCATTGATGCTTGGATTAGAAGGAAGTGCAGCAGGTGCAGCAACAATCGGATGTGCTGCACAAATGATTGGCTTTGGCGTCAGTAGTTATCGTGAAAATGGGGTTGGAGGGCTATTAGCCATTGGTCTCGGTACTTCCATGCTTCAGGTAGGAAATATCATTAAAAATCCCCTTATTCTCATTCCCCCGACCATAGCAGGAATTGTACTTGCACCAATTGGTACGATTCTACTGCCCATGTCAAATAATGCAGCAGGTGCTGGAATGGGCACTAGTGGATTAGTAGGACCGATGATGACTTTTGCTGTCATGGGATTTGGAATGGATGTGTGGATCAAAATCGCACTATTGCATTTTATAGGTCCTGCTATGATTAGTTTACTTTTATCAGAGTGGATGAGAAAAAAAGGATTTATTAAATATGGAGACTTAAAGATACGGACAGAAAGTCATTCCGATTAATGAAGTAAACAGGTTTGAACAATTAGTGAAAGCTGCAGAGACTTTTTTCTGCAGCTTTACTTTCCCTATTATTTTCCAAAAATTGAAATGAATAAGCAGGATAAAAACGTAATCGCAGCAATAGGGCCCATCACAACTTTTTCTTTTTTACTTCTAGATGCTAAATTCCCTAATGTGTTTAGACCTAGAAAAACAGTAATAACCCAGACAAGAATATTAGTGGGTAGGATCGATTCAATCGTTAACAAATTTGTATGCATTAAAAATACGAGTCCAAAGAATAACCCTAAAACAGCTGCTGGTAAACTCATCATTCTTATTTTTTTCGGTAAGACCCCTTTGTATTTACCACCCCAACTGTATTCTCCGAGTGGAAATCCTAAAAAGAGTAAAATTTGAAAAACAGCAATTCCCCCAGAAAGAATAGCCACTAAAATGGCTGCTAATTGAACATATAGATCTTCCATTCATTCCTCCCCTATCTGTAAGTTAATTACCGTTTAAGGTTTTATTTCCCACACAATTTTCTCCCCCTATGAATGCAAACTATCTATGGAACTTTGATTCCAATTCTATTTAGGAGGCATTATCATGCATACAACACAACATGGCGTACAACAAGTAAATCACACAAGACAAATTGCACAACAATTACTTCACCAAACACAACAAGGGAGTCAACAGTATCGAATGATGCTTCAGCAGGAACAACAAAACATCCAAATGCTAGAACAAATTTTACAGCGGGAAAAACAAGCGGCACAGCTTATTCAACAAAGTCTGAATGATCATGATCTAGCCATACAGCGTTGCCAAGAAGTTGTTAACATTTGTAATCAGATGCAACAAGACCTAGTGGGAACTGGGTTCCAATCGACAATTGGAACTTTCCAACCAGGTCAAACCATGAACCAGCAAAGTCAAAACCAATATCAAAATCACGCAAACGTTAACACTCACTTTCAAACACCATTTCATCAGTAGTTAAAAAAAGCCAATATACCCAAGAGGTGTGTTGGCTTTTTTTTATGACTGTATAGAAAAGACTATGATACTTTCTCATTAGCTGGAATAATCAACTTTTCACATAAGGTAACATCGTGAACAGCCTTCATACCTACTTTTTCGTAAAGACGGTATGCCCCTGTAGGACTTTCGGCATCCACTCCTAGTGAAACTACTGGTTGACCAGAGTGATACGAGGCGTAAAAGGAATGTTGTAGTAAGGCTAATCCTAAGCCTACACCACGATAAGCACTTTTTACTCCTAATTGATTCACAAAAAGGGAATCCTCTCGCATTCGGCATAAAGCTATTCCTGCTACCTTCCCTTGTTCATCACGTGCAACAAACCACCACTCTGGCGTAAACGATGGGCGTTTCGTCTTTTCAACCCATGCATCGAATGTCGGTGCCGCATAATCCCAATGATCAGCAAAGGATTCAGTGTACGTCTGATATACAGATTCCTCATCCTGCCCTTTGACAAACGGATGAATGGAAAATCCTTCTGGAAGCAAAGGTTTTTTTGGAGGCTGATCCATTGAAATACTCATCCGTTTAAAATAGCGGACTGGGTTAAACCCATTGTTTTTCAATAATTGATTCGCATCCTCTCTCAATGTAGGGATTAAGTTTTGTAGTCTCTTTTGAAGTCCCGAGTCATTGCAGAGTACTTTTGCTCGGTCTTCGATAGCATGTAGAAGTGCAGCTCCAACACCAGTACCTCTTGCTGATGGTAAGACAAATCCGTAGCTAAAAAGTTTCTCTTCACTATCCTCTTCAAGGAAGGCATAACCAACAATTGTTTTCTGTGAATTTTCTACGATCCAAACATTATTCTCAAGGTCAAAGTCAGCCCACATATCAAGTAGTTCATTTAAGTCAAAATCTGGGGCTCCGAAATCTTCAACATCACAGGCAATGACCAGGTTACACACTGATTCAGCATCTTCCTTTTGTGGATGCCTAATCGTTAATAATTCTTTCATAAAAATCGCTCTCTTTCTTTATTTAATACTACTACCATTCGACGAAATGGTTACTTTTTCCTCCTTTGGAAAAAGTAAAACCATAACTTTTGTACCAGTATTTTGCATGACTAACTTTTTCAACAAAAAAAGGATTTGCTGAACGCAAATCCTTTTTTCATTAATTACTATGTCTAATCCCAAGAACACCTTCAGCAATGTTAACCGCATGATCACCAATACGCTCTAAATTGCTTACAAAGTCGACAAAGATGATTCCAGCGTCACCGTCACAGCGACCTTCATTTAAGCGGATGATATGCCCTTTACGCAGGACACGCTCCATTTTATCAATTTTTTCCTCATTCGATAAAACAGATTTTGCTAAATTTTCATCACCTGTTTCAATGGACGTAATAGCATCCATTAGTGTTGAAATCGTTAAGTCTGTCATTTCATTTAGCTCGTTAATCGCTTCTTCTGACAATGTAACTCGGTTCGAAATACGGTAATCAATGAGTTCAATCATATTCTCCATATGATCACCAATACGTTCAAAATCACGAACATAATCTAAAAGCCTAGCATGATCGTTTGTTTCATCTGGTGTTAATGGTTTAGCGGAAATATCAACTAAATAGTTAGTTATCTTTCGATCTAAGCTGTTTATGGCTTCTTCAACTTGTAAGGCCATATCTGCATGTTTCTTACTATTTGTATTTAAAAAGCTCTTCGCTTCTTCCAATCCTTTTAAAGATAGGCTTGCCATACGGACAATTTCTTCTTTTGCTTGTCCAAGCGCGATAGATGGTGACTTTTCGATAAACATTGGATTTAAGTTCTTTGGTTTAAAATCAATCGTTGTATCGTCACCCCTAACAATCTTGGTAACAATCCATGCTAAAGCAGCAATAAATGGAAATTGCAAGATTGTATTTGACACGTTAAAAATACCATGTGCAAATGCAATTGTCATTGCTGGGTTTAGTCCGATTCGCTGCTGGAGATATCCAATAAAGGTCGTGAATAGTCCAATTCCTAGTAAAAAAATAATCGTACCTATCACATTAAATAATACATGGACAGCCGCTGCTCTTTTTGCTGCAACTGACGTTCCAAGGGCAGCTAAAACTGCTGTAATCGTTGTTCCAATATTGTCTCCAAACAAGACCGGAAGTGCTGCTCGTAAGTCCATTGCTTGTTGTGCAAACAATTCTTGTAATATACCTATCGTGGCACTAGAGCTTTGAACAATGACCGTGAAGGCTGTTCCTACAATCACACCAAGAATCGGATTATCACTCATCGTAACCGTTAATTCTTTAAATACCTCCAATGATCGCAAGGGCTTCATGCCATCACTCATAAAATCAAGTCCTAAAAAGAGTGCTCCAAACCCAAACATAACTTGTCCAAGTGATTGGATACGTTTTTCTCTAAAGAAGAATAATAACACAGCTCCCACACCGATGATTGGAAGGGCATAATCCCCTACTTTAATACCGATGATAAAGGCAGTAACTGTTGTACCAATATTCGCACCCATGATAACACCGATGGCTTGTCTGAATGTCATAAACCCTGCATTAACAAGTCCAACCGTGAGGGCAGTTGTTCCCGAACTTGATTGAATAAGTACCGTTACAAGTATCCCTGATAGAACTCCCATAAACGGATTTGATGTGGACTTTTCTAAAATGTCTCTTAACCTGTCTCCGGCTGCATTTTGCAAACCGTCACCCATATATTTAATACCGAAAAGAAAAACACCTAATCCACCGATAAATTGAAAGATCATTGCTTGCACATTTAAATCCAAGACTTCCACTCCTAAATCGACAAAATTTGCAACACAACTTTGATTGTAAAGAATTTATGTTGTTTTTGTAAATAAAAACGGTTAAAAATTTACACTAAATTTACAATAGCTTTATTTTTTTCATAGATTCTTCTAGTATATCCTGATTATGGCGAAATATCTTATCTTGTAAATCCTCAATAAAATAGTTTGTAGTTGTTATACGACAAACGAATGATAAGGTAGGTAATTCGCTAAAAAAATAGTTGAAGTAAGAGTATTGAAGTACCGAATTCGCATTTTGATGAAATATTAAAAACGATAATGAAACAAAGGATATCAAAATAATTTAATGAGTACTGAGCTAGCTTGTTTTGTAAATAAGGTTATTGAGTTAGGGATGGCATTTGACGAAGTTGCCTCTCCCTCTGATATATGTCAACGATAGCGCAATCATAATGTAGGTTTAATTAAATTGATAGTTAGTCTATATCAAAGCTATTCCTTACATAGCATTTAATTATTTAACATAGAAAAAACGATCAAAATGATCTGATCGTTTTTTGTTTGTATTTGTATTATATATCGGAAATCAATGTCCCAAAATGATAAGAACCACTTAACAACAAGAACTCTCGCTCTCTTTTGCAGTACCGCAGCATGAATCTGTTTTCGTTATAGCTGATTCATCGACTCCGCAACAAGAATCTCCTTTACTAACTTCAACCTCTTGAATATCTACTCCACAACAGCCTGATGATTTTGCTTCTTCTTTACCCGTTAGTTTTTTTATAAAATTCAAGTAGATCATCTCCTCTTTTATTTTTTGATAAATCAACTTTTTTTGATTTATCTTTAATCTTATTATAGTTACAATAATTTCAAAATGCAATCATTTAATCAAAAAAAATTGATTTTTATTATTCACTTCAGTATTGATGTTTTTTAAAGGGAAAATTCACCACTTTTTCGGGATGTTGGATCAATATTTCTATTATTTCATTGAAGATTTTGAAACCTTGTTGAATCGGTTTCAAATATAAATGTTCTAGATCGTCATCTGGTGTATGAATACTTCTTTCTTTTCGCTCTGTCGGTTTTTGACCTAAACCAATGGCAGGAATGTTCACTGCTTGAAAGGCAAAAGAATCTTCACCACCTGCAATCCAGGCAATCTCAACATCGTGCTTCTTTATTACTTCAGCTGAAAGATCAGCAAGCCAATTTCCTGGTTCTTTATGGCCATTTCTCATCTTGTTTAACACTGGTTCAAATCCAAGACTATCTATGTTTATGACCGTTGAAATGGGTAGTTGTGTGTGTTTGATAAAGTGCTTCGCGCCAAGCAGGCCAGATTCTTCTCCTGTAAAAAATGCAAACAAAATAGTAAACGGTAAAGTTTGTCCGGAAAGCTTTCTTGCTGTTTCTAGAAGAACGGAAACCCCCGATGCATTATCTACTGCACCAGGAAATCTATGTCCGTTTGGGTCATCTCCTAGGTGATCATAGTGAGCTGAGAGAACAAGAATCTTCGTAGTATCTTTTCCAGGCAGTAGCCCCAAAACATTTTGACACGTTCGATTTTCAGAGATAAGTGGAAGTTCAATCTGTACAATTTCCCCATCTAGTTGTGCTATCTCATTTACAATACTCTTTCTTACATGAAATACTGGGATTGAGTTCTCTCTAGAACCATGTAAGCTTTTTACAAACCATTTTGGTTCTCCTCCTTCAATTAACATTGCAGCGACTCCTAGTTCCTCAGCACCTTTTACCGTTGCGGCTAGATCTAATTTGTCTGGTTTTTCGGGTACTAATACCACCTTTCCTTTTAAACGAGATGGATTGATTTCCTCTCCATCATTTACAATCATTAACTCTCCATGTACCGAGTTTCCAGTTGGATTAGAGTATTTTGAGATTTCTCCAAAATCTGTTCGATGTTGTAACTTCTTTTCACCTACCTTTAAGGTTACGTTACCATTTAAACGGGCCGCATATATATTTAAGGATGAAAAATATCCGTCGTCCCCTGCTGGCAATATCCCTAAATTGGATAATACATTTGCTATGTAAGTGGCCGTCATTTTTGCTCCCTTTGACCCTGAAACCCTCCCTTCTGTTTCTTTACTTGTTAAAAATTTCAAATCATGTATTAGCTGTGTTGAAATTGGTGATGTTTTCATTGAACTTCTCCTCATTCATCAAATTTTATTGATTTATACATCATATACTTATTTTATATTCATATCAACCACTTAATCAAAAATAATTGTTTAATTTTAATCAATTTTTTTTGATTAAATAATTGACAAAATCTATGGTTGGTTTTACTATATAATTAATCAAAACTTTTTGATTAATTGAAACTAATAAAGGAGTTGGGTTTATGATGTTCTATTATGAAGCAGAAATGATAGCAAAAGCCAAAAGAGACGAAGTGGATCAACTTGCAATGGATGCTTGGAAATTCACCGGTACAACTGCCAACAATCAACTTCGAAACTATGTAAGCAAATGGATCGTTAAGATGACTGCTAGAACCAAACAAACAGAACAGCTTTGCTGCACGGCTTAAAAGAAGATATAAATGAGCTTGGTATTCCAAGCTCATTAGCTTCAATATTAATGAATATTTGTAAAAGGAGTAAATGCCATGACTGTTAATCATGCAAGTACGCTACAGGAAGAATACTTTCTTTCCTATATCAATTTAATTAGACTCTCTCGAAATTGTTCCTTACAACAAGCAAAAGAGTTAACTATTGAACTTTTCTTTCGAAATAATGTAGACCAATATGGTAAACAAACATATGAACGCTTTATCAATGCTTATACTCAACTAGAAACAGAACAAGAACATACTAATCGTTAAAATAGCTTACTATTTTTCATACCCATTAGTTCCTGAAATAATAATGGGTAGTCCAATTCAAGAAAGGGAGAAGGACATTCGCTTTACTCCTGTTTAAATTAATATTCCTTTTGTGGTGTTGATACTCTTGATAATGTAAGAAAATGGGACGTAAAAGGTATGCTCTTTTAAACAGTTCTGTAGCTATTGGTAGGATGGCGTCGAAGAACAATTAGCGTTTCTCTTTCTTTTCATAAAATTAAACGTCTTCATTCAGTTGCAGTTTCATATATTCGTCTATATTTGGAACACCCGCCGGGTTTGCTAGAACTGTCTTTACCCAACTATCCCTTTCAAAGCTTAGAACCTTTAAATCCCAACAGCATGCAATTAATCCTTTTGGGGTAGCATATTCATAATGGTCAGGTGTATCATGGGAAGCAACATAAACATGATGATTAAGCTCATTTTCATCAGACCACCAATCTATGAATATGAAATTAGCCCCTGCGCCTTCATGTATTCCAATAAAACCGACACCGTATCGGGCATCTGTTTTCGCCGGTAAAGGAAGAATCTTTACCGCAAGCTCTTTAGCATCTTGAATTAGATTATTTTTAGGATACTCGTTTTCATATGAAATTCCATATAACTTCATAGACCAGCCTTGAGTTTCCCATACATCTATAAAACGAATAGAGCGCTTCTTATATTCTTCACGTAATTCAATCATGCTCTTACCTTCTTTCTCATGTATTTATCGTTTGGCTACGTAAAACATATGATTCTATCTTTTCTGAAAGTATTTTTTCCATTGCCATGACATCAACAAAGTGACCATCCAAAATCCCTTGTTTTTGAAATACACCAACCTCACGATAACCTTTCTTTCGGTACAGACTTTGGCCGAGCTGATTGAATGGAAAGGTAAACAAGACTATTTTGTAAAAATCATGATTAATGGCCAATCGCTCAATCTCATCTAGCAATATGCCACCGATTCCCTTTCCTCTACCCTCCCTTGAGACGTAAATGGATAAATCCGCCACGCCATTATAAGCAGCTCGAATACTATACGGATTTAGTGATGCAAAACCTACAATCTTATCTTCCTCTTCTGCCACAATCACCTTGTAACGACCAGAGTGTTTTTCTAGCCACTCTTCCATATAAAATGTATCTCTCAGCTCTGTATCTAATGTAGCGATTCGGTCCTCAATACCTTGATTAAATATCGTTTGAATCGATTTTAAGTCACTTCGTTTTGCTTCTCGAATAAAAGTTTTCATACAAATGTGTCCCCCTGCTCTTACAATTTCACTTCTATCTTTTCAAGATTTTTGACAATAGAAGGGATAATAGAAAAAGCGATCTTTCTTAAACCAAATATGAATCGAAAAGTCGAGCCGTGACTATGTGATGATAACGGGCTAGCAAAGGATAATCCTTGTAAACTAGCTTCAAACGATTATCAAGCTTCGGGAATTGTGTAAACCCTTCTTCACGCTCGATCTCTAGTAAACATCCGAACCCCAAAATGGTATTTTATCCATATTAATATGGAATCCAGTAGCTGAGATGATGTGATCAACTTTTCTTTCAATACCATCTGTTAAGACAAGACGAATTTTTTCATCATTTACTTGTTCTACATGTTTAACAGCTACACCTCCATATTGAGAAACTATTCCTTCTACGAAAGGCTTTAAGAAATGCGCAATACTTCCAGGAGATTGTCCCCAGCCGCTTTTCTTATCCTCAAGAGGGAGCTGATAGAAAACATCTCCAAAATCTCGAAGAGCAATCTCATTCTCTCTGCTACCAGCATACTTTGGTTCTTCCTTTCTGAAGATTTATTCGACGCTAGCCCCTTTTACTTACCTCGGTCGGCGCTTTACTTACCTCTGCTCTCGTTTTACTTACCTCGGTCGGTACTTTACTTACCTCCGCTCTCGTTTTACTTAACTCGTTTGGCTTTTTATTTACCCCAATTCTCTTTTACTTACCTCGGTCGGTACTTTACTTACCTCTGCTCTCGTTTTACTTAACTCGTTTGGCTTTTTACTTACCCCGTTTCACTTTTACTTACCTCGGTCGGTACTTTACTTACCTCTGCTCTCGTTTTACTTAACTCGTTTGGCTTTTTACTTACCCCGTTTCACTTTTACTTACCTCGGTCGGTACTTTACTTACCTCTGCTCTCTTTTTACTTAACTCGTTTGGCTTTTTACTTACCCGGTTCACTTTTACTTACCTCGTTCAGCGCTTTACTTACCTCTGCTCTCTTTTTACTTAACTCGTTTGGCTTTTTACTTACCCCAATTCTTTTACTTACCTCGTTCAGCGCTTTACTTACCTCTGCTCTCTTTTTACTTAACTCGTTTGGCTTTTTACTTACCCCAATTC
>NZ_JBHUEM010000052.1:101020-159047 GCF_042680805.1 Bacillus salitolerans | reverse complement strand
CTCTTTTACTTACCTCGGTCGGCGCTTTACTTACCTCTTCTCTCTTTTTACTTAACTCGTTTGGCGCTTTACTTACCTCTGCTCTCGTTTTACTTAACTCGTTTCGCTTTTTACTTACCCCAATTCTCTTTTACTTACCTCGGTCGGCGCTTTACTTACCTCTTCTCTCTTTTTACTTAACTCGTTTGGCTTTTTACTTACCCCAATTCTCTTTTACTTACCTCGGTCGGCGCTTTACTTACCTCTTCTCTCTTTTTACTTAACTCGTTTGGCGCTTTACTTACCTCTGCTCTCGTTTTACTTAACTCGTTTGGCTTTTTACTTACCCCGGTTCACTTTTACTTACCTCGGTCGGCGCTTTACTTACCTCTGCTCTCTTTTTACTTAACTCGTTTGGCTTTTTACTTACCCCAATTCTCTTTTACTTACCTCGGTCGGTACTTTACTTACTTCTTCTTTCTTTTTACTTAACTCGTTTGTCGCATTATTTATCTCATTCAACTTCTGCTTATTTTCAACACCTCTACCTGGCCTGCTATTCTAAGCACTTATGTTAGAAACATGGATATAAAACGTTTATGCTAGATTAGTAATAGATCTTATTTTTGAGAACAATAAGTATTTAAGCTATGATTTATGATGACGGTCTTGTACGGCCACATCATTGCACTTTCATTGTATGAAACGCCCATTTGAGTGGTTCAGCCTGCGGAGAGGTTTAATCAGAGAGCTTATATCATTATAGGTACCCCTGCTAGTGAATATCCTCAGCTCCTCTTAGCATATTGTGAAAAAGCGAGGTAGACTTTATCGCTATCGATTAGTTACAGCTTGATGGTTGGTTTGAATTTCTTGTAAATCCTCTTCGTTAAAGGAGTTTTCAAATGAATAGAAAAGATTATACCGAGGCAAATCGTAAAGCATGGAATGAAGTAAATGCTAAGCATCAAAATGCAAAGCAAGAAAAAGGGAAGTTTGAAAAGTTCAGTCAAAAAGGCTATTCCAAGCTAGATGATACAATTACCGACATTTTACACTCACTTCATATCATGGGAAAAGACGTGGCACAGGTTTGCTGCAATGATGGTGAGGAAACGATATCCTTAAAAAATTTAGGGGCATCCTCTGTAACTGGCTTTGATATTTCTGATGAAGCCATCCTTTCAGCTAAAGAATTAGCGAAGCTTGCAAATGTAGAGTGTGAGTTTGTCCAAAAAGATATTTATGAGATTCCAGATACATATAATGACCGTTTTGATATTGTGTATATTTCGGTAGGTAGTCTAATGTGGTTTCCCGATATCAATGGTTTTTTCAACGTTATTGCACGCTTATTAAGAAAAAATGGGTACGTCGTTATTTACGATATGCATCCATTTATACTTATGTTAGATAACAATGAAAAACAGCATCCTTACGAGATCAAATACTCCTATTTTATTGAAGAACCAAGAATGTTTGAGGATGGATTGGATTATGTAGGAAAGGAAAAATATGAAGCATCTCCTATTTACAATTTTGATCCGACATTAGCTCAAATTTTTACAGGGATGCTGCAAAACCAGCTTTCACTAATACTCTTTGAAGAATATAAGCATGATATGTCTGCACTTTTCGAGCATCTAAACAACAAAGAGTTAAAAGTTCCAATGAGTATGTGTATTGTCGGGGAGAAAAATTAGTAACATTCTCCCCTCATGTTTTTTATCTCGGTTCATCTTTTATTCAAGTTCTATGTAAAACTTTCATTATGTTTCTTGAAAGGGTTAATCAACAACCATTTCATAGTAAGGCTCTTCTTGCTTTGTATCTTCAAACCACTTTAGACCGATGAAATCAAATCCGATTTTCTCCAATATTTTGATTGAACTTGGATTATGAGGACTTGCTGAAGCGTATATCTTTTTTACTTTGCCTGTTTGCTTAGCAATGTTCAAACAGGCTGCTCCAGTCTCTGACGCATAACCTCTTCCCCAAACTTCTTTAGAAAAATGATAAATCATTTCTACCTCTTCAAGAGAATCCTTTACATTAAATCCGGCAGCCCCTATTACTCTACTAGACTCTTTTTCGACCACTGCATAAACAGATAATCCCTTTTCAGCCTGGCAATGAATGTAGGTTCTTATTATTTCCGGTAATAATTCATGTGAAATAGCACCTAGGCAATGCTCCATTACTTCTTCATTACCCCAAATCTGTTTTACATCTTCATAATCAGCTTCCTCTAAAACTCTAATGATAAGTCGATTCGTTTCATATATCATTTTCAGTTCAGTCCTCTTATACTTTTTAATTTATCTGAAAGACGATCTCAAATCATGTTTATGATTTTCTCAATAACACTCTTATCCAAAATGATATTGTGTCCAGATACACAAGTATCAAAATCCAGTTCCCTGTATTTTAATAGGGTGTTCATATATACCTCTTTTTCAACCTTTAAGCTTGGGATGAGCTGTTCTAATGAGTCACCAACGTTATCACCGACATGCAAAACTTTTTCAGCTTCATCTAGGACACTTATGGAATCCACTGTATGACCAGGTGTATACATAATTCTTATTTGATCTTCTGGAAAATACAGCTCATTCTCAAAGGTCATATTTGGTAGACACTGTGTTGTATCACCACGAATAAATTGTTGACTAGTTTTCATCATATCTTCCCAATTACTCTCTATCATCTCTCTACACAGTTTGTGAGAGATAATCGTACAATTTTCGAATGAACCGTTCCCCCAAATATGATCCCAATGATAATGTGTATTTATCACGATCATTGGTTTATTATCATCTTTTATAAAATCTTTAATAGGTGCAGTACTTAAAGAGCCTAGCCCTGTATCAATAATATAATTATATTGATTCCCCAAAATAAGATGGCAATTTAAATCCCACCCCCACGGCGTGTGATCAGTAAACAATATATTTCTTTTTTTTATTTTTTGTGTTTTCATTCTCTCTATCTCGCTTCCATTTCTCTATTTCAATATGCCAGGTACAATCTATTACTATTATTTATCAGAATTTTTCTCTATAATATCTACTAATTTAAACATCAGCTTTATGCCTTTTCTATGATAACGAAACTGATTTAGACTACCGATAAAATAAGTTTCTAGATCTGGGTGGTAAAACATAAAGGACCCTGTCGAACCAGCATTCCCCCACATCGTATATCTTTTTGGCATCAAGAGTGGAAAGTATTTAAAGTGCATGATTCCGTAGCCGTAATCAATTCCGATGAAGAATTTTTTCCAATCCTTCATTTCCTCAAAAGTATCTCTTCTAATAAGTTGTTCATTTACGAGTGCCTGCATAAATGTTAACGAATCTTGTGTTGTAGATATAATCCCTCCACCTGCATAATTCACACTAAGGCTAGTATAGTTTTTTACATTTGTTGTACGTATAAATAAATCGGCAACTGGATTATTTTCTTGTTCAATAGGTGTAGAAACATGTAAGTAGGAGCATTTCATTTGAGAAGGCAAGAAAATGTGATGATAAAGGGCTTGGTGCAGAGGTAACTCAGTTACTTTTTCAATGATTAATCCCAATAGGTGATAGCCCGTATCAGAATAATGAAATCCCTCTCCTGGAGGAAAATGTGATGATAAATTTTCCTTAGACCACCTGATCACTTCTTCCGGTGCCCACATTCGGTTTGGTTCATCCATCAACATGTTGATCATGGACTTACCTTGCAGGGGCTTATCCTCAAAATAATCGTGTAGCCCAGAAGAGTGGTTTAATAAATGCTTAATTTTAATATGATGTGTATAATCATTTCCTTTATAGACATGAAGTTTATGTAACAGTTCTGGTTCTAAATATGACGTGATGTCATCATGAAATGATAGTTTCCCATCCTCAGCAAGTTTTGCAATTAGAACAGATATATAGAGCTTACTAACACTGGCAATAAAATACGGTTGATCCGGTTTAGCCGTTATGCCACCTGTTGAGCCTTCTGCAATGTTTAGATCAATATTATGTTTTTTTGAGTAAACCAACAAATAGGCATTATAGATGTTCTTATCTTTCTGAACAAACTTTCTAAAATAGTTATCTATAAGGCTATGGAGTTTTTCATTTACCAATTAACTCCCCTCCTCCTGCTAATTGTTGATACTCTTTTTATCCAACTGGATTAATTATATCCTTAGCTATTATTTTGAATAAAAACGCCAATGAACATTAGGGTTACCCCAAAGATAATAGCGACCATTGAACATACGAAAGCATAATTTTTTGAAGACTATCTTAACCACTCCAACATATTAGTTGACTAACTAAATTACTTCTAAAATTTCCAGTGGTGATTGAACGATAAAATCAGGAACGACTGATTCTATGGCATCAATTGAATCATATCCCCACCCTACCCAGATCGATTTCACACCTGAATTTTTACTAGCTATTATGTCTCTATGTTCATCGCCTACATAAATGATGTCCGAAGGATCTAATCTTTTTCTCTTAAGAAATCTTTTTAACATTCTATCCTTCCCAAATATTCGACTGGAACAAAATACATCTGTAAAGCCATCAATCTCGTTACGTTTTAAAAACTCTAAAATGTTCTTTTCTGAATTAGAGGATATAATAGCCGTTTGATACCCTCTGTTCTTTAATTGATGTAACATTTCTCTTATATTCTCGTATACTTTTATTTCACTCATTGATTGGCGGTATAGCTTATAAAGCTCTGGAGTTATTAATGGTATTTTATATCGTGATAGTTTAAGAAAATGACACCTTTCATTAATCGTCATTTTTTTTAGCTTGTTTAAGTCTTTTGATTGTATTTCACTGAAATGATATTTCTTCGCTAGTATGTTAAATACTTTAATAAACACATCTCAAGTGTCCCGTCAAAATCAAATATTACATATTTCACCACAATCAGTCCTCTACAACAGCTAGAAAGATAATTCCACTTTCAATTTTCCAGAATTTTAAAACGAAAATTTCAATTACGTAACAGGGTTAAATATTTCTTCAGTCCTCCCCAGCTAACATAAGCAATTCCTATTAATATTGTCGCTAGAACGACAGAAAAGGGTATACTTAGCCAGGTAGGAATTACATACTTGGGGATAAATTCATTTGAAAATACTCCATGCCAAATGTTCTCAATGCACCAATAATAACTGTCAAAATTGCACCTACTACTAATCCAAATGATAAAAGACTTAGAGTCGGAACAATTATTAGGGTAGATAAACCAACTACTATTGAACGACCTACATTCATCATACTCTCACCTCCTCTAAAAATAACGTGACTTCTTATCATAACTCCCCATTTTTCCGTAAGCGTGCTGCAGCCATAACATCCTTTGCTACACTTTCTAAAGTTTGCTTCACCGTTTCTTCGTCAAAGCTCTCTGGAAGTATTCCATTTGCAACCATAACCGATAGACCTACATGAAAAATCTTCATCTTAAGTAATATTGTTTTTAACTCATGAATATCAAAGCCTTCAAGTAGTGGGTCACACTTCATTTTTTCAATAAGAGCATCTCCCATATCGCTGTCGTAATGATTCATATAGGAATTCTGCTTCATCACTAGGTCTCTGAAAAGAATACTGTAATCTCTAGCGAATCGTATACTCGCTAAACCTATATCCTGAAATGGACTTCCTGTATTTTGTTCTTTAAGAAGATCTTTGCTAACTTCGAATGTCTTTCTTACTACTCGTTGTTTTAATTCTGCTACATCATTAAAATTCACATAAATGGGTGCAATCGAACTTCCAAGCTTCTCAGCAACTTTTCTTATTGTAATGGAGTCAATACCTTCACTCTTTGCTATTTCAAAAGCAGCATCAATAATTTGGTCCTCTGAAAACTTTTTTTTCGGTGGCATATAGTAGCTCCTTCATTACATTTCTAATGATATATATCAAATGTTACATATCGTTTGGTTTATTTTATAATAAAATGAAAATTCTGTAAATGTTTTTGTGTAAAGATTTTTCACAAAAGTTTTCTCATAAAGAAAAACTGCCTAATCAGCAAGGCAGTTTTTGATCAAAGTATCTATGTTTTCTAGTCTCATTCTTTTCGTGCAACTAACGTAAAAAGTCCCGGTACCTTTTCCTCGATACCCTCTGGCGCATTCGGTGGAAATGCCCACCTAATTCCTTGCTCTTCTTCTAAGTATTCAACATTCAATCCCGATTTGGATATAGACGTTACGATTTCACCCAATGTCCATCTTCTAATTTTTACCTTTGGAAGAAGTGAACGCTCTTTTTCAGATAATAAAATAGTATAAGCCACGTCCTCATCTACTACATTATTTTCAAAATAATTTCCATCCCTTTTAAATTCCCCCTCAACTACCTTCATCGTTTTAGCTACATAGGGATGATAATCTCTTAAAATAAGTTTTCCATTTGGTTTAAGGAAATCATACACTACCTTAAACAGTGGTGTTAAATCAACAAAATAATGTAAAACCCCTATCTCGAGTAATACAAAATCACAATCTGTGAGCTTACATTCTTCTGGAATATCCAATACATCTGTAACAATGTAATTTATTTTTGTATTTGCTTGTTTTGCCAGCTCTAATGCATATCTCTTATTTTCTTCGGAAATATCAAAAACCGAAACCGATGCACCAAGAAGTGAAAGGGATACTGCCTTATTCCCCTTAGATCCTAACAGATTAGCCACTTTCTTGCCTTTTACCTCTCCCATGAATTTCAAATAATGTGAAACGGCTTTTGTTGGATATTGACTGAGTTGCTTCGCATATTCTTCTGGGGTTCCATATCTATTAATCCATGCTTTGTAAACCGATTGGTTCCAGCTCGTTTGATTAATCTTACTAACGATTTTTTGCTCCAATGAGAATCCCCCCGACAAATTATAGTTTCAATACACAAATCCAAACTAGTGTCTTTAACCATTCATCTCTATCATCCCTACACGTTCATCAAAAACTGAATGAGGATTATATACAATTTCCCAATAATTATTCTCAGGGTCTACAAATGCTCCACTTCTAAAACCGTTATTAGAATTCTCAGCTTCCTGTATAATCGTTGCCCCTGCTTCTTTCCTGTAAGTAGGATTTCATCCACTTGGTTTGGTTCATCAACATTGATACTTAAGGTAACCCCTCTGAAATAGTTGGGTGACTCAGGAATTGACATGTTCAAATTTTTTGTCATTTCATAGATTGGACACATGGAAAGCATGACTCCTACCGTTCGAAAAACGCATAATGATCACTACTCCAATCTGTTTCACTCCAGCCTAATCTTTTATAATAGGACCGAAGCATAGGTAAATCCCATGCACCAATCGTTATTAAACTTACTCGCTCTGGTACCATCTTTTCCCTCCATTCATATAAAATGTTTAACGTATGTAAAGGTAGCTAACTCTTCGCGATAAAGCCATTTGAATTATATGACTTAACCGATACATCAAATATGATTGATCTCATTCTCTATGGGACTTATCCTGCTTTTGATTATCTTTTCGTGTATGTATATGAGGTTTACAAATTTAAAAGAAGTATGCTCGTCTTATATTTTCTACTCTGGACGCTCTTTGCTGTGGAATTTGAGTATGTGTTGTTACAGTTAAATGTTTTACGTATAAAGGATGGAAGTTGATATTTTCATTTCCTGTTTATATCATATCATTATCGATTACCTTTTTGTTTTATCGGTTTACTGTCTTTTACCAAAACAAGTATAACGAGAACGAATGAACTTACCTATTATAATATCGATTAAAAAGAAGCTTGCAAAGAAAGGTCTTTTCTATACAAGCTTCTTCATTATTGTAACATTTACTATTTATGTGCTAACAAGTTTATCTACATTGGATTTGTTTCCTTCTATCAAAGCTACCATATGTCGATAGATTTCAGTCCCAAGCACCTTGTAACCCATTTCAGTTAAATGGATACCGTCATCACTAATTAAATCCACCAGCTCTCCTGCTTGCTTTATTGCAGTACGGACATCAATTTTCATTACATGTAACTCTTCAGCAATTTTGTTTACGCTACGATTATACTTTCCATGCCAATGTTCAATTCCACCCACTTTACATATCCAATTACTAATATGTGAAGTGAATGTTTTCGAGATGTTTTCATAATACCGAACCGGATCTAATGGTGGTAGGGTCAGAAGGATTGGCGTAATTCCTTCCTTTTTTATATGTACGATGATCGATTTAACATTTTGAATATATCTTTCTAATGGTACGATTGGATCAAAAGTATCGTTAGGATTTTTCGAAACTTCCTCCCACTGAAAGTTACAATCATTTCCTCCAATTCCAATTATCACAAATTCAGGATTTTCCTTCATCACGTCCTTGTCTAATCGATTTAGTAGTAAATCAGAATTGTCGTTAAACACTCCCTTGTTCAACACTTCAACATCAGTCTCGCTACCATCATGGTTATTATTTTTATATAGTTCTTGTAAGATTGTTGGATAGTTCGCCTTCAAGATTCTTAATCGACCTTTCACAAACGATACTCCGCGAGTCAAACTATCTCCAAAGCAAACAATTTTCATAACAGTCATCCTTTGAGCATTTTTTATTATAATAGCATAATAAAAAATCGATAACCAATGATATTGCTCATGATTTTTTCTAACTTCAAACTCCTCTTAATTCGTATAAAATCATTCGTATAATCTAATCCTTATTTAAGAAAAATAAACTAGATTAACTAAAAAAGGGGGCACCTCAATGGCTAAGGATGGTATTCAAAATTCTAGTTTAGAGCAAGTTCGAAATGATCACGAAACCGAATCTGCTTTTAAATTTGATAACCCTAAAACAAATAACAAGGGGAAGAAAAATAAATAACGTTCATCAAGTTGAACGAATAAAAGAGAACCTAGCTTTTTTGCTAGGTCCTTTTCATTAGCAAAAGCTAGAGTCTTAAAAAAGAATATCACTAAGAGAATATCTTTTCATGTTACAAGCCTATATTTCTCCCTAAACACTATGAGAAAGGTGTAGTAGTAGCTCCTGTGAGACTATACTTGGTTGATCAATCATAGAATAATGGCTTGCGTTCGGAATAAGTTTAAAACTAGAATGCGGAACATGCTGATGCAAAAGCTGACCCCAATAAGGAACAAGATAACGGTCATGCTGCCCCCAGAGAAGAGTAGTTGGGCATTTAATCGATTGTAAGTAA
This sequence comes from Bacillus salitolerans, assembly GCF_042680805.1. Taxonomy (NCBI): domain Bacteria; kingdom Bacillati; phylum Bacillota; class Bacilli; order Caryophanales; family Bacillaceae; genus Bacillus; species Bacillus salitolerans. The sequence goes on along the minus strand of NZ_JBHUEM010000052.1, from coordinate 149,848 downwards.
GGAACCAAATCTTCTGTTTGATGATGGTTGAGAGCCAAAGATGCCTGACGAAGCTCCTCAGGTCCTGTTGGTGTACTAAATGGCATTGTAAATTTCTTTATGAATTCCGGTGTTAACATAGACGGATAGTATACTCCTTCTCTTAACATTCTTTCAATAAATAACGGAGAAGGTACGAACTCTTCTGAAACTGGATAACGTATGGAAACAACTTTTGGGAGTGGCCAATTAGCAAAACATACACCATCTATGACTGTAGTGCTTCTTACCCTTTCTGGATGTAATACCGCTAATATTTGAACGATCCCACCACCTAGGTCATGGCCAACAAGATGAGCAGATTGAATATGTAGCTGTTTTAGAACTTCGAGGATGTACCCTGCTTGTTTTGGAAGGGTTAACTCTGTATTAGGTGCTCGATCGGATTTTCCGTAACCAATTAAATCAACTGCTAGAATCGCATATTTCTTATTTAAATAAGGAATCACACTGTCCCATAAATGTAAGTTTGTAGGTATACCATGAATGAATACCACTACTTCGTTCGAGTTACACTCATTCATGAATCGCACATTCATGCAATAGGCACCAACATTTATTCGTTTCTCAAAAACCACTGACATCCCCCCATTCCACCTATTCGTTTTAAATGTATGCTCACCGTTCTCATAAATGCCAGTATCAATAAAAGGGACATCCTCAAAATCATGAAACTTAAAGGGTAGTAACTGGGATCTAAAAAAGCTATCCTTTAATATTGAACTAGTTGATATGTTCATCCCTAATTATTTCTAGTTAGATTCAAATGCATGGAAAAATAATCTCCTTAAATTTTTCATTTTAGTAGCAAACCCTGCTTTTTTACATTTTATACTTTATAGTTTAAAATATAGATAAATATAATAGTTGATGAACTTAGACCCATAGCTTTCTGCAACATCATTTGTGGAGGTGTTATAAAATGAATCGTCATCATTCAAACACAAGAGATTTAATTTTAGATTTGTTAAAGAAGGAAGTTTCTTTAGCTGTTAACGATTTAACCAATCGATTAAATATCACCCATATGGCCGTTAGAAAGCATCTAAGTATTCTTGAAAAGGACGAGCTCATTCAATCAAAAGAAATGAAACAGTCTATGGGCAGACCTCTTCAAGTTTATTCATTAACACAAAAAGGAGAGAGGCACTTTCCACAAAATTACGAAGGAATAAGTGTTGAATTCTTAAAGGATATAGAAGAAATACACGGTGATGACTCCATCCAACTATTATTTAATAAAAGAGAAGACCGACTCACAGAAGAGTATAAAAGTCGACTCCGTCAAAAAACTACTGTAGAAAAAATAAAAGAGATTGCAAACATTCAAAATGAAAAAGGCTATATGGCATCCGTAACACAAATGGATGACCATACATTTGAGTTGGTAGAATATAATTGTCCCATTTATTCAATTGCCAAAGAATATAAAGTAGCATGTCAGTGTGAAACAAATATGTTTAAAAGAGTTTTAGAAACAGATACAGTTCAAAGAGTAAGCTGTAAAACAGAAGGAGATAATCATTGTACGTTTCTCTTTCATACGAATAGAACAGTAAAGGACTAACCATTTTCTACTGGTTAGTCCTTAGTCCATTTATTTCACCAAGATTCGATAGTCTTTTTTTAACCTGTTCATTCGTTAGAGCATGTTCCAATACGTAACGATTTCTCGGATGAACCCTGCACTCATGTGAGCATCCACGTAAATACTTATGTTCATTTTCTTCTGAGGAAATGATTTTCTTATTACATTCAGGGTTCCCACAATTGACATACCGTTCACAAGGCTCTCCCGTAAAGTAATCCTTTCCCACAATTACATGCTCATGTTGATTCACCGGTACACTAATTCGTTCATCGAAGACATAGCATTGTCCATCCCATAGTTTACCCTGAACCTCTGGATCTTTACCATACGTAACAATACCCCCATGGAGCTGTGCAACATCTTCAAACCCTTCCTTAAGTAACCAGCCTGAAAACTTTTCACATCTGATACCACCGGTACAATACGTTAGGATTTTTTTCCCGTCGAATAGTTCTCGATTATTTTGTATCCATTCTGGAAGTTCACGGAAGTTTTTTATATTAGGTTTAATTGCACCTCTAAAATGGCCTATTTCATATTCATAATCGTTTCTTGCATCTATAACTAGCGTTTCAGAATCTTGCATAGCTTCATAAAATTCACTTGGACTTAAATATTTTCCCGTCGTCTCGTTTGGGTTTATATCTTCATTTAGCCGAAGTGTAACAAGCTCTTCTCTCGCTCGAACGTGCATCTTTTTAAAAGCGTGACAGTCTGACTCGTCTATCTTAAATATCATATTAGCAAAACGAGCATCCTCTTTCATCTCTTTCATGTATTGTTCGGTTTGTTCATATGTCCCAGAAACTGTTCCGTTAATTCCTTCCTTAGCAACTAATATTCTTCCCTTTAATCCAAGATCCTCACAGAATTTCAGATGCTGCGCAGCAAATTCTTCTGGGTTATGAATCGGAACGTACATATAATACAGTAATACTCTATAAAGCCTTGTATTTATCAAAATGATTCACCTTCTTTAAATTTTTTCAAACAAAAATTATGAAAACTGTGCTAATTCTTTTTCAATTTGCTGTTTGATTAGATCTACACACTCTTCAACAGTTTTAGCAAATACTCGTTTTCCATTGACAATGGCAAAGGGACTTCTCGCACACATTCCACAGAAGGATAAGCAATTGTTCTGAATAACAGCCACTTCTGGATATTCAGTTTCTAATAGTTTTTCTAAATCAATTTGCATGATTAAACTACCATCGCAGATCTCAACAATCACAATTCCCATACCACTTATCCTTTCTGAATATTACCTCTCATTTGCCACCTCTCTTAACGAGCAGGTGGTCCAAACTTCCCTTCTCTATAATCTCTGTATGCTTCTTGTATTTCTTCCATAGTATTCATAACAAAAGGTCCGTATGGAACAATGTCTTCCTTAATAGGTGTGCCTGAATAAATTAACACTTTTGAGCGTCTACTATTTGATTTAATCTTGAATTCACTTATATTTTCTATGTGACCATCACCATTAAAAGTTAACGTTGCTACTCCATGCTTTTTTATATTTGTTCCATTTTCACCGACATCTAGATCACCTGATAAGACATAAATAAATGCATTATGGGTCTCTGGTAATTCCAACACATACGAAGCATCCTTTGATAATGAGAGCTCGGACATTGTAATAGGTACGATAGAATTCATCGGTCCAGTAACACCTGCAATTGTTCCTGAAAACACTTTAAGCTCCCCACCATTAAAGGTAACGACAGGAGCATCTTCTGAATATACATTTTGATAGGTTGTCTCTGTCTTTTTCAAATGACTTGGTAAATTTAACCATAATTGAAGAGTATGTGCAATATCGTCTTCTACACCTTCTTCGGCATGACGTGCGGCCCAGCCCGCATTCATATACTGAACATCACCTGGTTCTAATATGTCTCGTCCCCCTGCATTATCAATGTGCTCTAGTCTTCCATCGACTACATAGGTTACGGTTTGAAAGCCTCTATGTGGATGATCAGAAAAGGTTCCTCTCTTAAACCAATCTTCTGCCATTAAAATAAATGGATCAAAATCTTGCCATCTATTTACAGGTAAAATCCATCCCTTTTGGATGGAAGGAAATCCAACTTCTTCATATTTTACATACCAACTGTCTTTAATATCTCGCTGATATTTATTAGTAGTCATAGGAATTCTCCTTTAGAAAAGTATTAAAAATCTTTTTATACCTTTTTGTATAAAAAGAAGCTAACATCATTACAACATAATCATTCGTCAAAATCAATTGTACTGCATCTTCAATAAACAACGTCCATTTTAGATTGCCCATTCGATTTTTTTAACTTCCTTTTATGGTCCTATAACTAATAACTTTTCTAAACCCACTAATGTAAAATCATACAAGTATCTTGACAGATACAATGGTAAATAATAAACCCGTTAATAAAAATAAGTGGAGGTATATACATATGTACGACATTGCCATAATTGGGTCTGGGCCTGCCGGTTCAAGCGCCGCAATCTTTGCAGCTAAAGCAAAAAAGAATACGTTAGTAATTGACAATGGAAAGAGTATGACCCAACGTGCTTGGGTAGAGAATCATTATGGGATTACTGGTATTTCTGGTCCCGACCTTCTTGAAGTAGGAAAAAAACAAGCAAGTAAGTTTGGTGCAGAATTTGTACAGGCAACAGTATTAAACATCACTACTGACAATGGTAGTCTTAGTATTGAAACAGACAATAATCAATCGTTTCAAGCGAAGCATGTCCTTCTTGCGACAGGTGCTTTGACTGACCTTGCAGAAAGAATCGGGCTGAAATTAATTCCAGGAAAGGAGCCAAGGATTAAAACAATCATTGAAGTAGACGAAGATGGCCGTACGAATAAAGAAAGAGTTTGGGCAGCTGGTACTGTAGCTGGGGTAAGCGTTCACACGATTGTTACAGCTGGAAACGGTGCAGCTGTTGCAATAAACATCATTAGTGAACTTAACGGTGAACGTTATGTAGATCATGATGTATTAAAATAAGCTTTGATTACTTTTAATCGTTTGAAACCAGTTCTAAAACCAGTTAGGATTATATCCACCGTTAAGCCTCAGGCAGAGCAAAGTGTTCTGTCATGAAAACCTCTTATTCAAGACCGGTTATTTGAACAAGGAAAAAGGGATTTTTCTTTTTCCCTCGAGTAGGATGAAATGGCAAAGATCGTCGCCATTTCATCTTGGCTGGGTGCTGGAGCTGGATGCCAAGTCACTAGCCCCTTCTCTTGCTGAAAACTTTCATACTTTCTTAATAATTCAAAAAAGGCAAACCATGCTTAGCATTGGTTTTGCCTCATTACATTCACCATCTTCAATTAGAAATTCCGAGCCATCTTCAGAGTTCTTGTGGTCCTCTATCTCTCGATGTTTCTGGAGCATCTATAAATGCAGGGGCTACCACTCCTTGAAGTGGTCCTCGACTAAATAATCAGTTTAATCCTTTAACGGCTTTATCCTACAAATTATTCCAAAACAACCTCTCCAACATACATGATATCCACAATTACCTATTCGACCACAGCTTCGCTTAATTAAGTTTTCAAACTTACTTCAATGCCAGTTCAGCCACCTTGGTAGCATGAATAAATGTCGTGTCTATTAACGGGATTTCTATATCACTTTGATGAATCAGAAGTGGAATTTCAGTACAGCCAAGAATAATACCCTCCGCGCCTCTTTCAACTAGTTTATTTATGATAGATATATAATCCTCTCTCGAAGTCGGCTCAATGATTCCTTTACATAGTTCCCCAAATATTACATCGTGAACTTTCTGTCTTTCCTGTTCTTCTGGAATGATGACATCTATACCTTTACTAGTTAACAGTTCCTTATAAAAAGGTTGTTCCATTGTAAATCTTGTCCCTAGTAAGCCAACCTTCGTTAATTTTTTTTCTTTAATGTCTTCAACAACGCAATCTACGATATGTATGAGTGGAACGTTTATGGCTCTTTGTACCTCGTTTGCCATTAGGTGCATCGTATTCGTGCAAATGATGATAAGATCGGCGCCACCGTTTTCTAATACTTTTGCTGCTGCTACCATTTTCTCTGTGGCTAACTCCCATTCTCCCTCTCGTTGTAATTTAGCAATCTCCTCGAAGTCAAAGGAATATACTAAGCTTTTGGCAGAGTGAATGCCACCTAAATGTTTTTGAATCGTTCGATTTATATACGAGTAATAAACGCTCGTAGACTCCCAACTTAAACCACCAATTAGTCCAATTGTTTTCATTCATGATCGCCTCCTAGTCATTACTAACACAATAACATGGTATACTGGCACTATATAGAGCCAAAAATATTCGAGTTTTATAGTACCAGATTAAATAAATGAGGTGTCGTCATGTGGTTTCAGCTGGATCGTTCAAGTAAAAAAACATTAACACAGCAGGTGTATGAACAGTTCATGCAATACATATTAGAAGGTAATGTTAAAGTCGATGAAAAGCTGCCCTCTACAAGGGAACTTGCTACGAGCCTTGGCGTTTCTAGAAATATTATTCTTGAAGTGTATGATCAATTAGTAGCGGAAGGCTATTTAGTTGTACGACCAAGATCAGGTACGTTTGTTGCTCCAGGTTCTCTTTTTCAGAAAAATAACGAAAATCCACAAATGAAGTCATCAGAGTTATTGATGACAAACAATCAAAATTTTATTGACTTTAAGGCGGCCACTCCTGCAATGGATCATTTTCCCCGTAAAGTTTGGGGTCGTCTTGCCAAGGATGTCTGTTATGAGTCTCCCGACTATTTATTCGGCTATCAGCCTTCTTGTGGATTACTTGAATTACGAGAAGAAATTTCTCGTTATATATTACGAACTAGAGGAGTCATTAGTGATCCTAAGCAAGTCATCATCACGTCTGGTGCAACGCAGGCACTATCTTTAATCACCGATTTATTGATTAAGCAGAACAAATTGGTTGCTATTGAAGATCCAATGACTGATGAAATGCGAACAATTTTTTCGTATGCAGGAGCCGAGTTATGTCCGATTCCAGTCGATGACAAGGGCATTAATACCGATTGTCTATCTCAAGAAAAACCGCCTGCCTTTATTTTTGTCTTGCCGTCCCATCAATTTCCAACAGGTGTAACTTTAACGATTCAAAGACGTATACAATTAATAGAATATGCACGTCAACATAACTGCTATATTGTTGAGGATGATTATGACAGCGAATTTACTTATGAAGGTACACCTGTACATTCAGTTCAAGGTCTAGATCCAGATAAAGTCATCTATGTAGGTACCTTTAGTAAGATTCTTTCACCTGGCTTACGAATAGGTTATGTTGTCTTGCCGATGGACCTTCTTGAGCCATTTGAAAAATTAAAATGGTTCTCTGACCGCCACCATTCAACACTCGAGCAAATGATTTTGACCAAATTTATGAAGGAAGGTCACTTTGACCGACATATTCGTAAAATGAAACGAATCTATCGAAAAAGACGGGAAGCACTTGTAAACAGCTTAAAGGCTCACTTTCCAGATTGTGAGATTTTAGGGCATTCTGCCGGGATGCATCTAGTCGCAGAGCTAAAAGGAGTTAATGTTTCGAAGCTTATGAATTGGACACAAAATCATGGAGTCCTGATTTATCCAGTCGGCCATTATTCACTTGCTACTAATCATTATGCTCATCAATTAGTACTTGGATATGGAAGCCTTTCAGTAGAAAATATTGAGGAAGGAGTAAGAAGAATAAAAAAAGCGGTTAAAAGTTATCAGGAAGGCATCACTTCATAGATTTATAAAAATATAGATTGAGGTGTGAATGATTGAAACAACTATGGATGTTACTTATTGTTCTCGTTATAGCACTCACAGGATGTACTCAAAAAAAGGATTCAATTGACAATGCACTTGATAATAATAGTAGCACCGACGTTCATGAGGAGACGGAAAAACCGAAAGATTCACTCGAAGTCATGAAGGATTGGGCCATTTTAAATGGGGAAGAAATAAATGAGGGACAATCTGACTTTTCATTCCTTCAAGAAGTATTAAAGGATAAACGGTTTATTTTTTTGGGAGAAGATGCTCATGGCGTTCGTGAATTTCATAAAATAAAAACCGATCTTATCCAATATTTACATGAGGAACTAGATTTTGATGTCTTAGTTTTTGAGAGTGGTATGGCTGAAACCTCCAATGTTTTTGAGACCGACGCTCCTGTAACTGAAAAAATGAAGCACTCGCTTTATCCTGTATGGCATTCAGAAGAAATTGAAGTGCTATATCAGTATATGGAAGAACAGAAATCCTCGTTGGATCCCCTGTTTCTAACAGGAATAGATGTACAACATGTCTCAAAGTTTTATGGCGGATACTTGAGTGATAAGCTAGCTCACCACAATCAAAATATGGCGGAATTGATTTTAGCTACAGAGGATGGTTATGCCGAATTCAACAAAAAATATTACCTAGAACGGTTGTATGATTTGGCTCTAAAAACTAAGCTTATCAAAAATTATGAGGAATTGATTGACTATATAAAGTCTAATAAAGAAATGGAGAACGACGAAACATTTAATAGTGACTTACAGGTTAAGGCTTTAGAAGGAAGAATACACTACTTGGAAACATTTAAAGAGATACCAGACAAACAAGAATCTGTAGATATTGAACAGATGAAGCTTCGTGATCAAATCATGGCACAAAATGCTGCTTGGCTTATTCAAGAGAAGTTTCCTGATAAGAAAATCATGTTTTGGGCACATAACGCCCATATTCGTAAGGCCAACACGAAAATCGAACAAAGTACTTCTAAATTCCCAACAATAGAGTCCTTTGTAGAATTACTTCCTGAATCCATTCTAAAAGAGAGTTATATATTAGGATTAAATATGGGTACCGGTACTATAGCTAACTCTACTGATCTATCTAAAATACAACTTACTCCTAAACAAAAAGGGACGTTAGAATGGCTATTAGCACAAGGAAATGGAGAAATTACATTCTATCATCTACTTGACTACACAAATACTGAAGAAAATGCTTGGCTATTTGAACCCATTCCTTCCTACCATCATGGTTATGTGTGGGAGAAATTCACGGTAGCTGAACAATTTGATGGAATCATTTTTGTGGAAGACGTAACGCCTCCGAAATACCTAGATTTGTATAAAGAATAAATAGTAAGTATATCTTTCAAGAGAACAATAAACTACTACCTAGTACAAAAGCTAGGTGTTTTTTATATGCACATATTGATGCTAATGTACATTTTGGATGGCTTCACAACGCCGGGGAGTAGATTTGTAAACTACTGACCTCATCTTTGATACATCCTGGTCACGAAAAATGAATGTATTAAATTATGGTATAAAATCCAGTTTTAGGTAGAAAATATTTATTGTTATAAAATACAGAAACTAGGAGTGATCGTTATTTTTTATCATATTAAGGAATTACAGTATGATGCGAAACCTGATAAACCAGATCCTGTCTATGCAAAAAAATTGCAGGAAATATTAGGCGGCCAATTTGGAGAAATGAGTGTGATGATTCAATACTTATTTCAGGGCTGGAATTGTAGGGGCGAAAAAAAATATCGAGATATGTTGTTGGATATTGGTACAGAAGAAATTGCCCACTGTGAAATGCTTGCTACCATGATTGCAAAATTACTAGACGGCGCGCCAGTTAAAGAACAGGAAGAAGCCGCAAAAAATCCAATTATCCTTGCTGCGATGGGGGGGATGAATCCTCAGCACGCTATTGTTTCAGGTCTTGGGGCAAAGCCAGATGATAGTATGGGCTACCCATGGAATGCAAGATATACGATTGCAAGTGGAAATCTGTTAGCTGATTTCAGAGCCAATCTTAACGCTGAGTCACAAGGTCGACTGCAAGCAGTAAGGCTATATGAAATCACAAATGATCGTGGCGTTAAAGATATGCTCTCCTTCTTAATTGCTAGAGATACGATGCACCAAAATCAATGGATGGCTGCGATTGCAGAGTTAGAACAAAAAGAAGGATTCATTGTCCCGAATACCTTTAACCGTGAAAATGAAAAACAAGAGGTTTCACATTCATTTATGAACTTCTCAAAGGGCACAGAAAGTGCGGAAGGACGTTGGGCACAGGGTCCAAGCATGGATGGAACAGGAACATTTGAGTACATCGAAAACCCTGAAGCCATGGGGCAAATACCAACAATGACCCCACCACCGCCTTATATCCATGGTACACCGCCAGACTTTCATATACCACCAATGGAATAAACACATTGAGCACAAAATTAATCTGATTTTGTGCTCGATGTGTTTTTTTATAAGAAAACACCTTACTATTATAGTAATGAGAGATAGAGATTTTCCATTGAATTACTGATTGTTGTGTTCATTCTAGATATTTTTCATAAAGAAATAATCATTCTTCTAAGTCTGCCCATCTCTATAACTTAACCATTTTTTCTTCGACCTTTATTTCCATTTTTTGGCGTAAGTCTTTAGGATATTTCTTTTTAAAACAAATTCATGTGATATTCTTTGTCAAATTGCTTGCGGTAAAGGTGCCAGCCACTTTGACTCTCCTCAAAAAAAAGTAGAACCATTTCCATTGTATGGATAAGACCATACACTATTCCAATACCAGCAGTTAAAAGAAGTAAAGGAATCCCTGCTGTTATTCCAAAAAAACCTCCAACCACTATTGCTGTTCCAGATGCCAATAAAGTTAAGACAATATTATCGGTTAGAGATGGAAAGATTTGTCACCGTTTATTACATACATTGTAGTACCTGTTAATATTTCTAAACCCGGTAAACCCACAACTTCCTTCACTATTGTATTTCTAATTGTTTTAGCACGCACTTCCTTCTAAAAATTCTCCAGCAAGTTCTTGTTCTAATAATCCAAGACCTTTTCTTTATTCTATTTCTCTCCCAAGCATTATTTTAAGTAAGTTTGACTGTATGCTCCATAACTATCTTCCATTACTAAAAACAAGTCCACTAGGACAATAAAATTCACAGGGTTATTCCCCATATATACATATAAGTTTACTGCTGTTAAATCAACCTTATTTCTTAGGTAGGACTGTTTACTTTCAATTGACAAAAAAACCAGCCCAAAACAATTTGGACTGGTTCTACATACGATTATCTATCACAAATACTTCCGATGAATCCCCTTCCCATCATACGTAAACATGACTGGCTTATCTTCGACCTTCGTTTCCATGTGGACTGGTCCTCCCCATAGCTGATGAATATAGGGTAGAACCTTTTCTTAATATTTGAGGTCTAGCTCGATACCTTCATACCAGTGCTTTAAGTATAATTCACCTGTCTATAATAATCTCCATCGTTTACGGTAAGATCTCCGTTTCTATTTGAAATCCACATCTCTTCATCAGAATTTTTAGTTTTCAAATCCTTTTAGTATTGGTGTCCCGGGACAGTTACCTCCCCTGTGAACATTACTTTTGTTTGATTGGATATGAATTTAGAAAAAACTCTAGAAACATGCTCTTAAGGAAAATAATAATCTTAATCCATTCTCGAAGTTATCCAAGCATCATTTTCCTCAGGAGTTCTTTTCCAATATGAATAAATAACCCCTAAAAAAAGAACTGCTAATATTACTAACATTACTTTTGTTAAAAGAAAATAAGCCGCTTGATTAAATGCTAGTTGGTGTAGAGTAAAGCTTTTACCAGAGTTTAAAAATGCAATAATTAGACTTAAATATACTATCCTATGATGTTTTTTATAATAATTCTTTTAAGTGTAGTTATACTTACAATAAAAAATACTATTGAGAGAATGATGTAAATATACATTGGCACAAATTTTAAAGCTGACAATTTAATCACCTAAAAAAATATTCAACCCTGGCTGTTTCCTCATCATAAAAATACCCGGCATATCGAAACGGATTCGCTTCTCCCAGTAGTTCTCCATTTCCTGTAGTCGCTGTGCCTTCACTAGTTAAGGGTACCCCAAAAGCGTCGTACTTATAATAGACAACACGGTTCCCATTATGAAGAAAGAATCCATTGTCGCAAATTTCTTTTTAACATTTTTGCCCCAATTTGTGAAAGTAGGAGCAAATGCAATTCAACAATTAATAATTATGTGCGTTACTAATACACTACTATCTATTACTTGGTTTTCATTTATGTCTTTTTCATTAACTATTTACGATTATGCCTAATGTCTCCAAAAGTACAAAGGGTAATGAATAAGGCAACTGTCTTGTCTTAATTAATTTTGTTTAAAGCTCGCCATTAAAAAACAACATTAAACAGCTCTTTCAGTGCCCTTATTTACTCGTCAGCTAGCATCAATATAAATTTTTCTGCACTACCAATTATTATATTTATTTCAGGTATAATGAACTGAGTTGGTCATCTTGCAGACGCTCTTTTACTGCCTTATTAGATTCATAAGAGATTGAGTATTTTACAAATAGTTATTTGGTTTCACTCTAACTATTGGCCTCCATTTCTTCACCTCTTTCTCAGTATTATTATTCAAGGTTATTGCCTCTTTAATTGAAAAAGGATCGTCAATTGACGATCTCCATTGCTACTTTTGAGTCCCGGTACTTTAATTACATTTTTTATAATTTCCTCACTCAACTACACCATATTTCTCCATACTATCTAGAACTTAAATAAAATAATGAATGACAATTAAAAAGGCTATGCTTAGGATATATTCACATTTTTAACATCTAATCGATTTGGTATATTGCAAAAAAAATTAATTGCTATGATGATGGTTTTCTTCCGCAGTTATCGCATCAGCCTTGGTAACATGGACAGTCCCAAATGGATGGTTAGGTGGAGCATATATAGAGTAAAGCTTTAAAGGAACATTCCCTGTATTTGTAAGATTATGCCATGTTCCTGCTGGAATAAATATGGCATAATCATCAAACACATGTCTTTCAAAGTTTAAATTATTTCTATTCTTGCCCATTCGAACAATCCCCTGTCCCTGTTCAATTCGTAAAAATTGATCTACATCAGGATGCATTTCCAAACCAATATCATCTCCAACATCGATACTCATTAATGTAGTTTGTAAATGTGTTCCTGTCCATAAAGCAGTTCGAAACGTATTGTTTTGCTTTGTTACTTTATTGATATCAACCACAAACTGTTTTGATCCATAATCTTTTATAATTCTATTGCCCCTGGAAGAGCAATTACAAAACCATCTGCTTTCATAAGGAAGAGTCCAGAAATTAGGGTGACTGTTATAATAAAACATTGAAGCATTAAAATAATTAGGATATTGATATGAATACATATAAGGATTGCTATACATTTTTACCTCATTCCTTTCCTCATTTATAAAATTATCCTATGCATTTGTTTTGGAAATGTACTTTAATATTGGGAAACCTATCTCAAATTTAAACTTACTTTTGGAACTAAATGTAATGGAAAGCCAAAGAGATAAAACATAAGATAAGTTGATTCTATAATTCTATTTACATATATTTTTTACATATTTAAAATTGTGCAAATTAAAAAGAGAGACGAATCTCTCTTTTTTTAGAGTAACTTTTGAATGAGTATTACAACTCCTGCAAGGAGCCATACAAACACTCCAGGTCATATGTGAAAAAAAAACGATCTGGAATTGCTTATATTCATTCCTCTGGTTCCTTGCTTACAGCCTATTTGTTTTTCCATGTTTTCATCAACTTTAAAATGGGGAATATTTAAAGCTTATTAGTTATCCTGTCCATTGGATAATGACACCATCTACACTCTTAATATTAGTAAAGCCATTGCCCTTTAATATTTCTGCTGCTTGAAGACTTCGTTTTCCACTTCTACATAAAATGATTACTTTAGCATCTCTCGGAAGAGTTTTATAGTCAGTTTTAAATGTACTAAGGGGATAATTTTTCATTCCTTTTACATGTCCAGACTTGTATTCATGTTGCTCTCGTACATGAATAAATACGACACTTTCAGATTTTTGTTCTTGTAATCTTTTTTCTAATTCAGAAATAGAGATGGTTTCAATACTCTTCTTTTCTAAAAAAGTAAATCCAAGGTAAATGATTAGTAGAAACATAGGTATATATATTGCTAGGTTTTTTAAAAATTTGTGTTAGTCCACCTACCCAATAAGTTAGTGGAGTAAGAAGTCCCGTCCTACACCCGAAGACAGTAAAATTTCCTCCACCTAATAAACTCTTTGTTTAATCTATTTTTGCTCGATCAAAATAAACCTTTTGTGCTTCATTGACTAATAATATAATCTCATCAATTTCAATCTGTTCATCCTTCTCTAAAGCTGACTCTTCCAGTGCCAGGCGAAGCTGTGGTCCACCTCAGCCAATGCCCATCGCTAGACGAATGAATGCTTTTCACCTTCATCAAGAAGGTCCTGTGCTTCTTTGTTTATCTGCTTCATTGCTGCAGCCGTGACTTTAATCATAGCGCCCCCCTCCTTATAGAAGTAATATTTTTCATAATATCCCCGGTTTATAAAATATCTAACCAGATCTTTACAGCTGTTGCTGCGATTAGTATTACCAAGATAACCTGTAGTAATTTTGTATTCATTTTTTTCCCTGCCATTGCCCCTAATGGAGAAGCAATCAGGCTCGCGATAATCATAATAAAGGCTGGAAAATAATCAATTTGTCCTGTTGTAATTTTCCCTACGGTTGCCCCTATAGATGAGATAAACGTAATGGCTAGGGATGAAGCGATGGTCATTCTTGTTGGGATTTTTAATACAACCAACATTATCGGTACTAATAGAAACGCACCAGCTGCTCCAACAATACCTGCACCGGTTCCCACAATTAACGCTAAAATAGCTGCTAGCCATTTATTAAACTTCACTTGATCTAATGGAGTATCGTCAATTCCCTTTTTAGGGATAAACATCATGACAGCCGCAATCAATGCTAATATACCATAGATTAGATTAATACCGCCCTCTGTCATTAGCTTCGACCCGTATCCTCCAATAAAACTACCGATTAAAATACTTACTCCCATATAACCAATTAGTGATTTATTTAAGTATCCACCTTTGCGATATGCCCAGACACCACCGATTGTAGCAAAAAAAACTTGAATAGCACTTATTCCTGACACTTCATGCGCGGTAAAAGCTGCTAGCCCAAATAATGGTGGGATATAGAGTAGCATTGGATATTTAATAATCGATCCACCAATTCCAAGCATCCCAGAAATATATGATCCAATAAATCCAATTAAGAATATGGTAATGATAAATCCTATATCCATTGTGTTACCTCCTTTTGAAAAAGGGAACCCTTCCTAAGGCTCCCTTATTTATTAAGCTTTTTTAATCCAGAACTTTAATACATCATTTTCTTCCTCATGCTTTAAAAATTCATGACCTCCTGATTTTGCCCAAGCTGTCAGGTCGTTTCTTGCCCCTTTATCGGTAGCATGGATTTCTAAGATTTGACCCGATTCTAATTCATTGATCGCTTTCTTTGTTTTAACTATTGGCATTGGACATGCTAATCCTTTTGCATCTAATACTTTTGTTGCTTCCATTTGTTTAACCTCCAATATATTATAAATTGCTCTGTGACATTCAGATTTTGAATGTCACAGTCTACATGAATTCTGCTGGCGCAAACTTTTAATGTCTATGAAAGAACCTATCTCACCGCACAGCGGTTTGGTCCGATTTCCATTTCACGTTGTTTTTCTTCGTCAGGGTTGATTTTCCCCATGTTAGTTTCACGAATCTCCTGGTATGCATTTGGTTGTGGCGGTAGGTTTTCTGTTACTAGTTTTCTGAACTCATTTTCATCTTCAATGTTTAGACCGTGATTTTTCGCAAACAGTGTTCCTAATTTTTCTGATACACTGCCATCATTATTCAATTCATCAATAATCATGAAGTGTGCAGGTAGAACAACTTGATCTTCTGAAAGCTCTCTGTAGCGTGAATATAAGCTTTCTCTTAAATCTGCTACCCAATCCTCTGCCATTCCTGCAAGGTCAGGTCTTCCTATAGAATCAATGAATAAGATGTCTCCTGAAAGAAGGAACTTTTCATCTACAACAAATGATGTAGAACCAATTGTGTGTCCTGGAGAATATAGGGCATGAATATCAATCGCAGTATTTCCGATGGTTACTACATTACCGCCTACTAAAGCGTTGTATTCGAATGTCACTTCTGTTGCATCCTTTGGTGGTAACCAGTATGATGCACCTGTTTTCTCAGCAATCATTCTTCCACCTGAGATATGGTCAGCATGTAAGTGAGTGTCAAATACATGAGTGATTTTTGCTTGAATACTTTCAGCAAAGTCTAGATAAATATCAGTCATACGAGTAGCATCAATGATCGCAGCTTCACCGTTTGAAACGACCATGTAAGATAGACAGCCTTTACCGATACGAACAAACTGATAGACTTCACCTCCATCTTGTAAATCTCCGACTTTCACAGGCTCCAAATGCTCACTCCATGCTTTCATACCTCCCACTAAATAAGAGGTATTAAAACCATGCTCTACAAGCATTTCAGCCACCATTAAAGATGATCCTTCTTTTGCACAAACGACTAAGATTTCTTTGTCAGCTGGAATTTTGTCTAAGATTATTTCCACACCATCTAACAGTTCGAAATAAGGAATATTAAAATGATTAAAGTTCTTTCCTTCGATCTTCCAATCCTGAAAATCAGTTTCGTTACGAACATCTAGAATAAATAAATCCTCTTTGTTAAATATCTTTTTTGTTACTTCTTTTGAAGTCATTGCTTTTACAGCCATCCCTTTTACCCCCTATGGTATATATTAATATAAAAAAATTTAGTTCCTTCAGATTCTTCTACTTTAAGGATGTAATACTATTGGTTTTACCTGACCAAGCACTCATACCTGGTACAACATTAAAGACATGGTTAAATCCTTTCTCTGCTAACTTTTGAGCTGCAAAGTCACTTCTGTTTCCTGTACGGCATACAACAAAAATTTGATCATCTTTATTTATTTCATCTAAGTGTGCATCCAATTCTCCTAACGGGATTGAAATTGAGTTAGGGATATGATTGAACGCATACTCTGCTGCTTCTCTTACGTCAAGTACGATAAGGTTTTCATTTGCTTCTAGTTTCATTTGTAAATCTTCGTTACTTGCGACTTTAGGATGCTTTCTTTCAATAGCTTCATCATTTGATGATTTTCTTACAAAGTGCCTCAGAACATCTCCCTCTTCAAGCGTACCTAAATATTGATTCCCTGAACTTTTTGCCCATGCTTGAAGATCAGCCTTTGATCCTTTATCTGTTGCTCGCACCTCTAATACTTGCCCTGCCTCCAAATCATTTATAGCCTTTTTTGTCTTCACAATTGGCATTGGGCAAGCAAGCCCTTTTGCATCTAATACATAATTTGTTTTTAATTGTTCCATTATTAATTACCTCCTTTTTACCCGTATGGGTATATAGTTATTTTAAAAAATTTATTCTACTTTCCCTTCCCAATCTAACATACCACCTGTCATATTAATGACATGAAAGCCATAGCTTTCTAAGAATTGAGTTGCACGACCACTTCTAGCACCTGAACGACAAACCATGATATATTCTTTTGATTTATCTAGTTCACTCATGCGAAACTCTAATAACCCAAGTGGGATATGGAGAGCACCAAGAATTTTACCATTTGCAACTTCATCTACTTCTCTCACATCAATGATATTAAGTGGCTTTTCTTCTGTTAAAAGATTCTCGACTTCTTTAGCCGTATATTGTTTCATCTTTTAATCCTCCTTTTTATGATCTCCATGCGCTCATACCGCCTTTTACATTTGTTACATGTGCAAACCCGAGCTTCTTTAAAAACTTACTTGCTTTTTGACTTCTCATTCCACTTTGACAGATAACAACTACTTCTTTTTCTTTTGATAGTTCTTTTGTCGCTCCCCCAGCTAGTTGATGTAAGGGCAGATTTTTAAAACCTTTTATATGGTTACTCTTGTACTCTGAAGGTGTTCTAACATCAACAAATTGTTTATTTTTATCCTTTAATTCATTTTTTAAATCTAACGTTGTAATATGTCTAACACCTTTAGCTGGTAACATTCGATTTATAATGAAAAATAACATTACCAATAATAGATAATTGATATACTCTAACATTCTAAACCTCCATTAAGGGAGAATCGCCCCTATTGATCAGTTAGATAAACAAGTTTACGTTTCCTTCTTCTGCATCTGCTAAGTAAGCAGCTACACCAGCATACTCAATATTGTCTAATAGCTCTTCATTCGATAGTCCTAATAGATCCATTGTCATGGTACATGCAACAAGCTTTACTTCTTGTTCTTGTGCCATTTCGATTAAGTTAGATAGTGGCATTGCATTATGCTTTTTCATCACATCTTTAATCATTTTGGGACCGAATCCTGCAAAGTTCATTTTAGATAATCCCATTTTTTCGGCACCTCTTGGCATGATTTTGCCAAACATCTTTTCCATGAATCCTTTTTTCACTTGAATATCTTCATCTTTACGTAAAGCGTTCAAACCCCAAAATGTATGGAAAATAGTCACTTCATGATCATAAGCCGCTGCCCCGTTTGCAATAATATAAGCACCCATCGCTTTATCGTAATCTCCACTGAATAAAACTATTGTTGTCTTTTTCTTTTCACTCATCTTCAAATTCCTCCATTTTCCATTAATTACCCATATGGGTATATTTAAAGATAAAAAAAATTAGTTCTGTATTTACCATTACCCCTAAGGGTATATTATATCATTTAAAAAAAGGTATCAACCCTTTTTTATTATCTACTTTTAACTAGCAGATTTACTGCTTCCTTGATTAAATCATTAGCATTCTGCCCTTTATTTTCGGCCTCCAGTACACATTCAACGAGATTTGTGCTTACTACAACCCCAACAGTACGATCTACTGCTGAACGGACGGCTGACAATTGTGTTATAACCTCTTTACAATCCTTGCCTTCTTCCATCATTCTAAGAATTCCACGAAGTTGGCCTTCCATTCTTTTGACTCTATTTTTCATTTGTTCACTGTACTCCATCTTCCTTCCTCCTTTCTATTTGATTGCTATATCGGAATGAGGATTTACAATATTATGTCCTACTACTTGAAGTCTTCGTAAACAGCGAATACCAACCTTCTTTTTTCTAGATGATTGGATACAATTAAAATTATACTATGATTTGGAATTTCTTCATAATATCTTTTAAGGTAAGCAATCGGAATATAAACAGCTCCTCGTTACCGGACTATTATATGATTCGTTATAGTATCTTACATCTAATAAAACATATGAATCTTTTTCTTGAATTTCTTCAAACATTGGAGCCTTCCATCGGGATAGTTCACGTTTATATGATGAATAAAAATGGTACTGATATACCTAATATTAGGAGTGACATGGCGCCACCTCAAATACTGTGAAAATATTTACTACACAGTTAATATTATACCCCTATAGGTATAATGTCAAGAGGCTGGATAAGGATACTGTATTTAGGGTTTATGGAGTAGTGTGCTTTTGCGGTATGCTGCTTGCTCATCATCTCGAACATCAATTATGTTTATTTTTCTCATACCTCCAGAAAAACATCAGAATACTTGACTGTGTAATCATGATTTTCCTACTTGAGAAGAAAAGCATTACAAGTCCTAATTCTTACATCAGGCTCATATTTGTATCATAGAATCACTTCTCAAATTAGTGGTCCTTTTGTTTAAAAATATAACCAATAATTTGAATGTGATTCTTACTTATATAATCAAAAAAGACCACGGAAATCCTCTCCGCAGTCTCTCATATCTTTAGTTTCCAAAACCCTACTTACTTTTATTAATCACATTTATTAAGCGGTCTTCAATATCTTTCGCTAAGTTTTGGATTTCCTCATTATCAACTAATCTAATAAGGGCCGTAGGCTTTGGCATACCAATTTTTGTTGTTTCATGATCTTTGTAAACCACAATTTTACAAGGAAGAAAATATCCTACTAATAAGTTCTCATTCAAAACACGCTGTGCCTCATGTGGGTTACAAACCTCAAGGACCATATAATCATGATTAAATTCAAGCCCTTTTTCCTGTAGCTTACTTTTAATATCAAACTGCCAAAGGACACCAAAATGCTCATCCTTTAAATTGGTCTCAAGGCTTAGAATAGCCTCATTAATACTCTTATCAGTTTTAACTGTGTAGTCAAACATTAGATCACTCCTTTTTTGAAAACTAGGAATATTATTCCCAAAAGACATTTTTGTAGCATAAACAAATACTCTTGTTATACCTATACCCATATATCTATTTAATTGTAAAATTATTTATTCTTGTATTACAAACAAAAAAACTAAGTTCGAATGTAGCCAACATTGCAATTTAACAAATACTAGTACTTTCCGTGGGTAAGATTCCACAGCTAAGAAGTCAGATTAACTATAATACTGGCTTTGCCTAATAGGCTTCCATGCCCACCACTCCAAGTAAAACATAGTTTGAGAGAGGGCTCAATTTATGCAATTTTCTAATATTGTCTACGACACCTTGTAGTGTCTGATATTCAATACCACTATGAATTATTTTTCGGTTATACCAACCTTCAATATACTGAAATAGAGCTAGATTAGCTGATTTAAAATCAATGTATGTGACAAGATTGAATTCTTCCTTCTTTAGTATGGCATGAAATGATTCAATACAGGGCATTATCATATGATCTGCCCTTTTTTACTAGAGGATTGGATGATTATCTAGATTTACGGTCGTTTTGAAATTCTTCACTTGGATTTTGTGTTTGATAACCGTTTTCTAAAGCTGTTTTTACTAAATCAGTCGTCTTCTTACCTCCAAAGGAATTACCAACAATCTTTTTTGAATGTAGATCCTTGACAGAAGCAAGATAACACCAGCCATCACTTAGTGTGTTGATATACGTGATGGCTGTGAACTATTTTTCAAATGACTAAATATAAAACCATCCCAAAACAACTTGGACTGGTTCTACATATGATTATCTATCACAAATACTTCCGATGAATCCCCTTCCCGTTATACGTAAACATTACCGGTTTTTCTTCGAGCACAGTTTCCATATGAACTGGTCTTCCCCATAGCTGATGAATATAGGGTAGAACCTTTTCTAAATATTTGAGGTCTAGTTCGATACCCTCGTACCAGTGCTTTAAGTATAATTCCCCGGTCTTTAAGTAATCTCCATCGTTTACGGTAATATACGGGAAGCCCCCGTTTACAAAGTTAATTGTTTCATTGAAATCTCATCCAGATGATTGAGTAATAGTTTATCTAAATATCTAAAAAATGGAGGGGCACGAGACATTATAATTTGCATAAGAAAAAAAGTATGTCTTTCTATGGATTGTTTGGTTTGGCGACTCTACACAATACCAACAAAAAGGCATACTTTATTGTATTTTATAAATTATTTTATTTTTAGCTTTTGAAAGAGTCATCGCATATCAATTTCGTTCTTCTGGTTTTTTCCACATTCTAAAAGATGACCATATGAATCGTCCCAAGGAGATGGTCTCCTCTCCTTGGTTTACTGAAAGAAATTTATATAGATTAAGATTGTAACTAATATTAGTAAAAGTGGGATAACTATTTTTAATTTCTGTTTCCAAATATTCTTCTCTGTATAATCACCCACAAAATATGAATAGATACTCGATATCAAAAAAGCAATTATAAAGAAATATATGATCTCGTACATGTTATCAATAAATAAAAGTTTATCTATTCGAGGAAAGAAATGCCTGCTAATAAAAAAAAGTGATAATGTAAATAAAAACAAAACAAAGATCATTATTGTAGGAACATTATTCTTTTTTTCATTTTGTAAATGTACAAATAAAAAATAAAAGCATAAGATTAGTGAAAATAAAGAAAAGCCAACATCAATAAATACTTTACCCATAATTTCCCTCTTCTATTTATTGTAATTCATAAGTTGGTTACAACCTTCTGAGATACCATATCCTACAA
This sequence comes from Bacillus salitolerans, assembly GCF_042680805.1. Classification (NCBI taxonomy): domain Bacteria; kingdom Bacillati; phylum Bacillota; class Bacilli; order Caryophanales; family Bacillaceae; genus Bacillus; species Bacillus salitolerans. The sequence goes on along the minus strand of NZ_JBHUEM010000052.1, from coordinate 128,209 downwards.
CTGCTCCTATTAAATTATTTTATATTAAGGTTTTGAAAGAGCCATCACCTAGCAATTTCGTTCTTCTCTTCCACATTCTTAAAACTGACTGAAGGAACCGATTGTCTCTGTTACACCAAAAGAATTAGTGAGAGAAAATAAGTATGTTAAATCAGTATATCTACAATTAAATGAGCTAATAAAAGGTTCAGAATTTGACAACAATCGTTTATATTCACTACCTTCAAACATAAAATTAGGAGTAGAATATATTATTTTTTTAGTAAAGCAGAAGACGGTACACTTTACTTATCAACAAGGAAAGACAGTGTTATAAAAAAGAAAGTTAAATGATCAGGTAATATTATCTCACAACTTAAGTAATCTATATGTGAAAGTTTCTCCTGAGTCGGGAAACTTTTTTTTATTTTTTGATTTCTTTTTCCTTATTCCCTCCAACATTTGTTAAATTTATCCAAATTGTTTCTTTGTAGCTAATGTTGCCGGTAACTACATACTGTTTTGTTGATTGGGTAATTTTAGTTTTTGAAATTGAAATTCTCCATGTCCGAACTAATACTTCCTCGCATTTGCTACTATTCTATATGATCAAAACAAATGAGGTATTTCATCTCCTTCCCCTTATGTTAAGTGCAACGTTAGCCTTAAGATTTAAAATGATATAATAACATTTGAAAACAACAGATGAGATAATCACTCTCGACAAGAAAATTCGAGTGTTAATGACAAAAAGCGTGAGGAAGGTAAACCTTTTTAAAGTGGCTCTATAGAAGTGAGCGAGCGCCATTATCTATCGTTTAGTGGAGACAGCAAAGGAAAATAAATTAAATCCATACTATTACCTTCACTATCTATTTGATCAACTTCCCAATATGGATCTGACAAAAGTAGAAGAACTTGATCAACTACTTCCTTGGTCTATGACTCTACCAATTACCTGTAGAATATTCAAAAAGATATCTAAATAATAAATGATCCCCATCAGTATTCATAGCTGGGGATCATTTTACGCTTACTTCTATACATGCTCATTTTTAGGGTAAATGTAATGAAAAAAGCACCAAGAACTGCCTAGTCCACTACTAGGCAGTTAAACAATGATTTATATTTCACAAATACTTCCGATGAATCCCCTTCCCATCATACGTAAACATGACTGGTTTATCTTCGAGCACAGTCTCCATATGAACTGGTCTTCCCCATAGCTGGTGAATATAGGGTAGAACCTTTTCTAAATATTTGAGGTCTAGTTCGATACCCTCGTACCAGTGCTTTAAGTATAATTCACCGGTCTTTAAGTAATCTCCGTCATTAACCGTAATATACGGGAAGCCGCCGTTTACACGCATGTTGATTAATTGATCGCGAACTTGCTCCCACTCTTTATCGACGATTTTGTAGTCTTTGCCTTGTTTTTGGAATAGGTACATATCTTCACGCATGACAAGATCTTTTGTTAAGTAGTTTCGTAGGAATGAAATGTCTGATTCTACTTCGCGAACCTCAAACATTTTCTCTCGACCTGAACCTGGTTTTGCCCCGTACCGCTGCATTTCATCAGTTGGATTATCCCAGCGTTTTTCGATGTCTTCGAACATTTTAAAACCTAGATAATACGGATTGATGCTCGTTTTGGATGGCTGAACAACACCAGCGTTTAGTTTAGCGAATTCGATGACTTCATCGGAGGTTAAGTCCATTTCGCGTAGGATGCGGCCGTGCCAGTAGGAAGCCCAGCCTTCGTTTTTCTAAGGAGCTTTTTTAGCCAAGGTAAAAACTAATACTGTTGCGCATGTATTTTTACAATTAGAAAAGGAGGGGGGGCTCTCCTTTTCAACTTCAACCATTCATCAAAATTTAATGGTATTCAAATCTCTATTTAGAATTCCTGTCATGGGACCTGTTCCCGTGAATCTCACGTTGTTTGATTGAGTGTTTATGCATTGATATGGATTCAGTAAAAACTTAGAAACATGCACTAAAGGATAATAATTATTTTATTTATTAGTTTTTAGTCTATCTTTTAATCCTTGATCAATAACTGCTTCAGGGCTTTTTCTAATTAATTCTCGAATCATTTTTTTATTTCGAAAGAAGAGAAACCGAATGGTACTGTCATCTTTCTTAACTAATGTATAAATCGGAAAGAATTTACTTTTTGTGCCTAATATATATTTTATCTCTTTATAAATCCAATGTTCTGTTTTATTAAAAATTGTTTGTAAAACGATTTGTTCTTCTTCAAAAGTTACTTTTTGAAATTTTCTAAATAACACAACAATACCAAAGAAAAAACAAACCGAGGTTAAAATTATTCCAATTGTGAATAAAAACCAATTACTATTGAGGTAATCTCTAACTATAAAAAATATAGAAATTATGCCTAATGTTAGTAGTTCGATTCCAAATAATCTTGTTGTATAAAATACCATATTTACTCCTAAATTATCATTCTAGATATTTATAGATATCACTTTGAGTTTTTGAAATTTGGTAACAAAAATATTTAGTTAAACCAACCCCTACCATTAATACCGAGCCTTCAAATAATAATTAGCGGTTTCCTCGTTATAAAAATACCCCACATATCGAAATGGATTCGCTTCTCTTAGTAATAAGCCATTTCCTGTTGTTACTGTACCTTCAATTGTTAAGGGTACCCCAACTGTGTCGTATTTATAATAAAACTGATCTATGGATTTCCAAATAAACATTTATTTTTTCGTTCAGTTATATTTAATTACGTGAAGAAAAATTTTAGAATAAACGCAAGAACAGTAATTATACCAAAGGCAACTGATACTACAACTACTAAGTTTCGAATGGTTTCCCTTACAATATTATTTCCTTTCCTATACAATCTAATATAAAAAAATAAAAAGCCAATCGGTATTAAAGAGGCAAAAAAAACACCTAGTATTGCATTCTTAACATTTAAATGTAGCATTAACAACATTCCATATCCACTTACCATAGTTGGATATAAAATGTATTTCCTCATTTCTTGACTAGATTGTTTTATTCCGAAATAAAAAATTGGAATTAGGATTAACATAAAAAAAATAAATATCAATTTTATTTTACCTCCGTAATTATTGTAATCCAAATATTTCTGAAGGTGCCAAGTCATCTTCTTTAGCAAAATGTGCACCAACTCCTGCAACTGCTCCAATTAATGACCAAACAGCATTATCTAAAACACTTGCCTGCTAATTAAATCCTGTTAAGCTCTGATGTTTTTCATAATAAAAACCAACATCAGAGATTAACCCAATACCAAAAAAATCCAAAACCTTTAGATAAATTAGTGGCCAAGCCTACTTTACTGATTCTTGTGTCATTTAGTCGCGTTAACCCATGTGCCTCAGTTAAATTTGTTTCAAAATTGTGGAAAATCCTGGTTCTAGAGTTGTTTACTCTTAAGTCCAAACTAGGAGTAACTCGATCTGCTAACCAAGTTGCGGCAGCTGTTCCAGCTGGCACAGTAAGATCTTCTACTTTTGTACTTTGTGAAGATTGATTCCTATTTTTTCTACTTCTTTCCCAAGCATTATTTAAGTAAGTTTGACTGTATGTTCCATAACTAGCTTCCCTTGCTGGAACAAGTCTACTGGGATCAATAAAATTCACAGGGCTATTCCCTGCATATACATATAGGTTTATAAAAGGAAGAACCTCCCACTATCCGGATTATAATAGTGAGCTTCAAAATATCTAAAAAATGGAGGAGCACGACATTCTGATTAGCATAAGAAAAAAATATGTCCTTCAATGGATTGTTTGGTTGGCGAATCTAAACAATACCAACTAAAAGGCATACTTTTGGTGATTATGTTGTTGAAAAAGCCATCACAAGCAGTTTTGTTATTCTTCCCCAAATTCTCAAATCTGCCCGAATGAAACCTCACTATGGTATTTTTGATCCATCTCAAATGGATTAATTTATTATAAGAAAAATGAATAAAGGAATTGCTAATGGAATTACTAGAAAATAGCTTGTCCCAAACTTAAGAACAATTAGTGTACCAATTAAAAAATAAATTAATATAAAAATACTCTTCTTAACTCGTTCTTTTCTGTTTCCCCTCTCTAATAATAAAAAAAACATTGTTCCAAATCCAAAACTAAAAGAAGCAATTGCAATATATAAGTTATAATCTTTTAATAATCCAAAAGCTAGTGGGGAAATACCAAATAAAAATAATACTATTATTATCTTAAATAATTGTTTCACACTTTCACTCCCAAATAATAAAAGAGGTTGGCTGTCCCTGAGCCAGGGGCAGCGACTTCATTATTTCCAGGCAATCAAGAATTTTGCATGTAGATTAGTTGCAAAAAAAGAGCTAAGGCATAACCAGCAATTTTCGCTAGTTGTGCCTTTTTGCAATCAAAACTTCCGATTGACCCCAATTCGAACCGCCTCTATTGTATTTATGGTATTATGGTGTTTTTATTTTTGAGAAAACTTGATATATATTTTTTCAGAAATTGTTGCTATAAATATTGTTACTATCATTAGTAATACAAAATAAGGAATTAAAATACCTTCTATAATATACTGATCGACTGTTAAGCCTAATGCAAAGCCGTATCCAAATACTACAAAAGCATATTTTCTAAATTTTAAATACGATTTTTCCTCTTTCCACAAGACATTTTTTAAATACAGTGTACTCGAGATAATTAATAAAATTATATAAATATAAGCAGGTTTAATATACAATTTATCATCCACCTTTAAGATTTATCGAGGAAGATATAATGCAGGATATATAATCGGTTGTTGATTTTCCATTGTTCTTAACAATTCTATACTATATCTTGTTCCTAATTTGTCTTTAAGTACATAGTCATTAAAAGCAGATAATCCTATCCCTGCAATAAATCCTCCTGGACCAAACAGTACAGAAGTTCCAACAATTAATATGGTATCGATTGTTGTAAGAACTGGATCGTCGCCAAAAACAAAATAACTAAGTAATACTTCCATTGCATCTCCTGCACTACCTGGCAGCTTTTTAAGTAGACCTGCTTTTAAGAAATCCATTAAATATTCTTGATTTAGATCAGATATTACAACTTTAACTGCTTCCTTACTAATCAGGGTAGTTAATTTTCCACCTGTACCCGCAATAATGCCTGCGGTTGTATTAGAAGTTTTAATTGGTAATAATCCCTTTTTTTCTCCCTGTTCTCCTTTCCTAGTACTTTCTACTGCTCTTTCCATTTCTCTTTCATGGTGTTCAATTCTAGCCTTATGTTGATCATTTTCATTAATTTTCAGATAAAACAATCCACTTGGATCAATAAATCTCACAGGGTTATTCCCCGCATAGACGTATAAATTGGCAGATGGCAACAAATCCCTCGTCAAAAATCTTCCATTCTCAGGATTATAATACCGAGCCTTCAAATAATAATTAGCGGTTTCCTCGTCATAAAAATACCCCACATATCGAAATGGATTCGCTTCTCTTAGTAGTTCGCCATTTCCTGTTGTTGCTGTGCCTTCACTTGTTAAGGGTACCCCAAATGCGTCGTATTTATAATAGACAACGCGGTTCCCATTTGAATCTCTGAGTTCTACTACATCACTATGGCTGTTTCGGATGTAATAGTAGGTCCTCTTTGTTGTCCCTGTATGGTCCGTCATACTGACTAATGTTCCAGATACTGTACGTGTGAAACTATATTTGAGCTTGTCGGTTTCATCCGTGATGTAAGACAGTTCTCCGGCAGAGTAGAAGTATTTTTCGGTTTTGCTTGGTGTTGTTTTCTTTGTACGCAGTCCTTCATGATTATACTCATATCTTGCTACAAGAGAGTCTGACAATGTGTTGACTTCGACTAGTTGATTTGCTGGATTGTACTGGTATTGAAAGCGGTCGTCTTGAAGTAGGTTTCCATTAGCATCGTATTGAAACGGGATTCCATTAACAGACACGAGTTCATTTGCGGCATTATACTGATAGGTTGATACGACTGTGTTGAAACTCTTCTTCGCTGTGCGGTTGTTTAAAAGACCGTAAGTGCCTGTGTATTCATAGGAGAAGCTGTATGAAATAACATTGTTTGGATCATAGTGAACTTCTTTTAGGAGGCGGTTAGCTGTGTCATAATTATATTCAATTCGACTTCCTCCACCTGAGATCACTTCCGTTCTGTTACCGTTATCATCGTATTTTATTCTAAGAAGATAGGTACCTTTCAAATCGAAATATAGTATTATTTTATAGTTAAATTGTTTCATTGAAATCTCATCCAGATGATTGAGTAATAATTTATCTAAATATCTTACACATTAAAAGGAGGAGAACGACATTCTGATTAGCATAAGAAAAAAAGTATGTCCTTCAATGGATTGTTTGGTTTGGCGACTCTAAACAATACCAACAAAAAGTCATACTTTTTTTGTTTTTTATTAAATTATTTTATATTATGTTGTTGAAAAAGCCATCAATTAGCAAAATTTTCAAAACTGACTGAAAAACCGTCACTATGGTATTTAGAAGGACATGGCCCATTGAATTGGCAAGAAACAAAACCAACTATTTTTTCCTGTAGTTAATTATTTAGCTCTCCTTATCTGGAACCAGGTAGTGTATAGAAAATATAGCAGTGCTGCAAATACAGTTATAAGTAATCTTTCTACAAGTTCATTAACTATTAAAAAATCCTTTTTGGCGTAGAAATACAAAGCAGCTAATTAACTTATCGTCCTAATAATCTCCACCCTAATGGCTTCCTATTGAAAAGTAAAAAGTAAATTGCTAAACAAAAACTTATATTTAAAAAGATTAAAGCTACAAAGAAATTTATATCATACAATACGAAACCTGTTCCCAGAAAAAGTAAAACGGTAATTATTTTTATGACAATATGCTTTCTTTTCAAGATAGAACTCCAATTCTATAAATAAATTCAAGTCATAATACTCAAGAACATTTTGCTTGAAATAATCAATAGCTGTTGCAGCCGTACCTCCAACAATAACACCACCTACCGGTGACAGTGCTAAAAAAATTGCAACTCCGGTTACGCATACTGCAGCCAATGTAATAAACAACTTTGCAAAGTATTCTCCTGTACTTAATCATTCTAAATTCTGCTGTGGGGGTATTACAGAATTTATGTCATAAATAAAGCCTACAACGGCAACAGATGTTGCAAATCTTAATAAAGGGCCCTACTCTAATGAAGTCCGCATGATACTGTGATCTGGCTTCATCTAAGTAATCGGGAGTTTTCTCTATACCGACTGTTTTTAAATCTTTTTTAGTAGTAGCAATTGCTTGCTCTACTGCTCCACTTAATTCAATTTCATCATAAGCGTCAAATAATTCCCATCTACTCTGAAGATGGGAATTATTTGAGCAGCCTCAAGTTTTTCACCTTGATCCTCTAAACATAATTGAACGTGGAAGTTCTCCCTTTTTTCACCTCATATTTAAACTTGATCAATTTCTCCTGACAACGATTCTTATAACAGGCCCCTATCTCCAAACCCATCCTTAGTCAAAAAAACTTGTGAATTTTTTCAAGATGGGTCCAACTAATATCGCTATAATAAAGATTATAAAAAATACTATACTAATATTATAAAATCCAACCCCATACTCATCATTATGCATATGCTTAAAGTAATTAGAAATTGAAAGATTAAAACTATACATCGAAAAACTCAGGATCGATATTGATAACATTGTTATTTCTTTTTTATTTTTCCTATTTTCTATTGCTTTTTTTAATAAAAATACATAACCGATTGTAGATAAAGCTCCAAGAATTAAAAGAAAATAAAACTTTGATTGGTATGGAAGTTGATCCAAGATTGTATACAATGTGATCATCCTTTTATCTTTAATATTCTACTCTCCCCACACATCTGAAAATTCAAACCCTGTTGATTCTTTTACAGAAGAATAAAGAAACCCAATTCCTGCACCTATTAATAATGCTGTACCTATAGCAGGTAAACCTACTAAACTAACTCCAGCAAAAAATGTTACAGTCGCACTAACAGCTATGAATGCCCCTAAGTTTAAAGCAACTAAAACAAAATTATTAGTTATACTATTCCTAATGTTTTCTCCTGTAAGTCCACCTTCATATAAATCATAACCAACACTAAATACAAATCCAGCTGCACCTAACCTACCAATTGAAGTCTTCGCAAAAGCTCTTGTCGCACTAAAAGTTGAAACATGTTTAGGAGCGGTTAAATATCTATTATCCTGTAGCTTAACTAGTGGCCTTGTTTTATTTTTTTGTTCTACAAATGGCTTTATTTTTTCAGAAACCTTTTCCCCTACAAATTTATCCAGTGCAGCTCCACTAAATCCAAGAAGTCCGCCCTTAGTAACATCATTTAACCAATCATAACTATAACTTCCGTAACTATCTTCCTCTACTGAAATCATTCCAGAAGGATCAATAAATCTAACAGGATTGCAAGATGCATATGTGTATAGATTAATTCCCGGCAACAAATCCCTCGTCAAAAACCTACCACTATCAGGATTATAATACCGAGCCTTCAAATAATAATTAGCGGTTTCCTCATCATAAAAATACCCCACATATCGAAATGGATTCGCTTCTCTTAGTAGTTCGCCATTTCCTGTTGTCGCTGTGCCTTCACTTGTTAAGGGTACCCCAAATGCGTCGTATTTATAATAGACAACGCGGTTTCCATTTGAATCTCTGAGTTCTACTACATCACTATGGCTGTTTCGGATGTAATAGTAGGTCCTCTTTGTTGTCCCTGTATGGTCCGTCATACTGACTAATGTTCCAGATACTGTACGTGTGAAACTATATTTGAGCTTGTCGGTTTCATCCGTGATGTAAGACAGTTCTCCGGCAGAGTAGAAGTATTTTTCGGTTTTGCTTGGTGTTATTTTCTTTGTTCGTAGGCCTTCATGATTGTACTCGTATCTTGCTACAAGAGAGTCTGACAATGTGTTGACTTCGACTAGTTGATTTGCTGGATTGTACTGGTATTGGAAGCGGTCGTCTTTAAGTAGGTTTCCATTAGCATCGTATTGAAACGGGATTCCATTAACAGACACGAGTTCATTTGCGGCATTATACTGATAGGTTGCAACGACTGTGTTGAAACTCTTCTTCGCTGTGCGGTTGTTTAAGAGACCATAAGTGCCTGTGTATTCATAGGAGAAGCTGTATGAAATGACATCGTTTGGATCATAGTGAACTTCTTTTAGGAGGCGGTTAGCTGTGTCATAATTATATTCAATACGGCTTCCTCCACCTGAGATCACTTCCGTTCGGTTACCGTTATCATCGTACTTTAACTCGTGTTCTAGATACGTTTGTTCGCCCTGGCTGTTTGAGTAATAAATGAGTTGACCAGCTGCATCATATTCCATATACGTGTCATAAGCAAAGGTCGTGCCATTTCCTGAATTCCGCTTACGAATCCTGCCAGCCTCATCAAATATATGATATACTCGTTCGTCATTTGGTCCGAATGCGGAGGCCAGTAAACCTGCTTGGTCGTACTCATACCGAGTAACCAAAATTGGATGATTTAACGGTTGAGAAGAAATACTCGTGACTTTTCCACTAGGGTCATACGTATAGGATACAGCATGATTGTTCGGATACGTAATAGACGTTATTCTGTTTAACTTCTGATCAAATTGGTAGCTAGAAGTGTCAGTACCATTTTTTGTGACAGATGTTAAGAACCCTTTGTCGTTATACTTGAACGAATAAGCAGGTATTGTCTCATTATTATACGTAATGGTTTTTATTTGATTAATATCTGTATAGTTTAACGATAAAAGATTATCATTTGGATATAAAATTTCTTCCATATTCCCAATGATATTGTAACTTAACGTAGTCACACGGTTTAATTGATCAGTGACAGTCTCTACCTGGTTAGCTTCATTATAAGACTGATGGATGCTACCGATCACAGTATTCTGTACAGGATCCTTATAGTCAATTTGCATTACGTTCCCGTTAGAATCATAGTCATACTCAATGAGTAGACCTGCTGTTGTCTGTGCAGACTCTAAAAGATCTAAGGAATTATATTCGAAAGTAGCAATACCGCCTGTTGGTAAAATAATTTGTTCGATATTTCCCCTTTCATCAGGTGTAAACAAGGTCTGTTTCCCAAGTTCATTTGTGACAGTTGTTACATAATTGTTAGTCACATCATACTGAAGTGTAGTCTGGACACTTCTTGATTCAAATCGTACGTTATCAAAATAAAGAGAACCTTGAATCGGATGGACTGTGCCAACCGATACTCTAATCGAAGTGGCGGACGGGTAATCATATAGAATCTTCTGCCCGTCAACTTCGACATACACCCTTTCACCTTCCACACTACCAGATACTGGGTTTGATGTCATATATTCACCTAAATAGCTTCCATTCGTGTCATATACATCAAACTTGATAATTCCTCCTCCATTAATAGAAGTAGACGTGACACCTTTTGTTTTAATCGTTACAGCTGCTGTATATGTTCTATCAGGAAGTACCGGTTCTTTGGTATTATTCGCAAATATCGCCCACCCTCCTGTATCCTTTACAAGAAGTGAATATTTACCGACCTGTGCTTCATTTCTGTCGTTCACCCAATTCATCGTTGCGGTAGTTCCAGGCTGTATTGATTGCTTCCAGTCATCCGACATACCTGAATTGTCCAAGTCGAACTCAAAGCTTCCGTTTGTTACAATGTTATATTCACTTAAAATAGCAGTAGAAGTAGTTATCGTTCGAAACTTGATGTCATCAAAATGGACAACTGCACCAGATTGATTTTCAACTTTGGCATATACTTGAAAGCCAAATGCATTCCCTTTTAAGGTCACATTTAACTCTCTATACTCCCATCCATGATTCGCTTTTGTAAAAATAAGGGGTAGCCATTCATCATCCAAATCTTCATAGTTAATATATAAAACAATCTCATGAGGCCCTCCAGTCGAAGATATACCATCGGCTCTGGACCAACCAGAAAGAAGGAGAGTAACATCTTTTTCAGCCTTAATTTTTATTTCTTGGCCAAAGTACTTATTATCTCCTGAACCATATATCCTTAGTCCTTTAGATGTACCATTACGCCCATTGTTGATATATGAAGCATCTGCTATAGTATTTAAACTTGATCTGAGATTCCAGTGTATAGGCTTCCCAGTAGTACTTTCTGTTTCTTCAAAGCCTGGATCTAAGAGGAGGTTATAATCATTTACGAAGTCTCCTTTTTCCATTTGAACGTTGTCAAACAAGGTAGTTCCCGTAAAGCTGGTAATGACAACTCGTGCAAACTTTGCACCAAATGGAGAGTTAATTCTTTGGGCTTTTTTTGCCCATTCTTTTTTGTTATTTATGAAACGGATGGGAGAATTACCGATATACGTATTAATATCCGCTTCTACATACCAATTCACTCGGATTTCTATATCACTTGCATCTAATGACTTTAAGAACCAACTAACCACGTATTTTGTATTTTCAAGCACAGGAAAATAACGTGAGACCACTTTCGCTTCACCGCTAGTATTCCCCGTAAGCTCTAAGGAATAGTAGCCGTTTACACGATCTGTGCTCCTTCTAACTGAACCACTCGCAATGTTTTGCCAATATCCAGGTACAGATACGTCCCATGTTTCAAAACCATGATTTGGTATGATATTTTCATTCAGACTAATAGGAGTTGTTATACCGACTATCTGACCTTTTTCATTAAAATCACGGATAATTGTACTATTCATGGGGGTTACTGTCACAGTATTGTTTTCATCTTCGTCATAGTTATATTTAATCGTTTCATTAGATGCGTTAGTAAATGATGTAAGCTGTTCTTCATCTATTGAATAAGCTAGCGTCTGAACAGAGCCATCAGGCTTTACAACTTGTATCAGTTCATCCTTATCGTTGTATGAAAATTCTGTCTTATTGAATCTTGCATCTACCATAGAAATGAGATTGTGTGACGTATCCCACTCATAGCTCGTATCAATTGGTTGTGCAGAATTAGCACGTTCAGTTATTTTAATTACATTTCCAGCTACGTTCGTTTCGTACGTTGTAGTAACATCCTTTGGATCCGTAACTGTTGTAACTAAACCTTCTTCTGTTGTTTATATTCATATGTGTAAATTCGATTCAAACCATTCACTACTTTAGAGATTGTTTCTACCTGATTTGTATCTAGCTTATAAGTGACGGTTGTTGCATGACCATTAGGGTCTATTAGTTCTTTTATTTTTCTATCGACATAATAAGTATAGCTAGATTGTTGTGCTATATTATTTGAATCCGTTACATCAATTGCTCCATTTACGCCGATTTGTAACGTTTTGACGGTTTCAAGTAGCCCCTCGGCATTATATCTAAATTGAACATCTGCGATTTCATTTCCGGTTATTGCAAACAATAGATTATCACGATAGTGGAAATAAACAACTCTTCCGGAGTCGTCCGACATATTCACTAGGTTTCCGAAAGAATCATAAACCAAATCTAACACATTTTCGTTTTTATCATAAATGGCTTCGAGTCGGCCATTTTGTGTATCAAAATAGTATCTCGTTTCTGATTTATCGGTCATAATAAAGTAGGGCTCTTGCCCATTCTGATATTTGAGCTCAAGATTAATTCCTGGTGGTGCTTCCCACATTCCATCTTGTTCATCGAGCTCCGTAAAGATATGGTTCGTTCCATCTTCATCAACGAATACAACCACCTTACTTTCGTATGGAGCATTAAATTTTAATTTCATCTCAATATTTAATCGCCAACCATAACCTAACAACCCTAGTTCAGTTGAAAAAGAATTATAGCTTCGAGTAAGTTGGATGGGGATTCCTCTCCCAGGCAGTGAAACATCCAAAGTTGTGAATAATAAATTTCCATTTGCGACATTCACACCATTAACAAAACTCCAGAATGGTTCACTTCCGAGAGGATCTACCGTATAATTAATAACTAATGTTGGACCAAGATCAGTACCTTCTTCAGCATCAGAAGATGTATTATTTTCAGATGAATAAAATGCTTTTCTTGGTTTCGTTTCATCTCTAGCCTTTAATAAGAAACCATAATTAGCTACTTCTCCGGTATACCAACTTGAAACAAGTTCACTTACAACGAAGTCTATTTTTTCCGTATTCACTGCTGTTCCATTTATCGGAGTTTGGTTAAAATCAGGCCTCAAATCCCAAGTAACTTGTTGTGTATTCCAAGGCTGCGTTATCTGATGAACATCAATGATTGTTTCATTCGTGGTCAATATATTGAATTGTTTTAGATTAAGTGTAGCCGAATTAATTTTTGCACCACTATATAACCTTGGGAGGTTAAACCATATTAAACTTCTTCTTATGCCAATGGATGGTGTATCGCTAAAGCCAGCTGCAAAATAGGAATAATTAGTAAAGTTTGTAAGTGGGCTTCGGCTACGAATTTCTGTATCTCGAATATTATATGTCTCTTCTTTTCTTGGCTGAAATGGTAAAGTAGTGGGGTCAAGGATAACCGGGAATTTCCTTTCATCATTGTATAACCATGCCTCATTTATGATATAGCTGACATACCATACATTTTCGACTTGATACAGATTTGTAATTATTTGATCTGTATAATTTTCTTCTTTGTCATAAGCAAAAGGCTTAATAAAGGAATATATTATCTCTCCAGACACATTTACAAAATCAACACTTTGATCTTTATTTAGTACAGGTTTCAAACCCACTAAATTAATCTGAAATGTATAAGTATCTGGGACATCTCGTTTACGGAAAATAATTTCTTCTTTTATCATGTCAGCTAGTACAGTGTATTGTATGTCTATATTAGATTGAATTTTTTCATATAATATTTGATTGCCTTTTACTTTTCCTTTTGAATTATTGATACCGAGTGGCATGACCTCAATCACGTACCCCTCATTTTCCATTCGATATATCCCTTTTCCTTCTTCACCTACTTCATCTGCGAAACGGACCTCCCAACCATTGGATATGTTTTTATATGGGTATCTGAAGTTCCCATCCATCATAAACGTTAAATTATTATTGATCTCCTCCCATGTGTCACGCTTTGTTTTAAAATTGATGGGATTAGGAAATATTTCTACTGTAAAGCTTCCATCCTCATTTAAATATTCTTTTTTATACTTTCCTCTCTTTTGTCGAATTTCAACTGGTGGTTCACCCTTTTTGGGCTTCTTCGGCATTTTCTTTTTTTCTTTTTCAACAATAATTAAAGAAGATTTCTTTATTCGATTTTTGTCTATGCTTTCTTCATTCAAATTTGACAAATTAGCCCCTCCTTGAAATGTTATCCATTATATATACCTATTAAAGATGGGCTCGTGTAATTCCAGATAATGTAATATGTTTGTGGTGGATAGGACATAACGTAAATTTAAATTAAGTTAATTCTAGGAATTAGCTCGGTTACTAGATGAGATAAGATAATCTTCAAGTGCGTCAAAAAACCAGCCCAAAACAACTTGGACTGGTTCTACTCACGATTATTTATCACAAATACTTCCGATGAATCCCTTTCCCGTCATACGTAAACATCACCGGTTTTTCTTCGAGCACAGTCTCCATATGAACAGGTCTTCCCCATAGCTGGTGGATGTATGGTAGAACCTTTTCTAAATATTTGAGGTCTAGCTCAATGCCCTCGTACCAGTGCTTTAAGTATAATTCCCCGGTCTTTAAGTAATCTCCGTCGTTTACGGTAATATACGGGAAGCCACCGTTTACACGCATGTTGATTAATTGGTCGCGAACTTGCTCCCACTCTTTGTCGACGATTTTGTAGTCTTTGCCTTGTTTTTGGAACAGGTACATATCCTCTCTCATGACAAGGTCTTTTGTTAAGTAGTTTCGTAGGAATGAAATATCTGATTCTACCTCTCGCACCTCAAACATTTTCTCTCGACCTGATCCAGCTTTTGCCCCGTAACGCTTCATTTCCTCAGTTGGATTATCCCAGCGTTTTTCAATGTCTTCAAACATTTTGAACCCTAGATAGTACGGATTAATACTCGTTTTGGATGGCTGAACAACACCAGCGTTTAGTTTAGCGAATTCGATGACTTCATCGGAGGTTAAGTCCATTTCGCGTAGGATGCGGCCGTGCCAGTAGGAGGCCCAGCCTTCGTTCATGATTTTCGTCTCCAATTGTGGCCAGAAGTAAAGCATTTCTTCGCGCATCATCGTGAGGATGTCACGCTGCCAATCTTCAAGTTCTCTGCTGTATTCTTGGATGAATAAGAGAATATCCTTTTCTGGATTAGGTGGGATTTTCTTTTTGCGTTTTACGGCTTTTTTCGGTGGCTCTTTTATGTCAAGTGCCCAAAGATCGTCGTATTTTGTACGAGCAGGCTTAGCCTCTTCCTCTTCTTCTTCTAAGTGATAGGATAGTTTTGGCCGCATTAAGGATGGATCAATATGTTCCTGTATCGCTAGGACCGCATCTAGGAATGTTTCGACCGCTTGTTTTCCATGTTCGTGCTCGTAATGGGCAACCCGCTCGGCAGTTGCCGCCATGCTTTCCACCATGTCCCGCTTTGTATTGCCAAAGCGGCAATTGTTTTTGAAAAAGTCGCAGTGAGCTAATACGTGTGCAACAATAAGTTTATTTTGAATGAGCGAATTGGTGTCCAGTAAAAAGGCATAGCAAGGATTTGAGTTTATGACTAGCTCATAAATTTTACTGAGTCCTAAGTCATACTGAAGCTTCATTTTATGAAATTGCTTACCAAAGCTCCAGTGTGAGAACCTTGTTGGCATTCCATATGCACCAAACGTATAAATGATGTCAGCAGGACAAATTTCATAGCGCATTGGATAAAAATCAAGGCCAAAGCCTTTAGCAATTTCCGTAATTTCATCTATCGCATACTCTAAAGCTTTTGCATCCTCCTGTCTCATACCCATCTCCCCTTTTTTATTGCTTATTTCCAATCTATGATAAAAATGAACGAAAGATGAGAAGATGGTGGAGTTGGATATGAATTCAAGAAAGTTTTTCCTAGTATTACTGCTTTACAAACTCTTTATTCAATCGGAATAAGGTGGTCTTTATTATACGAAGAAGTTACAATGCATACTCTGAAAAACAATATTGAAGGATTTAGCCCATCTAGTTATATATTTCCTTTTTTAGATTTATTGATGAGCACATACTAACTTCTGTAGGAAATCCTACAGATTCATCAACAATAAGGGAGGGATTGTGATGAACCAAACAACACAACAAATTCTTTCAATAAAGGATGCTATTGAGTCACGACATAGTATCCGTAAATTTGTTCAAAAGCCGATTTCAAAAAGTGACATTGATCGTATTTTTGAGCTCGTAAGGCTTACACCAAGTGCTTGGAATTTACAGCCATGGAAGTTTCATGTTGTAACGGACAAAGAATTAAAAAATAAACTACAGGAAGCAGCATATGGCCAACAACAGGTTACATCTGCACCCGCTGTTATTCTTGTCACTAGTGATATGGAAAATATTCTAGCTAATTTGTCTGATACGGTTCATCCCGGAATAACACCAGAACGAAAACAGGAGGAAGTTGCAAATCTCTCGTCAATATTTGGAGGCATGAGTGTTGAAGAGAGAGGTCAATGGGGACTTACTCAAACAAATATTACTCTTGGTTTTCTCTTAATTACGATTCAAGGATTTGGCTATTCTAGTGTACCTATGCTCGGGTTTGATCAGGAAAAAGTGAAAGAAATATTAGGCTTACCTGAACATATTAAATTTGCAGCGATGGTTCCATTTGGACTTCCTGATACTGAAGGATATCCACATCATCGTTTCGAATTAGATAAGATTGTAACTTATTATTAAAAAAGGTAAAAGAAGTAGGTTTTGATCTACCTACTTCTTATTTGTTGATATTTGAATAACCTGCTTCCAATCCCACGTTTCATAATAAGGAAATGGTACATCAAGCTTGTCTATCCAAATCTCTGCTTCGGAGCCATCTGGATTTGCCCTCCAAAGCTCACCCTTTTCACGATCTGTTCGAATCCAATATAGTTTGTTTGCTTCTTGGTGATAATAAGGATTGAAGTCTCCTATACCTTCTTTGGGACGTGTTAAAACCTCTTCCTGCTTATGTTTCAAATTGATCTTAACTAATTGAGGTAATGGTCGCTTTCTTGGATCATTGAACCATTCTGATTCTTTTGTACGTGATAGGATGATTTCATCATCATTGATCCATGTAAAGTCCCCGTCTACAAATCCGTCCGGGGTATACTCCATTGTTATAGCCGGAAGCTCTTTTACCTTCAGCTCTTTATTCTGCAGGGCCATTCTACCTTCCCCCTCAATATAGGCAAGTTTATTAGTAGTTGGTCCCCACTTGAACCAGTCTGGATGCAGGATCATTTTATCGACAACTTCAAACGTCTTCCCATCAGTTGATAGTAAAGATAAGGAGTTACTGTCCATTGACCACGATGCTGTTGGTACAGCAAGGAAGGAAATCCACTTCCCATCTGGTGAAAACTTAAATTCACTCGTTGCGATCGCAAAGAAATCCTCTAATTGTCCTTCTGGAGGTAACGTATAAAAAGGGTCTGTCTTCTTTAAACCTTTGTTATAGGTTAGAGGAATTTTATAGAGCCAGACACTTCCCCATCCATTTGGGGTTAAGGTCGCTACATCTGATACTAAAAAACCCGTCCCATCCGGTAACCAGGAATATTGGTTCACACCTTGTGCTACCTTATGTACGGATATATCATCCAAATGAATTCGAGCAAGAGTGCCATTCGTTTGAAACGCAAGGATATTCTCTGACGGTGACCATTTGAATACATTCCCACCCTCCTCGGAAACCTTCACATGCTTTTGGGCATCAGTATCGTAAGCCCAAATCTCGGTCCTATTTTTCAAATAGGCTATCCACTTTCCATCATACGACCATTTTGGAAATTGAATAGATCCTTGTTTTGTAACCTGAAATTCACCTTTACCTTCTTTAACCCATAAATTCCCGTCTTTTATAAAAGCAATTCCATTTTGCTCGTTTGCCGCTACATTACCTTCATCAGTAATAACCAATAGTAATGAGAAACTTATTAACAGCCATTTTACCCACTTCATGTAACACCCTCCTTTACTTGCAGGATTCCCTTCTTTCCAAAGAAAAAGACCACCATGTAGGTAGTCTTAACTAATTTATTTCTTCTAATGAAAGTGAATAAAGTGTTTCCGCTTCCGGATTAAATGTAACCACTACCTTCACCTCGAAGGCCTTCTCATCCTTTTTTACTTGAAAAAGGAACGTATCTTGAGCTTTTTTTTCTGAAATGGAATTTCGTCCTTCATATTTATAATCACTTACGTCTGCATCCGGGTAGTTTTCCTTTACAATCTCCACAGCCATACGGCTCCATTTTGCATAATCTGGCTTTTCTGCTAAACCAATCATTTCACTCAATGAATAAGAAGCAAGTAGGCCAATCATAAAAGCAATGCAAATGAGCGGATACGCAATTCTTTTTTTCATATGTACCTCCACCTTGTGTAAATTCCATTGTAGTTTGTACATTTTTGTTCCATTTATACAATCCTATTTACTTATTTTTTCTGCCTCATAAGCAGTCATAAGTCCAACAGTTTTATTTCGTCTCCACTCACTTGGAAAAACGGTTAACGGCGGACTTGTTTCATTTACAGGATAACCTACTTCAACAGTTATGGCGGGCCTTTTAAAGCGTTGAATAAACCAATCCGTGAACCCCCCGCCAACAGCAGTTTGAACCGGATCACTTAATTCATAACCTGTTACTTCTGAAATTTTCATAGCTATGGCTTTGTCCCGATTAATATTTTCCTCTTTCGTGTTGTAGTACCAATAGAGCACTCTACCCGAAGAGTGATAGGCAAGTGCGATGAGGGGATTTATTTCTTTTGTAAAACGAGTCATCGCTATTACTTCTGGTGAACTAATCGGCTTTTCTCCTTTATAAAGCTGGTAAAAAGGATATGGGGCATCCCCTGCAATGTCCTCCCAGCCAGCTGGATATTGCCGATTCAAATCCACACCATTCCCATTGGCCTTCCATCTTGAAAAATCAGTACTGCCACCATTCATGAGAAATAGCTCCCAACGTGATTTTGGTACCCTAGCCATAAAACCTTCCTGTTGAATCGTAACTCCATCTGGATTCACCATTGGTACAAACCAAATCGAGACCCTGTCTAAAATAGACGTATCATACCCTTCGAACGTTACATTATTTTTATGTGCTTCTGCATATTCCTCTATCATTTTCATGACAATCATGGACGTAATCCATTCCCTGCCGTGATGCGCAGCATGTATAAGTATCGATTTCTCTCCTTTTCCGACCTTAACAGCAATGATTGGCTTCCGAAAATTCGTTTGTCCTATTTTTTTTACAGAGATAAGCTCTGGATACATTTCTTTGAGTTCTTTTACATCCTGCATGAGGGAATCGAAGCTATACATATGATGAGTGGTAACAATAGCACGATGATTGTCACTATAAACTTTTAAAGGAACAAGTAGGAACACAAGTAAAATAATCATTATCCTTTGCTTCATACCCTGTCTCCTTTACGTCTTGTTGCTGTTATTTTTTTCAAAAGTGGAGAGGATTACTATGGAAAATCTGTCCTATACCATGCCAACATTTACAGTGAAATGCAGTGCTTAAAGACGTGTCTTTCACCATACACTAAACGTAACTCCTTAGCTAAGAAAGCAGAGAACCCTTTTCATAAAAGGTGGGTATTGAAGCTAATGAAGGAGGCTATATCATGAACATTGTCGATTATGATCGCGCATTGTTTTATACTCATCGTTCCCAGTGGGATAATCTTCTTATCCTTATGGTACGGACAAAGGATCATTTTTTATCAAAAAAGATTGAGCATTTCTTGCATGCCTATAACTTTTCAAAGGACTATAAAATTATCCAATCCACCTTACATTCCTTATTCCGTTATATTGACCATGCTTTAGAAATTCAATCTGTTGATATGGAAGACTTAGTAAAAGTTGAATAGATAAAAGGAAGGGTTTTGTAACCCTTCCTTCTGACTGTTGAGAACGTTCTCGACGTCTTTTTTTATAAGTTAAATAAGATATGTTTTCTGGTGTTTAGTTTATACATTGCTACGGCTAAATTTCCTGATTGGGTTCAATAAGTGGAGGAAGGGTTCATTGCCCTTCCTTTTTTAATGGGATTCTTCTGCTATTTTTTGGTGAAGCTTCATATAAAATTGGAGCTCTGAAAGAAGGGCATCCACTTGCTGCTCACTATCATACTGAAGTGTATCATTTTCCCTGTCAAACGATGGCGGGTCTAACACAAGCTGCCTTGGGATGACATTTGCATACACTCCTCTTCCGACGGTTCTCATATTGGCAAGAGCATTCATACCACCTTTACCACCACCTGCTACCGCTAAAAGTGCAACCGGTTTATGATGAAATTGTTCACTCCCTAGAAAATCTAACGCATTTTTGAGTGCACCGCTCATTGCATTATGATACTCGGGTGAAGCAAGAATAACCCCATCTGCCTTTTTGATTGTTTCTCTTAATTGTTTGACTACTGAAAGCTCGTCTTGTTCGTGTTCACCTGTAAATAGAGGTATTTGACCTGTTTCGATTATTGTAGCTCCATATTTCTTGGCAATAAATCTTGCGGCAATTCCCGTCCTGCCTGATATTCTTGGACTTCCATTCACAACTACTAGTTTCATGTATCCTCTCTCCTTCATGTGCTCTTGTTACTTTTAGTATAGAAAAATAATGGCAATCATAAAATCATCGTTTCGCATGAAGTTTACCTACGATGACAGATGGATAAATATCCAAATTTGTATCAGACCAAAGTTGTATGACTAAAAGTGAAAAGAACAAGTAATCACGAATACATTCATGAAGACTTGTTCTTTTAAGTCTTATGCATTTTTCAAGCTAGTCCGTGCTTCACTGCATAAAGCGCAGCCTGTGTTCGGTCCTGCAATTGAAGCTTTGATAGGATATTGGATACGTGAGTTTTCACCGTTTTTTCTGTTATCACTAAACTAGCAGCAATTTCTTTATTACTTTTTCCTCGTGCGATTTCAGCAAGCACTTCTAATTCTCGCTTCGTCAGTTCATCGAGATAGTTGGTTTCTTTCTTTCCCCCGTTCATTAAATGGGTCATCACATGATTCGTGACCTTTGGATGTAATTGATTCTCACCATTATAAACAGCACGTATCGTGACAACTAGCTCATCTGGCTCTACATCCTTTAGCTGGTAGCCTGTTGCACCTGCTCGAATCGCAGGAATGACATGGTCCTTATCAGAAAAGCTTGTTAATATGATGACTTTTACATCTGGGGACTCGTCTTTTATGATTTTCGTTGCCTCGATTCCATCCATTTCAGGCATGACAAGATCCATTAGCACAACATCAGGCTTATACTTTTTCACAAGCGCAACGGCTTCACGGCCGTTTGTTGCTTCTGCCACAATTTCAATGTCTTTTTGCGTTTTTAGGAAAAATAGAAGTCCTCTTCTTACGACATGATGATCATCTGCTATTAACACTTTGATCGACATATTAATCCCCCCTATTTAAAATGGAATGGACACAACGATGGTTGTACCATTACCGATCGCACTTGTAAGTGAAAAGGTTCCGTTTAAAAGTTCGACCCTCTCTTTCATGCTTGCCAAGCCTAGAGATGGTAGTTGTTTTTGCTCGTCATAGTGAAACCCACAGCCTTGATCCTGAATAATCATCGTTACTCGATTATTCTTGATAGAAAGCTCAATGGATGCTGTTTTTGTATTGGCATGTTTTTTACAATTGTTAAGCGCTTCTTGTCCAATTCTCCAAAGGGCCTCTTCTACTTTACTAGGTAAATCAATCACACCTTTTACATCAACCTCAACATCGAGACCTAGTACTTTTCCGTAAGATAAAATGGCACTAGCAATGCCATCCTCAAGGCCTTGAGGTCTAAGCTGCCATATTAATGCCCTCATTT
This sequence comes from Bacillus salitolerans, assembly GCF_042680805.1. Taxonomy (NCBI): domain Bacteria; kingdom Bacillati; phylum Bacillota; class Bacilli; order Caryophanales; family Bacillaceae; genus Bacillus; species Bacillus salitolerans. Next base: position 106,161 of record NZ_JBHUEM010000052.1, on the reverse strand, counting down.
CCTGCAAAGCTTCTTGTGATAAATCTTGTATATACGTTAGCATTTCTAATACGTCAGGATTATCCGTCATTTCTTTAGTTCCTCTTACAGTGAGCATTAAGGAAAAGAGTAGTTGATTAACCGAATCGTGAAGGTCACGGGCTAAACGGTTTCTCTCTGCCACTAGTACAAGCTGTTGTTCATTTTCAACAAGCCTAATTCGCTTAATAGCAGTTCCAATTTGGAAGGCTACTGCTTCAAGTACAGCTAGCTCTTCATCTGTAAAGTGCGTTTTATTTGGTGAGGCAACGTTTAATAGGCCAAATTTCTCCTCGCCTGCTCTTAATGGAACGGTTGCATGATGGGTGATTTCCTCTGTATCTCCCCAATTGTACTCAACCGCATTCTCAATTCTCTTACATTCCATGATATTAGCAGCGCGTGTTAGCCTGCCATTGTTATATTTGTCAACACACCAACATCCACCTTCACACATGGGCTTTTTTTGACTCCATGTTAATCCAGGTGGTAACCCTTCGTCTGTCGCTAGATGAAAGTCACCTTTATCATCGATGAGAAATACCCATCCTGTCTTTAAGCCCGTTATATTGAGAAGTTCTTTCAGAACACTTTTTAGCATTTCCTCTAAGTCATTACATTGGTTAAGTGTTTCAGCTATGGTTTTTAGTGTTTGAAGCTTTTTTATCCGACGTTCTCCTTCCACGAACAGCTCTCCTTACGTCATGTTTTCTTACTGTCCATTATAGCAGTGATTTTCTAAAATGTTTTCCATCATTTGAATGTTTTCGTTCTACAACTAAAGTCGGATAAAACAAAATAAAGCAGGGGAAGATTACCCTGCTTGAACGATGCGTATTAATTCTTCGATTTTTTCCATAACGTCACTCGTCAAATCGGATAGCAATTTTTCGCTGTCCTGAAGAGATGTACCCTTCACTCCAAAGTAAAATTTCACCTTTGGTTCTGTTCCTGAAGGACGTAGGCAGAACCATGATCCGTCTTCTAAAATATATTTAATAACATTGGATGTTGGTAAATCGATGGTTTCTGTTTTTTGAGTTTCCATAAGCATGCGTTCACTGACTTGATAGTCTTCGACCACTACCACTTTTTTGCCTGCCACTTCTTTTGGAGCGTTCTCTCTAAAGCTTGAGAGAATAAATTGAATTTGCTCTGCGCCATCTTTTCCTTTTAGCGTAAGTGATTGTAAGCCTTCTTGATAGAAGCCGTATTTTGAAAATACTTCAAGTAACCCTTCATAAAGCGACACACCCTTTTGCTTGTAATAGGCACATACTTCAACAGCAAATAACGCTGCTTGAACGGCGTCTTTATCACGGACGAAATCCCCAATTAAATAGCCGTAGCTTTCCTCGTATCCAAATTGGAATGTGTACTCTTTTGTCTGTTCATATTCTTTCATCTTTTCTCCGATAAACTTAAACCCAGTTAATGTGTCAATCGTTTCAATCCCGTAGGCTGCTGCAATCGTGCGACCAATCTCAGATGTAACAATGGTCTTAAGTACAACACCATTCGCTGGAAGGGTTCCTTTTTCCTGTTTCTGGGACAATAAATACTCTAGGTACAGTGCACCTGTTTGGTTTCCTGTTAACACTACGTATTCGCCATCAGGATTTTTTACAGCAATACCTAATCGATCCGCATCAGGATCTGTTGCGATTAATAAATCAGCATTGATTTCTTTTCCTTTTTTGATTGCAAGCTCGAACGCTGCATGCTCTTCAGGATTTGGTGATTTGACAGTCGAAAAGTTCGGGTCAGGTAATTCCTGCTCCTTGACGATGGTAACATGCTGATATCCTAACGCCTGTAATCCATTCCGAACTGGAAGGTTTGCCGTTCCATGTAATGGGGTAAACACAACCTTAATATCGTCACCTACTTCCTTCGCTAGTTCCGGCTTCACGGAAATGGTGAGAAGCTTTTCGGTATAGGCTTGATCAATATTAGCACCAATCATTTTAATTAAGCCTTTTTCTTTTAACGTAGATTCATCTTCTACGGCGATGACTAATTCATTTTCGACGCTATTTACTTTTTCAATGACCCTATCTGCTGCTTCAGGTGGTAATTGCCCTCCATCTTCACCGTACACCTTATAGCCGTTATATTCTGGTGGGTTATGACTTGCCGTCACCACGATCCCAGAAAATGCGTGTAAGTAACGAACAGCAAATGATAGCTCTGGAGTTGGACGCAGCTCTTCGAACACATACGTTTGAATTCCATGAGTAGCTAGCGTTTTTGCAGCCTCCATAGCAAACTCTGGGGACTTATGGCGTGAATCATAAGCGATGACAACACCGCGCTTTTTTGCTTCTTCTCCAAACGATTGGATGTATTGAGCTAATCCTTCAGAAGCTTTTCGAACAGTGTATGTATTCATTCGGTTTGTTCCAACACCGATTTCTCCTCTCATCCCACCTGTTCCAAATTCTAAGCTTTTATAAAAACGGTCTTCTAGTGCCTTTTCATTATTGTTTAAAGCTTCCAGCTCGTTTTTTAGTTCCACTTCAAGTTCATGAAAACTTGCCCATCTTTCTAATTGGTCACGCCAGTTCATGTCAGATCCTCCTTGATTGTTGCATTGATGATAAGACTATTTTCTACTTGATTATTGTACCAAAAATTATCTTTCTGTACTTGTTTCTTTCTTCAATCTGAACTGTTTTCCTTTAAAAAGTTTCCCTTAAATTGGGACAGGATTTGGCTTACTAAAGCATGCATTTTACACTATATATGATTTTACCGGTGGAAATGAGTAAAATACTAGTCGAACTTGACGATTTACCAGCCAACATCAGTAAAAATGCATCACACCCTTAGGGATGTGATGCTATTTTAGCTTATTTTTTATAACGAATTTCATATAAATCGCGGCGGCGGTCACGCAATTGTCTGACCGTTCCGCCTTTTCGCTGACGTCTTAGTATTTCAAGATCGACGTCCGCTACGACGACTGTTTCTAAATTAGGATTGCATTCTGCCGCCACCCCATCCCGGGCAAATTCAAAATCAGACGGGGTAAAAATCCCGGATTGAGCATATTGAATATCCATATTTTCAACCTGTGGTAGGTTCCCAACTGTTCCAGCAATACACGTGTAAATTTGATTTTCGATGGCGCGAGCTTGTGCACATAGTCTTACTCGTAAGTATCCTTGTCTGTCTTCTGTACAGAATGGGGTAAATATAATGTTGGCTCCTCGGTCTGTTGCAATTCTCGCCAGCTCTGGAAACTCGATATCATAACAAATTTGGATGGCAATTTTTCCGCAATCAGTATCAAAGACTTTAACTTCATCTCCGGCACTAACTCCCCACCATCTCTTTTCATTCGGAGTAATATGAATTTTATATTGCTTTTCAATCGTTCCATCTCTTCTAAATAAATATGCAATGTTATAAATCTTATCTTCTTCATTGACGAAGTGCGACCCACCTATGATATTAACGTTGTATTTAACCGCTAAATTGGCGAATAGCTCAATATATTGCTCGGTAAATTCCGTGAGCTTTCGAATCGCCTGACTTGGTGTTTTTTCATGAACAAATGACATGAGCTGGGTGGTGAATATTTCGGGAAACACCGCAAAGTCTGATTCAAAATCAGCTGCTACATCAGTGTAGTATTCTACTTGCTTGGCGAACTCTTCAAACGAGTTAATTTGCTTCATGGCATACTGAATTGCACAAATTCGTACCGGGAAGCTCGTTTGAAAATGACGTTTCGTTTTCCCGCGATAATCTATATTGTTCCATTCCATTAAGGTTGCATACTTGTAGGAAGCCTGGTCATCTTCTAAATAGTTTGGGTTGATCCGCATTAGCGTGAAGCCATTCATTAATTGAAAGGATAGAACCGGATCATAAATTTTATGCATCGAGACTTCTTTAACATATTGTCGAGGTGACATTTCCTCCGCATATTTATGGTAGTTTGGAATACGTCCCCCAATGATAATACTTTTTAAATTTAGCTCTCTCGCTAATTCTTTTCTCGCATCATACAAACGCTGGCCAACCTTCATTCTTCTATAATCAGGATGAACCATGACCTCAATTCCATAAAGATTGTACCCCTCTGGGTTATGGTTCGTTATGTAACCCTCATCAGTAATGTCATCCCATGTGTGTTTATCATCATACTCATCAAAATTAATAATGAGACTTGAGCATGATCCAATAATTTTCCCATCATATTCTGCGCAGATTTGCCCTTCTGGAAAATGCTCTAAATGACTTTCAAGCTGGTCTGTTGTCCAAGGATCCATGCCAGGAAAGCATTGTTTTTGCATGTTCAAGAGCCCTTCAAAATCTTCCTTCTCTATGTTTCGAATAATCATTTTTTTCTCAAATTTGGTCAAATCTATTTTTGACATACGTTTTTTCAGCCCCTTTTACTCAATCCATTAACCATACCCGAAGTATGGACAAGCTAAACGTAAGTATTTCTTGTTGTTCACATCTGCTGAAAATCTCTTACCTCTGCTCCGCTTTTACTTACCTCTACTTCCGTTTTACTTACCCCGTTTGGCGTTTTACTTTCCTCGTTTTCTCTTTTACTTTCTCCTGCCTTCGGTTACTTACCTCTGCTCCGCTTTTACTTACCCCGCTTCGCGTTTTACTTACCTCTGCCTTCGGTTACTTACCTCTGCTCCAGTTTTACTTACCCCGTTTCGCATTTTACTTACCTCGTTTCCTCTTTTACTTTCTCCTGCCTTCGGTTACTTACCTCTACTCCAGTTTTACTTACCCCGTTTGGAGTTTTACTTATCTCGTTTCCTCTTTTACTTTCTCCTGCTTTCGGTTACTTACCTCTGCTCCAGTTTTACTTACCCCGTTTCGCGTTTTACTTACCTCGTTTCCTCTTTTACTTTCTCCTGCCTTCGGTTACTTACCTCTGCTTCCGTTTTACTTACCCCGTTTGGCGTTTTACTTTCCTCGTTTTCTCTTTTACTTTCTCCTGCCTTCGGTTACTTACCTCTGCTCCGCTTTTACTTACCCCGTTTGGCGTTTTACTTTCCTCGTTTTCTCTTTTACTTTCTCCTGCCTTCGGTTACTTACCTCTGCTCCGCTTTTACTTACCCCGTTTGGCGTTTTACTTTCCTCGTTTT
>NZ_JBHUEM010000052.1:100529-101010 GCF_042680805.1 Bacillus salitolerans | reverse complement strand
TCCTCTTTTACTTTCTCCTGCTTTCGGTTACTTACCTCTGCTCCCGTTTTACTTACCCCGTTTCGCGTTTTACTTACCTCGTTTCCTCTTTTACTTTCTCCTGCCTTCGGTTACTTACCTCTGCTTCCGCTTTTACTTACCCCGTTTGGCGTTTTACTTACCTCGTTTCCTCTTTTACTTACTCCTGCCTTCGGTTACTTACCTCTACTTCCGTTTTACTTACCCCGCTTCGCGTTTTACTTACCTCGTTCTCTCTTTTACTTTCTCCTGCCTTCGGTTACTTACCTCTGCTCCGCTTTTACTTACCCCGTTTGGCGTTTTACTTTCCTCGTTTCCTCTTTTACTTTCTCCTGCCTTCGGTTACTTACCTCTGCTCCTGCTTTTACTTACCCCGCTTGGCGTTTTACTTACCTCGTTTCCTCTTTTACTTTCTCCTGCTTTCGGTTACTTACCTCTGCTCCCGTTTTACTTACCCCGTTTC
>NZ_JBHUEM010000052.1:77684-100519 GCF_042680805.1 Bacillus salitolerans | reverse complement strand
TCGGTTACTTACCTCTGCTCCGCTTTTACTTACCCCGTTTGGCGTTTTACTTTCCTCGTTTCCTCTTTTACTTTCTCCTGCCTTCGGTTACTTACCTCTGCTCCGCTTTTACTTACCCCGTTTGGCGTTTTACTTACCTCGTTTCCTCTTTTACTTTCTCCTGCCTTCGGTTACTTACCTCTGCTCCGCTTTTACTTACCCCGCTTCGCGTTTTACTTACCTCGTTCTCTTATTTACTTACTGCTTCTCATTAATTGCTGATCAGTTTTTTCTTCACAAATTTTATTTGTACCTATTTGATCCTGTTTTTTCTTCTTCAAAATACCAATACTTTTAAAGAATAGTTTTCCACGTATGTAATGTCTTTATGAATGATCTATATAGGTTCTTTATCGCCGCTCTACCTGTTATTCTATTCACTCATACTATGTTTTAGAAAAATTTAGCTAGCGTCACGCTGGCGATCGTACATTTTTTCTAATGCGGCGTTCTATGACAACTTTGTAAGAGCCAATTTGAAAAAGCAGGAGACAAAATCTCCTGCTTTTCCTTACATTTGAGGCTGAGAGGGTATGGAGATATTGGTTAATGCTTCTTCCGCTTCCTCGTCAAACATTTCGTTTGTGGCGATATCGCCTAGTGCGACCATTCCGACAAGCTGATTGTTTTCAACAATCGGTAAACGGCGAATTTGCTTTTGTGCCATTAGGCTTGCTGCTTCTTCAATATTCATGTATGGATTACCTTGTACAATAGCAGTCGTCATAACTTGAGAAACTGGGGTAGAGCTTCCAAGTCCTTGAGCCGTTGACCGAATGGTAATGTCTCGGTCTGTGACCATACCTATCACTTGACCATTTTCTACGACTGGGATTGAACCTACATTATATTGACTCATTAGCTCAGCAGCTTCTTTAATAGTTTGACTAGACGAAACGGTTGCTACATTTTCTGTCATAATATCTCGGATTAAATTGACCATTAGTAGATCTCCCCTTTCCTCTTTAGTTTGAACAAAATCGCCATTAACTTTCAGCTAATATTTGCTACTAAAGCGTTTCGGAATAAAATCCCAATTGACTATCCATATTAAAGATAAGATCAGGTTTTGAAAGGGAGTGCTTTGATTGCTAGTAGGTTGGGAAAATTGGTCGTTACCTAGAGTGCTTTCCCTTTTACTTGGAGTAGCCAATATCATGATTTGGTTACAGGTTACCATATGGCATGCGAGAGGAAAATTCCATAAATGGCAAATGTGGATTCCTGTTATCGCTCTTCCGATACTCGGTCTGTTTTCCATCCTTCTAGCTATTTTACCTTATCGTTGGATTGGCTGGAGCGTTACGACTTTATCACTTATAGGATTACTTTCAGGTTTATACGGCGGGTCACTTCACATAACGGCAATTCGTGGTCGGACAGGGGGCTGGAAAATGGAGAATCTTATGTCAGGTCCACCCTTTATTTTACCCTTTATGATTGCCGCCACTAGTTTTATCCAACTATTAGTCATTTGGTATCAATAGGAGGGAAAAACAAGTGACACATCCAAAAAAAACCTACTATCCAGAATACGATGTATTGTCCGAATGGGAGGAATGGGATCAAGCCACACAATCTGTGATAAAAAGGCGTTTATCCACTACCACCATTCATTACTTAACGGTTGAACAACAGCAAATCCTTCTTTCATTACTACCTATCCTTTTCCCATCCCATCTTGGTGAACTGTCCGTGAATATACTTGCAATCTTTGACGAGCGCCTTCCATCGCTCAACAGTTTTCCTCTTGGAAGCACGGTGAAAACTGCTGATATTTTGACAACTGGTATCATGAGTATTCGTAAACAAGCATACGATCAATACGCACGTCCTTTTTCTGAACTAGAGGAAAGCGTGAAACGAAAAATGGTTAATGAGTTTGAAAGAAACATTGGGTATAAAAACTGCTGGCAGGAAATAGCACCTTCTTTATTTTTTAAAACGCTAATGAGTGAATTAATCAAAATCGTCTATTCGGATCCTTCGATTTGGTCAAAAATCGGATATGGAGGCCCCGCTTATCCAAGGGGATATTATGCGTTTGGATCAAGACAATTTGATAAATGGGAGGCTAAGCTTCATGACTGAGATGGCCGATATTTGCATTGTTGGGATGGGAGCGTCTGGGAGTGTCATTGCCTCCGAGCTTTCAAAAGCAGGTGCAAAGGTTGTCTGCTTAGATGCTGGACCTATCCGAGAACCGAAACGTGATTTTGCCAGTGATGAGCTAGAAGCGGAAAAGCTGTTTTGGAATGATCCACGAATCAGCACCGGAAACGATCCGATTAACCTATCACGAAGTAATTCAGGAAAGGGTGTAGGGGGAAGTGCTGTTCATTATACAGCACAGCTTTTGCGATTCCATCACTCTGACTTTCAAACGAAAACATATGAGGGCGTTGGTGAGGATTGGCCCATAACATATGACGATGTAGCGCCTTATTATGACCGAATGCAAAAGATGCTGATGTTATCAGGCCCTAATCACTTCCCATGGGAGCCATATGGTGGCCCTTTCCCCATGCCTCAGCATCACGATTTAAGTAACAATACGTTAAAATTCCGGGAAGGCTGTGAAAGCTTAGGGCTAAGACATTCAGTCTCCCCATTAGCAATCCTTTCAGCTCCCCATCATGACAGGGAACCATGTATTAACCGAGGTTTTTGTGAGGAAGGATGTATGCCGGACTCTAAAACAACCCCTTTAAACACGTTTGTACCAGAAGCTATTAGGCACGGGACAAAGGTGATTGCAAATGCGATGGTGACTCAGCTTCTAATGAATCAGGATGGTACGGTACGCGGTGTTACCTATATAAAAGATGGTAAGGAGTATAAGCAGGAAGCTAGAATTTTCATTTTGGCGTCATATGCGGTTGAAACTCCTAGATTGTTATTTAATTCAGCCAATTCACAGTTTCCAGACGGTGTGGCTAATTCAAGCGGTGTTGTCGGTAAGTATTTAATGACTAATATGAATGATCAAATGATTGTAAAGTACTCGGATGAAATTCGAATGTATCGTGGAAACCCAGTACAGGCTCTTACGCTTGATCCCTATGAAATCGGAAAAGAAAAAGGGTTTGCTCGGGGATTCATCATGAATTCTTATGGTCATCGTCCTGTTCGACTTGCCGAGTTGTTCTTTGAAAATGACTCAAGCAGATATGGTGAGAAGCTACGTGATATTATGCTCGACTACAATCATTTCGCTAGCTTTGCTATGCTAGGTGAAGTCTTACCACAAGAACAAAATAGAGTTACATTAAGCGATGAAAAAGATGACTATGGATTACCCATTCCTAAGGTTTACTTCTCTTTTCACTCGAATGATCAAATGATTAGAAAGGCTGCAAAGGACATGCTTGCTAGTGTAGGAATTGCCTCTGGAGGAGAGCCATTGTATCACTTAAAAATGACGGCACATCTGATGGGGGGGTGCCGGATGGGAAATGATCCAAAGAGCTCAGTTGTGAATAGCTATGGGCAGACACACGATGTAAAGAATTTGTATATCGTTGGGACGTCAACCTATGTAACCGCTCCTTCAGCTAATCCTACCTTAACAGCTTATTCACTCGCATTACGTTCATCTGAATATATACTCGATCAACTTCAAAAAGGGTTATCGACAAACCTCGACAAGTGACTGGCACCTGTCGAATATGGTGTAATCGACAAAACCCGACAAGTGACTGGCACCTGTCGAATAAATGGAAACCGACAGGTGCTAGGTACCTGTCGGTTTTTTTAACTCAATTTATATACTCTTGCTTCGTATGGCTTTAATGTGAAGGACGTGATGTCTTCGTTTGAATCGACTTCATAGTTACTTACAAATACTTCTTTTGCGGTATAGTTGACGGAGTTTGGTATGTTAAATACTGGCGTTTCACCTGAGAAGTTACATATCACAAGTAGCGTTTCGTCTCCTAGTGTTCGAGTGTATGCGTAGATTTTCTCGTCGTCTGGCAGAAGTAAGTTATACGTTCCATACACGACAATGTCATGCTGTTTCCGTAATTGAATAAGGTTTCTATAGTAGTGGAATATTGAATTTTGGTCCTCCACTGCTTGCTTTGCATTAATTTCGGTATAGTTTGGATTGACTTTAATCCATGGTATGCCTGTAGTAAACCCTGCCTGTTCACTGCTATCCCACTGAACAGGAGTTCTCGCATTATCACGGCCCTTCGTATAAATCGAAACCATGATATTCTCTGGGTCTTCTCCATTCTCATGAACCTTCTCGTTATACATATTAAGGGTCTCAATATCGCGGTAGTCGTCAATTGAATCAAATTTCACATTCGTCATTCCGATTTCTTCGCCTTGGTAAATGTAAGGCGTGCCCTGTAGCATATGTAAGCACGTTGCGAGCATTTTAGCAGAAATCTCACGGTATCCGGGGCTGTCATTTCCAAAACGAGAAACGATTCTCGGCTGATCATGATTATTCCAGTATAAGCTGTTCCATCCATCTTCCTCTAATCCTTTTTGCCATTTGGTGAAGGACTTCTTTAAATCTGTTAGCTTTAGCGGAGCCAATGCCCATTTCCCTTTTCCTGGGACAGAATCTAAATCCATATGTTCAAACTGAAACACCATTTGTAATTCATTTCGGTCTTCTCCTGTATACAGCCTACCTTGTTCAGGCGTAACACCTGGCATCTCTCCCACCGTAATGCTATCGTATTTTGACAGAACTTCACGGTGCATCTCTTGTAAAAATTCATGAATGCGAGGGCCATTCATGAAATACTCATGACCTGATACGTACTTTTTCCCTTCCGGATTTGGTGCATCTGGGTAGTCATCTACTTTGGAAATGAAGTTGATGACGTCCATTCGGAACCCATCGACACCCTTTTCAAACCAGAATTTCATCATATCGTACACTTCGCCTCGTACTATTGGATTTTCCCAGTTTAGATCAGGCTGTTTCTTTGAAAAAATATGTAGGAAATACTCATCTGTCGTTTCATCATATTCCCATGTTGACCCGCTAAAAGCAGATTCCCAGTTTGTCGGCTCTTTTCCATCCTTCCCTGGGCGCCATATGTAATAATCTCGATAAGGATTATCCTTTGATTTTCTTGATTCTACAAACCAGGCATGCTCATCGGAGGAATGATTAACAACGAGATCCATCATGAGCTTAATCCCTCGATTATGCATTTCGTCTAGCATCTCTTCCCAATCGGACATCGTCCCAAACTCGTCCATAATAGCTCGGTAATCACTAATATCGTATCCGTTATCATCATTTGGTGACTTATACACTGGTGATAACCAAACGACGTCGATACCAAGCTCTTTTAAATAATCTAGTTTTGATGTTATTCCTTTAATATCACCGATACCATCACCGTTGCTATCCATAAAGCTTCTTGGGTAAATTTGATAGACGACACTTTCCTTCCACCATTTTCGTTTCAAGTGTATTCCTCCTAAAGACTTTTCTAAAATCTTATCATAGCGTGAAAAGAGATTATACAGATGCACAGCAGTTAGTAGGTTTTAACGATAAAAAGTAGGTTTTTTCACAAAGTTGATACAATCTACTTCCTAATCACTATTGTTTTACGTTTCGGGTTTGTCATACTATAATTTATAGAACGGTTGTGTTACAGGCTATTGTTGATTTTATATCCATGTATTTTGGAGTGGAAGGGGTGAGACTCTTGCAGGAGAACAGGTCTCGGGAGACCCCGCTGGCGCTTTGCACGCTGAGGAGGTGGCATTTTTTACGTTAGTAAAAGTAAGCTTCGTCTCTCGCCAGAGGAAAGCGAGCTCCTTCAACGGAAATCAACAACCAGGTTTAACAGAGCCAAAAGAAAAGAAAAAGAAGGTTGTTAACATGAGATATACTAAACAAATCGAAACGCTCTTATTTATTTCGTTTGCCGTCTCTTTAATTGCAACATTAGGCAGTTTATACTTTTCGGAAATCCTGCTATTTATTCCATGTGAGCTTTGCTGGTACCAACGGATTCTGATGTATCCTCTCGTGTTCCTATTAGGGATTGCTGTCATTCGAAAAGAACCATTTATTATCCATTATGTCCTGCCGTTATCTATCATTGGCGCAGGGATTTCACTTTACCATTATTTGATCCAGAAGGTAGACATACTTGGAGAGAATTCGATTTCTTGTGGAATCGTTCCGTGTACAGGTGAATATATTAATTGGCTAGGCTTTATTACCATACCTTTCCTTGCACTGACAGCCTTTACGATTATCACAATCCTTAATCTAGTTCTACTTAAAATTGAAAGGAGCAACAAACATTGAAAAAGGTGATTATCTTCCTCGTTATTATTATCGGACTCTTTGCTGCCCTAGCGTTTTTAACAAGCTATCAAAATCAGCAGGCCGCAAAAGGGAATCCATTTGGAAAAGCAGAATTGAATCCAGCTACAATCAAACAGCTAGATGATCCGAACTACCAAAATATTATTTTGCCTTCTGAATTAGAAGACATTATTGATTCTAAGGGTGATGCTACTATTTATTTTTATAGTCCAACATGTCCTCATTGCGTGCAAACTTCACCAGTCATCGTCCCAATGGCCGATGAACTTGGGGTGGATCTGCAACTATTTAATCTCCTTGAGTTTGAGGATGGATGGAGAGCTTACAATATCCATAGTACGCCAACGGTTATTAGATATGAAGATGGAAAAGAGGTCGCCAGAGTGGAAGGACAGGTGGCGGACGATGAATTCCGTACTTGGTTCGAAAAATGGGGTAAATAGAAATACAGAATGAAAAGAAAAAGCATTGGGATCAGTTCCCAATGCTTTTTACATGACAAATGGACTTGTTGGCTTTGAATAGCAACTAAGCTTTTCTTCTCTTGGATGTGAAAAATGATGAATCGAAAATGGAAAATTGTAACCGTATTCTTCTAGAATGGACGTATTCTTCTCAAAAATTTCATAATGAGTTTCGGATATGTCCTCCGTACTCACTGTTTCAATGACAGCAATAATGGCTTGCATACTTGAAATGAGCTGAAACGCTTCTTTTAGTGTTCCATTATACAGGCCTTCTGTTTTAGGTATGAGTACATCTAGCTTCTGCAGTTCTTCTATGTATTCATCAGTAAAATAGGTTGGAAACACCTCTCTATAGATGTAATCCACTAGCTCACTAATAAATTGCTCCTGTTCGGGGGTTGATGCTACAACGACCTTCATGATATAACCACCTTTATGTATTCTTCCCGAATCTAATATTCTAGTACTAAAATAACATATTTCCACCCATGAAAGCTAAGGAAAGTGTTTCCGGCTTAACCAATTCTAAAAAACTATTGACTCTCATGAACAAAAGGCGCAAGCTCCCTCGGTAGCCTTAGGCAAGAAAAGGGCGGTTTTTCCCTATTCTTCACTTCAGGTTATTTGACCTCAGGCTGGCTGGGCGCTGAAGCAGGGTTCAGATTTGCTCGCCAATTATCCAAATAAAAACGTTTATCATTTCCTGGTATACATAGAAAAAGGGGCTTCCATTAAGCCCCCACTTGTCTTGTCATAATGTTCATAAAATCTTGGATAAATAAATCGTAGTCCAGCTTCATTGCAATTGCATCTATCGTTTCCACAGGTTCGCTGTCTGGTTTTGGTCTAAAATCAGCAATTGTTTGACCTTTTGCCACACCGTCTAAAATAATTCTCACTCTTCGATAGAAATACTCAACAATAGAAGGATTAATTATGGCACTAATGGCTAGAACGTCGTGAAATGGTGCACCAGGTATTCCTGGAACATTTTTCTTATAGGCATCATAATAATACTGATAAATGGGCTTGATTAGTGGGGCAAACTGACTATCACTATTCTTCGCAATATACTCGGCTAACTCTGGGGTGACAATTGCTTGATTGGTCACATTTAAAGGAAGCAACGTTAAAGGCTTTGCTTTCTCTATCACTAGCTCTGCTGCAATGGGGTCACCATGAATATTCGCTTCAGCCATCGCTGTTACATTCCCAGGTACTAAGAAGGCTCCCCCCATTACATAGAAAGACTTCACCTTCTTCATTTGATCGCCACCTATTATGAAAGCTATTGCTAGCTCTGTCAGTCTACCGATGGAAACAATGATTAGATCGTTTGCATAGAGGTCAATGATTTTAAAAATTTCGTCATAGTTTAATAAGTTCACCTTCAAATTTTCAGGTGGCCGAATCGGTCCCATTCCCTCAGGGCCATGGATTTCCGGGTAATAGGGAACAGCTTCCCCTGACAGTGGTCCTTGAGCACCACCTATGATCGGAATGTCTGTTTTACCAGCTAGCTGCAAGAGGTAGGCTGCATTTTGAGTGGCTTGCTCTTTCTTGACACTTCCATAGCCTGTCACAATCCCGACTAACTCAAGATCAGGATGTAGAATCGCGTACATGATGCTAATTGAATCATCGATACCGGGATCAGTAAACAGTAGTATTTTCGCCATTTTCTTCCTCCTTTTTTGAGCCTAATGAAGTATATGCTAAGAAAGGTAATTCTTTACTACTCCACCACCCCGGTTTCACTAATAATCACTCTACTATTCACGTGAAAGGTTGCTCGCTTATACGCTTCGTTCCAAGCCTTTTCATCAAAGCTTTTTGTTTGTGTCTTCGCAAGTAGGCCAATCCCAATTGGATCAACAGCTTTCTCCTGAAACTCTCGTAATAGCTTTTCAGTCTTCTCATCAATTAATTCTGAGAATTTTTCTTCTATCTTTGCAATAGTCTTAGGATCCATCACCTTCCCTGAGAATTCCCGTATATGTCCATCAAGAACAACTTCAATATGAACAACGGGATCCTTCATCGCATGCTCAATTTCATACTTTCTTTTTAATGTTAAACTAAAAATCGTAACGTACTCACCTTCAACCTTAAAAGTATATGAACCATTTTTAAAATTCTCCATTAATGCTTTGAAGAAGAACATCTCTTCATCGTCAACATAGCTCACTACCTTCTCGTCCTTAAAAATCGCAACCCCTTTTATATTGACTTTATCTTCTTCTAAATTTATATAGGGGAGAAAAGGATCTTTTCCTTTTGAAAAATAGGAAAACAAAAACAAATGTAAATTTGACCTCGGTAATTCTCTTCTTCTGACATTATTATAGATAAGGTTATAAAGATAGGTCCCCGTCCCCCGATTTCCTAAATTCTGTTCCAGCATTTCTTTAGCAGTGCCATCAACGACTGCCATAATTAAATTGGCACCAATACTTGGATCTCTCTCTAATGTGTCCACAATATCAAAGACCCCTTTTTCAGCGAGCTCCTTCCCAAAGAGTACGACTTCAACACTTCCACTTACCATAGGATCTGAAGATTTTTGCTCAACTTTTCTCTTAACAGCCTTACTTTGCGATGCTACAGCAGAAAAGGAAGTATTGGAGATACTTTTATCCCCTTCATATACGGGGATAACAAACGTTCCTCTGACAGTATCCTCATCCTCATGCGTATCATAGCCTTGAACACTAATAATATTGATATCATCGATAATTTTCTTTTGAACACAGCCTGATAAAACCAACGTGATGATTACAAAAAAGCATAACTTTCTCATGATGATTGATTACCTTTCATTTTGTCATATATTAAAGTGATCACAAACATTAGTGGGATATAGGCATAAATCACATAAAATCCAATTTGAGATGTGTATTCATTCAACATATTAATGTGTTCTCTTGTATTTGGAATTACGACAGCCAAATAGGTTAATGCCAATACAACGACTAGTAAAATTCTTTGTCTCATATGGAAAATGCGTTTTGCACCGCGACTTGCTGCCCAAATTGTAATGCAAACATTTGGCAATATAACAAGAATCCAACTCGCTATTCCGATATACTCAATCCTTTCAACAAATGGTAGTTCGGCAATTTTTAATACAGTCAAGGAAGCCCAAATCGTTCTCTCTAACTGCTCGACTGAGAAATAGACTAAACAAACTACCATCGCTACCAGATAAATAAATATCGTAAACATAGCTCCTAATTGAGCATATTTTTGGGATTTTTCTTTTTCTTTAATAAACGGATAATACATAAGCAGCAATTCGAATCCTAAAATACTTAATGTTAAGGATTTTGCAGAAATGAGAATTTCCTTTATAGAATGGTCCATTACTGGCAGTAAATTTTCAAAAAATGAATACTCTAACGGGAAGAGAAATGTCAGGATTAAATAGGCAGGCAGAATGACACCTAACAAGGCAATTCCCGCCACTGCTCGAAAACCTCCGTTAATAATGTAAAATACCAAGAATAAAAAGACGAGGCCGAATACACCTGTTTTAAAGCCAGGAAATACCCATACTTGAATTATCTCAATGTAGGTTCTAAGCACGGTAGCAGCCAATAGGATGAAATAGAAAACTAAAAGTAATGATAAAAATCCGCCAATCCATTTCCCAAAAATTGTACGGTGTATGTCCGTTATATCTCCTTGTCCCTTTTGTAGGATTTTGTACATCATCCAAATCAGAATGTGCACACCCATTCCTCCGACAATAACGGAGATCCATGCATCGTTTTCGGCTGATTCTGCAACGATTCGTTGAAATCCTAATAGTCCGACTCCTACTTGCATAGAGTGAACAAGGTAAAATACCATAAACGGAGATATTAGAAGTGATTCACGAATCTTCTGCACGAAAGACCAGCTCCTTACATGAAAATAAACTACTCATCGATATCGCGTTTAACATTCGCATCCTTTGAACTAAATCTCATTTTTGAATCAGAACGCATTAAGACTGGTCGGCTCGCTTGCTTGGAAAAGGGTAGCCTGATGAATGCATCCTTCAAATCCTTTACTCGCAGTGGATAAATCGGCTCTAAAAATGGACGCCCTAATGATGTTAAATGAATCATATGGGTAATTAAAAAACAGAAACATAAAACAATTCCAATCAATCCCCACAGGTGAGCTAACAGTAAAAAAGGAAACCGAATAAGCCGAATCGTATTACCCATTTTATAAACGGGTGTTGTAAAGGAAGCTAAAGCCGATAAGGCAACAATAATTAATAGAACATTACTTGTAAGACCAGCTTCAACAGACGCTGTTCCAATTACAATCCCGCCCACGATACCAATAGTCTGACCAACCTTTGTCGGTAGTCTTGCACCTGCCTCACGCAAGAGCTCAATCGTGAGCTCTAAAAATAATGCCTCTAAAATGGGCGGGAGTGGAATCTCGCGGCGGGACGTAATAAGGGTCGCCAATAAATCTTTAGGTATTAGCTCATAGTGATACGTTAACGCAGCCACGTAAATTGGTGTAATTAATATCGAAAAGGTAACCGCAAACACACGAACTAATCGAATAAATGAGGCTACATACCAATTAAATAAGTAGTCCTCAAAAGATGAGAAAAACTCTACAAAGGTAGTTGGAGCAATTAGTGCATGTGGAGAATCCTCCACGAGAACGGCAATTTTCCCCTCTGCTAAAACAGCAGCTACCCGGTCCGGTCGTTCTGTATCGAGTACTAAAGGAAAGGGTGAATATTCATTATCTGTAATAATCTCAGCAATATACGAGCTGTCTGATATAAAATCAAAATCAATATCTTCAATTCTTTGCTTCATCGTATTGATATTTTCTTCTTCCGCTATCCCGTCAATATATAGAATCGCCACCTTTGTTTTCGAGAGCCTACCGACAATCACTTCTTCTACCTTTAACTCTTGAATAGGAAGCCTTTTTCTTACTAAATGAATGTTCGTATCCATTGACTCAACAAACGCTTCCTTCGGTCCGACGACACTAAACTCGACTTCAGGTGCTGAAATATTTCTTTTCTCTGTTTTTTGAATTTGTATGAGAACAGCATCTTCCTTGTCGCTATTTAAGTAAAGAAAAAGATATCCCTCTGGTAGCTTCCTTTGTATATCCTCTGGCTTTTCTACTTTGATGATTTCTTGAATCGGAATCATTTTTCTTAGATCCTCTTCCCCGCGTTTTGGTAAATAGGGTAAAATATCACGATTGATTTTTTCTGAATCAACAAGGCTCGAAAAATAAGCAATCGTATACGGGACTTCCGCTGCATCATTCTGATAGTGAACAAAATCAGAGGACCTTTTAAAATCATTGATTATATCCTGAATAGTATGAAAATCCTTCTTGAGTAATTTATTTAGCCATTTCATTTTGAACCACCAAGCTTTTAGTAGGGTACATTCTATCGGTTATCATTCCTTGAAAAAATCCAATATATGCATAACTTCCCACTATATGAGACAACATGAAAAGTGAGGACGTATTAGTCAAAGAAAGGGTTTTTCTTATGAAGCAGCTGTGGAACAACCTAGTAAAACAGGGAAACCAGCCAACTATTACAAATGAAGCGAATAAAACAGCAGAATCAATTCAAGTAGAAAAAGAACTCGATGTAAATCTTGAAGAGATTAAAAAAGCTTTTTCTTATCCGAAAAACTCTGACCTAGTCATAAGAAATATATTTATTAAATCTTTAAAATTAAAGGCTATCATCATTTTTTTAGATCATACAACAAACACAAAGATAATTGAGGAAAAAGTCATGATCCCCCTATTAGAAGGGTCATTGAATGAATATGAGCTAGCAAAAGACACGTCTACCGTGATTATGAATGATTTAATTTCAGCAAAAGAAGCGACAAAGCTAACAGATATTAATCAAGTCATTAACGAATTATTAATTGGAAATACGATGTTATTACTAGACAATCAAGCGTATGTAATTTCCATCCAAACGACTGAATTTGAAGCTCGCAAGGTTGAAAAGCCGAATGACGAAAATATTTTAAAAGGTCCAAAGGAAGCGTTTGTGGAATCCGTTTCCACCAATATATCTCTCATTCGAAAAGCTTTAAAAAGCCAAGACTTAGTGTCTGAAAAGGTAACCCTCGGGGCAAGGGGCATTTCAACAGTCACTATGCTATATATGAGTGAAATCGCCAATGATCAATTAATTGAAAAGGTTAGAAAAAGAATCGAAGACATCACGGCTGAAGATATTCAAACACTTGGCATACTTGAACAGCATATTGAGGACCGGCCATATTCGATTGTGCCAACAGTCTTATATACAGAAAGACCGGACCGAGCTGTTGCTTTTTTAAAAGAGGGCCATATTGTCTTGCTTATGGATACATCCCCAAGTGCTTTAGTTGTACCAGTTACGTTTTGGGCATTTTTTCACACATCAGAGGATACGTATGCAAGATGGCTTTACGGTAATTTTTCAAGGATCATTCGATTATTAGCCATGTTTGTTACACTGTTTGTCCCTTGTGCCTATATCGCTATTACCAATTATCATGTTGAGATGTTACCAACTGATCTAGTGTTAGCCATTTCTGCCTCCAGAGAGCGTGTTCCTTTTCCAGCTATTTTTGAGGTGATTCTCTTATTAATAGCTTTTGAATTAATTCGGGAAGGCGGAGTTCGTGTCCCCACCCCGATTGGACCAACAATTGGGATTGTCGGAGCCTTAATACTTGGACAAGCAGCCGTTGAGGCAAACATTATTAGTCCGATTTTAGTCATTGTTGTTGCCGTTACAGGCCTTGCCTCCTTTGCTGTTCCGAACTTATCTCTAAATTATTTTGTGCGTTTATCAACCTATATTTTTCTCCTTTTTGGTGCACTTTGGGGATTTTTAGGAATAGCTGTTTGCTTAACGATCGGGATTGCCTATTTAACATCCATTAAATCCTTTGATGTTCCAATACTATCACCACTAGCTCCTCACTATCCATCCTCCAAGGATTTAGTGGTGCGTCCTCCTGTATGGAAGCAATGGTTACGCCCTTTCCATGTGCATCCGAAGGATCCAGTTCGCGCGGAGAAACCCGGGAAGGATGAGAGTGAATGATTCAACCTTCAGATCGAAAACTAGGGCCGAGAGAGCTCGTCACAGTCATTATATTAACGATGGGGATAAAATTCTCTGATATGACCCCTACTATTCTTTTCAAAGAGGTGGGGAATGCTGCTTGGATGGTTCCGATCCTAGCAGGATGTATTATGTTCATTCCCTTTATCTTTCTGTTAGTTCTTCTCAAGCATTATAAGGATCAAGGGTTTCTTGACATTATTAGACAAGTCGTTGGGGAAAAGCTTGCCTTCGTATTTGGAATGATGCTATTTCTGATTGCTTTTTCAAGTACTATCGTGAATAGCCGTAGTTATACGGATATCATCAATACGATGTTCTTTCCAGATACTACTAATATTAATATCTATATTTTACTCATGGTAGCTAGTTACTTTGTAGCAAACCGTGGTTTTCTTGTAATCGGGTATACAGCTTATTTAACCGCTCCGTATATTAAAGCCGTGTTAGCGCTACTCGTGATTTTAGTCATTCCACATTTGAATTTCGACTACCTATTTCCAATTTTCGGGAATGGTGTGGGAGAAATCGCCTTGAATTCACTAGTATATAGCCCCATTATGGGAGATGTTCTATTTTTTTCAATTGTCTTCCCAATCTTTAAGAACTATACAGCATTTAAAAAAGCAAGTATTGCGGCTTACATCTTTGTCATCGTTGAGCTCGTCATCTTCTATGCCACCTTTATCATGTATTTTGATTACACAGGAATTAAACATATTCCGTACCCATTTCAGGAAATTACAAGATCAGTTGAGGTCGGACGCTTTTTATCGAATGTCGAGGCTTTGTTTCTAGGCTTTTGGAGTGTTGCAACGGTTGTCCGCTTTGCGGTTTATCTATATATCTCCGTTGCTACTTTTGCCTATTCATTAAAAATAAAGGAATTTGAGCCATTGCTACTTCCATTTGGAGCGTTAACGGTTTTATTAGGTTCCATCCCACAAAATCTTATTTACAATACACTTATTCTGAGAGTACAGTATATTTTAAATGCAAGCTGGATTTTTTTACTTATTTTACCTCCTCTTATCTGGACGATTGCCAAATTAAAGGGGGAGTTCTCAAAATGAAACAATGGACGAGCCTATCTTTACTTTTTGTTATACTTATTTTGCTCAGTGGCTGCGGTGACAAAATTGAAATAGAAGAAGAAGGATTCGTTGTTGCACTAGGAATGGACTTACCAGAGGAAGAAGATGCAAAAGGAATCGACGTTACATTTAAACTAGCAAATCCTATCCCCGGACAGCAAGGTGGAACTCAAGAACAGGGAAAGGAACAAGAAGAAGCCGTTGTCATCACGATTCGTGCTCCTGATATTTTATCAGCACGAGATTTGGCTAACACGTCAGAAACAAGGAGATTAAATTATTATCATACAAAGGCTATCATTATCGGTGAAGAGCTTGCTCGGTCAAATGAATTTCTTAATTTAGTTAGTAGTATTCAAAGAGAAAGGCAAGTTCGCGGAGAAATGACGATAATGGTTTCGAAGGAAAGGGCCGCTGAATACTTAAGGAAAAGCCAATCTGCCTTGGAAGCAAGTCCGCACAAATTCTATGATTTCATGGAAAGAAGATGGAAAAAGAATGCGCTTGTACCAGATTCAACGATGCAAACCTTTTTCCATGGTATCGAGGCGGATAAAGGCGGGATATTAGCTTCATACACCACTACTGAAAGATCAAAAACTAATAAAGCCGGAAATGAAGATGAATATTTACCTGGGCAGGTTGATATTGAAGGTGGAACAGAAATTCAATTAATCGGTGCTGCGGTTTTTCAGGATGGAAAAATGGTGAGTACTCTTACCGGTGAGGAAACGAGGTTTGCTCTTATGTTTCGCCCAGATATAGATCCGGAACAGATGATCTTTACGTATGTAGATCCTCTTGATCCTGATCACCGTATTGTGATTAAAGGGTATACATTAGGTACGGATATAGATGTAGATTTAAAGGATAGCATACCTAAATTACACGTTACGATAGATATGGAAGTAAGAATCCTTTCAATTCCAAGTATGGTGAATTATGTGGAGGACATTGAAAAGCAGCGATTATTAAAGGAGCATATTGAATCTGAATTGGAGAGAAAAGGAATGAATTTAGTTAAAAAATCCCAAGAGGAAATTAAAGGAGATCCCTTTTACTGGGCATTAGCTGTACGAAAAAAATTCCTAACCATTAAAGAATTCGAAGATTTTAATTGGAGAGAGAAATACCCAATCTCGCACATATCACTTACGTATGATGTGAACATAAGAGATTTTGGTAAGAAGTTACGTCCCCACACTGAACACGAGATAAGAGATAAGGATTGATCACATGCCATTTTTAGTGGTTGTCGTTTGTATGTATATTTCTTATTATACTTTTTCCTTTGGGCAAATGGTTCGAAAAGATGGTAATACATTTGCTCCTCCATTTATCTATTTCATCGGGTTGCTTGTATTAACATTGCCATTTTTTCTGTTGTTTTATTTCTAAGTTTCTGTGGATCAAAGTTGTAATGTCTCCCTCCATTCTTCATAATGAATGATTAGAGAGTATTTTTCGAGAGGAGATTGGCTTTGGATTACGTACTATATATCATCTTAGGCGCAAGTGTCGGCATTTTATCAGGCTATTTCGGTATTGGCGGTGGGTTTGTTTTAACACCTATTTTGTTGTTAATGGGATTATCGCCGATCGTTGCGATTGCTACTAGTTTACTTTATACAATTGGAACATCCTTTTCAGGGATTGTCGCCCACTTTCGAATGAAAAACATCCAATTTAAAACGGGGTTAATGATGGCAGGAGCTGGCCTTGTTGCTACTCAGGTCGCCCATCCGCTTGTCTTATTTCTAGAGAGAATGCAGCTGGAGGACATTGTAATCCCTTTATTGTATATATTATTAGCCGGCTATTTTTCTTACTCAATGCTAAAGAAACAGGTACCTAAGGACACCAATCAAGGAGGCAGTCGAATAAATTGGGTGGCACCACTATTGATTGGATTTGTTGCAGGCTTTGTGTCGACGACTCTTGGTGTTGGCGGAGGATTTATTATCGTCCCCCTTTCCATTACATTCTTGTCCTTACCTCCACGTACGGCTGTTGGTACTAGTCTATTTGCCGTATTGTTTATCGTTACGGCAGGATTTATTACCTATTCTACAAGCACGAAGATTGATTATGTCCTTGGACTTACGTTAATTATCGGATCTGTTATTGGTGGTCAAATCGGGGCCTACATTACAAAGCTTTATCATGATGATGAGATCAAACGTTTCCTTGGCATACTCTATGCATTTACAGTCCTCAATATGGGATTAAAAATGATTGGACTCGCCTATGTGGGATTAGCCATATCTCTTGGATATATTGTGTTCTTGCTAGTCATGTTTACAATTAGAACGGTTCATTTCTTCAAGACCAAAAAGCATGAAACAAAAGGGGAAATGTCATGATTCATACGGCTCGAAAAGGGGAGTGGCTTGAAATACAAGCACCAGTAACATGGGCAGATAGATCCATTGAAGAGATTGCAAAAGAGGAACTGAAAATACCTAAAAAGCTGTTACATAGTCTTCGAATGGAAAAAGGAATTAAGTTAAATGGGAAAGATCAGCCGTGGAGCACGAAGCTCATGACTACTGAACAGCTTATGATAAAATGCTTTATAGACGAGGAGTTTGGAGTTCTACCGCAAGACCTTTCTATTGACATTCTATTTGAAGACGATCATTTACTTGTTGCGAGTAAACCTATATCCATGGACACACATCCAAATGAACCAAGTCAAGTAGGCACATTAGCAAATGGGATTGCCTTTCATTGGATGCTAACTGGTATTCATGCCAAGGTGAGACATATCCATCGGCTAGATCGGGATACGAGCGGAGCAATTCTTTTTGCGAAGCATCAGATGGCAAGTAGCCTTCTTGACCAAATGCTAGAAAATAGAGAAATTAAACGAACATATATCGCTTATGTAAGTGGATTGATGAAAAAAACACGGGGAACGGTTAAAGAGCCAATTGGCCGGGACCGACACCACCCAACAAGAAGAAGGGTATCAAAGGCAGGTCAAACAGCAGTCACACATTATGAGGTAGTAGAAACGTTTCAAGCATCTAATGTGACAAAGGTTAAGCTTCAATTAGATACTGGGAGAACACATCAAATTCGTGTGCATTTAAGTCATCTAGGACACCCCATTATGGGTGACAAACTATATGGGGGTCCAACAACAGACATACAACACCAAGCCCTCCATGCCGCTTACTTATCGTTTATTCATCCTATAACGAAGGAAGATGTTCAAATTACTGCTCCTTTCCCCGCTGAATTACAACTTTATGAAAAGAAATTAAGGTGACAGACTATTCCTCTGTCACCTTTTTTAATATCTCTTGTATGTATACCGTTGGTGTCGCAACTCCAACAATCTCCTTCGTATCTATAGACGGGTTTCGAAGGGTAGCAAATATAACCCCGATGACCTCCCCCTTTTTGTTAATGACAGGACTTCCACTATTTCCTTTATAAATCGGTGCCTGAATCATCATTAAAGGAACATTCATATCTCGTAAAGAAGTTTCCCCGACAATCTCACCTTCATTCGCAATTTGTGTGAAGGCAAGCGGATTTCCAATAAAGTTAACCTCATCTCCTACTTCCCATTGTTTTTCAAACGAAAGAGAAAGCACAGGAAGGTTTTCCGCTTCAATGTCCACAATCGCGATGTCTAGTTCAGGGTACTTTTCAAGCACTGTTCCAACATATGAATGACCTGCTTTAAAATGAACATTTACCTTGTTAGCATGTCCAACCACATGTTCATTTGTAATAATAAGTCCTGATGAATCGATGTTAAATCCTGTTCCTTTTACACCATCCCAGTCAATGGTGACAACAGATTGCTTGTAAGCTTTTATGTCCTCCTGCTGAGACAATCGACTTGAAGTGGCTAAAAAGTCGATTGCAGGTAGATTAATAATTTGTGGCCAAATGGCCAATCCATTAATTAATAGAACTACTACTATGATCCATCCAATCATTCTAAATTTTTTCGTTTTTTGTTTTTTTTGAACTTGCTTTTCCTGTTCCCATTCCTTATCATTTTCTGTAAAATAGGCATCCCAATCAAAATCAGGATCATCATATTTGAACTCCTGATTGTCCTTTTCTGGATCTCGGTCCTTTTCTTGATCCATATTATACCTCCTATTTGTAACCTAATTATCTTTATTATTTCCATTTCTTTTTGCTTTGTACAGAAAAACGGTTTATTTTTCCAAGATAACGCGTACTCCTATATTAAGTATGTTTATTTAAGGAGAGGTTTATGATGACGATTGTGCTACTACAAGGAAGTTCCAGAGAAGACGGAAATACTGAATACTTATCCAACTTAGTGGTTAAGGGACTTCCGTATAAAGAGATTAAACTCCGAGACTTCAACGTACGTCCAATT
Organism: Bacillus salitolerans; assembly: GCF_042680805.1. Taxonomy (NCBI): domain Bacteria; kingdom Bacillati; phylum Bacillota; class Bacilli; order Caryophanales; family Bacillaceae; genus Bacillus; species Bacillus salitolerans. The sequence continues at coordinate 81,102 of NZ_JBHUEM010000052.1, read as the reverse complement.
ATTGACCAAAGACATGATGAGCATGGATTTGATCCTGTCGATGATGATTATGATGAAATGATCACGAGTGTTCTAGAAGCTGATTTACTCATTTTCGCCACCCCCATTTATTGGTATGGGATGAGCGGACATATGAAAAATTTTGTGGATAGATGGTCTCAAAGCCTACGGGATAAACGGTTTGATTTTAAAGCTGAAATGAGTAAAAAGAAAGCAATGGTTGTACTTTGTGGAGGTGATCACCCTCGTGTCAAAGGCTTCCCACTCATTCAGCAGTTTCAGTATATTTTTGATTTTGTTTCCATGCCTTTCGAGGATTATGTCATCGGTCATGCACGAAAACCTGGTGATATTAAAAACGATGTAGATGCCTTGCAAAAAGCGAGGCTACTGAATGAGCAGTTGTTAAAGGTCGAAAAAATGTAGTTTTGTTATTACACAAAAAGAATTTCCAAGCATGAAAAATCTCTTTTTACTCAAAATAATGGATGGGCATGGCAAGGGCCATGTTCAAAATTATTTTGGTGGAGGGATTCGGATGCAACAACAAACTCAAGGCCAAACGGCAACTGGTACAATAATGCCTTCAAATACAATGCAACAGCAAATGAAACACGGCGGACATGAGGTGTTTGAAGCACATGAAGTTTTATCTGGTTTAATTAGTTTATCTGATCAATATTTACTATTAGGTCAGCAGGTTCAAGATCAGGAGCTAAAAAGTATCTTCTCTCGTCAGCAACAATTCATGCTTGGGGAATATAACGTGATGGTGGAAGCGTTTAGTAGCGGTCAAGATCCTTCCAAACCTACTTCACAGTATAAAATGAACCAAGACAACGATGTTGTATACGGGTTAAAGCCTTCAAAACCGAAGAAGCCAGCAATGGCAACAACCGAAATTAATGATGAATGCATTTGTAATATGATGGCATGTGCCGTGAAAGCAACTGCTTCACAGCTAACGATTGCCTCACTCGAAACGACCAACCCTGTCTTGCGCCGAGTATTTGCAGATAGCATTCCAAACTTTATTGAAATGGCTTATGAAATTTTCCTTTACCAAAATAAAAAGCATTACTACCAAGTACCACAATTAGCCGCGCAAGACATGAACCAAATGATTGGTAGCTTTACAACCATGAATCAAACTCAATTGCAGTAGCACTAGTAAATGGTCCCTTTCTATAGGGACCATTTATTTTATATTGATTTTTAGTAAGGTTGGACAAACTACTTGTACAAAAACTAGCTTTACAGAAGGACATTCTGTATGATGAAAAGCGAGACAATTTTCGGAGTGATGCAAATATGACAAAAGTGGTACTTGAGAGAAAAAGAAAAAAACGGTTAGAGCAAGGTCATCCTTGGGTTTTTAGGAGTGAAGTTGCTCGTATTGAAGGAGATTTTTCCCCTGGGGATACAGTTGATGTCTACAACCATCAAATGCATTTTTTAGGGAGAGGATTTATTAACCCAAATTCTCAAATGATTGTTCGAATTCTTACATATACACAGGAAGATCTAAATGAGGCATTCTTTGTAAATAAAATTAGGAAAGCCTGGGAGCTACGTCAAAAATTAATTCCTGACGTTAGGTCTTGCCGAGCTATTTATGGCGAAGCTGATTTTCTACCTGGGCTGATTGTGGATAAATATGAAGATGTACTCGTTGTACAAATTATGGCACTAGGTATGGAGGTAAGACGAGAGTGGATTTTAAAAGGTCTACTAGAGGTATTTGAACCCAAGGCCATCTATTTACGAAATGATGTGTATGTTCGCGAGCTTGAAGGCATGCAGCAAGAAAAAGGGTTTTGGTATGGTGAATCTGATACTGAGATTGTGATTGAAGAAAATGATGTCAAATATATTGTCGATATCAAAGACGGACAGAAGACAGGTTTTTTCTTCGATCAGCGTGAAAATAGAGCAGCAATCAAACCATTGATTGGTCCAGAAACGACGTTACTTGATTGTTTTACCCACACGGGTTCGTTCATGCTGAATGGCTGTTCGTTTGGCGCTAAGCATGTCACAGCGGTCGACATTTCCGAGCATGCGATTGAAACAGCAAAGCGTAATGCTGAGTTAAATGGCTTTACAAACGTTGAATACGTAGTAGCCAATGCGTTTGATTATCTTCGTGATGCCGTTTCACAAGGGAAGGAATGGGATGTCGTCATTGTCGACCCACCCGCCTTTGCCAAGTCTGCTCATGCTGTTAAAAAGGCAATGGGCGGCTATAAAGATATTAACCTAAATGGTTTAAAGCTTGTGAAAGAAGGCGGATTTTTCATTACCGCTAGCTGCTCGTTCCATTTACGACCTGAGCTTTTTAAACAAGTGATCCAGGAAGCAGCATTAGATGCCCGTAAAGTGCTAAGAGAGATTCACTGGAGCGGCGCTGGCTATGACCACCCGAAGCTTTTAGCAGCTGACGAAGGTGAGTATTTGAAGTTTGGGATATATGAAGTGTTTTCAAGGTAAGTTATATTCTAAGAAGAAGCTGGTTCATTTTGAAATGAACCAGCTTCTTTTATTTCTGTGCTTTTACCTACCAAGAAAACGAGTAATCATTGGTACAAAACCTGCTACTTGATTATACATCCCTCTCATTTGTGATGCGGTCGACGCAATCTTTTGAAAGTCCCACTTGCCATCTTCATTTCTAAAATGAGACAATAGGCTGTTTGGCTGGTTCGGTTGACCTATCATTCTTCTTCCTGGGCGAACCTGACCTCTAGGCTGAGTAAAAAAAGGCTGTCGTATAGGTGGATTCCGATAAGCAAATGGGTTTTGTCTGGGAGCAAACAATCTATTTTACCTCCTCCATTTTTATTCTCTCTATATTTGTATGAACGCCTTTTCTGCGGCGAAAGGGGTATTTGTCTTAATTTGAGAATAGACACGGGAAATGTACCGAGACAATGTGTTTGTTATCGTAGTGGAGATAAGTGAATGGTTAAGTATTTGTTCCGTGGAGGTAAGTAAATCAGGAAGCGGGGTAAGTATTTGAACGGCATAGGTAAGTAATTCGAGAAACGAGGTAAGTAAATTGGCGAGCCTGGTAAGTAATTCGTTTTAAAGGTAAGTAATTTCAGCTTTCAGGTAAGTAAATCGTGAATCGTGGTAAGTAATTTCGACTTACAGGTAAGTAATTCGTTTTAAAGGTAAGTAATTTCAGCTTTCAGGTAAGTAAATCGTGAATCGGGGTAAGTAATTTCGACTTACAGGTAAGTAAATCGTGAAACGAGGTAAGTAATTTCAGCTTACAGGTAAGTAAATCGTGAATCGGGGTAAGTATTTGCACGGCACAGGTAAGTAATTCGTTTTAAAGGTAAGTAATTTCAGCTTACAGGTAAGTAAATCGAGAAACGAGGTAGTATTTGCACGGCACAGGTAAGTAATTCGTTTT